>JBIIEK010000132.1:0-8276 GCA_044237895.1 Bdellovibrionota bacterium
CGGCTCCATCTCTCATCACCTGCACATAAAGAAGATCTCGCTCCGCGGAGGAGACCTTCTTCGCGAGCGTCTCTTCTAGGACATGAAATAATTCCTCTGGTCGCACCTCAGTGAGGAACCCGAGATTGCCGAAATTAACGCCAACAAAGAGTGGCGAGACTCCTTTTACAAAACGAGCTACTCCGATCAACGTTCCGTCGCCACCAAGTGTGACGATCGGATCCGCTCGTTCAACGATCTCTCGATTTGAGAGCCCCGGAACATTGAGCTTTAATGACTTAACGGTCTGAGCATCAACGAGCAAGTCAAGATTTCTATCCGCGCACCACTTCACGAGCTCGCGGGCTCTGGCGACGACCTTCTGATTTCCGGCCCTGATAACTAGTCCAACTCGGCTCATTGTTCCTTATCCTTCATCTGCGCCCGAGAAGTATCGGGCGTTCCATCCGTGAGAACCTCTCGCAACTTCTCTTGAGCGACCTCGCGGGAGCGATATTCGCGCCCCGCCATCGCCGCAACCATCCTTCCGGGTCCGGACACTATAGTATCATATCCATCAGACCATGCCCTACCCTGCTCTTCAGGGAGCACCGACGAGACCGTAACGGGTTCATATCCAGTCAGTGAAAGCGCGGTATTTCCAAGGAGGTATATAATATAGGGCGGAAATACCACCACCGCCCCAAGGTTAACCGCAGCATCACCGAGACCCGGCCCGTAGGCGAAATTACTTCCAACCTCTCCAAGAACCTCTTTTGCTTTCTCCGGTGGCATCTCTTTGCCAACAACAGAGAGCTCATCAGGTTTGTCCTCCGGCTTCTTCTTGATGACACCACACCCCATCATGAAAAAAAGGACACCGCATAGGAGGCTCGATCCGTATGGATAACGAAGGGATCTTTTGGGCAATCGTGGATTCTCTATCCGAAGGGACATCGTAATAGCTCCCAGGCTCTCGCGGTGAGCGATGCCAGCCCCTCCATGTTGCCCTACCACCCCCGACACCAAAAGAGAGAAAAACAGGGTTAGTCCTTCGTCTCTGGAATCAACTCAACAAGCCCTCTCCCGAATGGCCCCTCGCGTAACGCTTCCAGCGCCGTCTCTTGAATCTGCCGAATGCGCTCCCGAGTGACCTTAAAAACTCTACCAACCTCTATGAGGGTCTTTGGTTCCCCACCATCAAGCCCAAAGCGCAGAACGAGAACCTGCCGCTCCCGATGTGACAGGCGCCCAAGCGCTTTATCTATGATCTTATTTCGCGCCTCTCGGTCAAGGCCGTTGTCTATGTCCACAGGGCGACGATCCCGTAAAATACCAGCGCCGGCGTACTCACCACGCCCATTCCGGATACCATCAACACTCGCCATGGAATAAACAAAAGGTCGTAGGAACTGAACATCCTCCAGATCCGCGCCGAGGACTGCGGCAAGATCTTTCTCACTTCGCCGGTCATCAAGAGAGAGCAGCTCCCGTAGCTCTCGAAGAACTTCTTGTTGATGCGAAGGTATCGTTACGAGTTGCGCTAAGCGACTATGTTCTCGGGACGTCATCTGAAAAACCCAACACGATGCATAGGTCAACAACGCATTCCCACTATCAACGTCAAACTTCTCTATCCCTCGCATCATTCCGATCATTCCGTCTTGCTTTAAATCCTCTCGCCATCCTTTGAAGCGATCTATCTTCTCAACAAGAGAGCAAACGTACCGGTAATTTGACATCGCGAGGTATTGTTTCACCCGCACATAAGGCTCATAGAGAGATTTAAGCTCTTCTATCGAAGCGCGAGCCTCGAGAGCATTTCCACCCAGCTCCGCAGCGAGCTCTTTCCACACCCCGTAACTTACGTCCCCAGCCTTCCCCCCGGCCTTACAGGATCCGTGCGCGCGTATGAGCCCAATCTCACGCGCTGCAAGTTGCTCAACCTTGACACAACACTTTTGAAAAAGCTCATTAACGTCGTCCGGATCGATGGGTAACTCGATCACTACCTTCGCGATCGCGCCCCGTTGCCGCAGCGTCGGCTGCCGACCCTCGACACCATGGAGAATCTCCCGCACCTTTCTCTGCGCTTCGGCAACACGGGCTCGAAGAGCGTCTTCGTCCGCGGCCTTTGCTGAAGAGATATGCAGCACAGAACCAACCTTCTTGTTGCTCGTAAGTACGGAAGCAAGCAAGTCTCTCGCCGTGTTCTGAACGATGGGAAGCTCGTACAGCTTCCGCCAAAAAGCTTGCCGGAGGTCAGTGAATGTCCGTAACAACTCTCTACTTTGGTTGGGTTTAAGGATCTCTACCGAACCGGGCAAAGTCTTGAGAGAAATTGAGATACTGGCGGCGCGTTTAATCAGATCCTCGATGACATCCGCACGTCGTGAAAGCTCAGAACGCCGTGCCGAGATCTCCTCAGATACGCACGGCGGAATTCGTTCTCGGCGAAGAGTCTCAAGCGCTCTTGCTTCTACCTCGACACGCACCGAACACGCCTCCAAAACACGCTGAAGCTTACCGAAGGTCTTTCGGTCAGACGTTGTCACAATCGCAGAGAGAGATGGGAGCTTTTCAAGCAGCTGCTCAGTCAAATGCCGCTCTCGTTCGATCTTGGCGAATCCCCTTCCAATAGAGGCAGCAGAGAGGGGATTCCCTCCGGCGTCACTTCGTTGTGATGAGTGCGATTCTCGCATGATACCTCCGCAATACTACCGCTCTAACGTCGACACGCCTTGAGAACCGCGCCCAATGAGAAGTATACCAAACGCGATCAGCCCGAGCGCTATGCACTGGGCCTCGCTCAATCCGAGAGCAAAAACAGGATTACCACGAAGGGTCTCAACAAAGAGACGCTCTATCGATATGAGAACGAGGTAAAAACCGAATCTCTGAAATGGCAAGGAGAGAAGAGTCGTGCTCTTTTCAACATATGAAAGGATCGCGAGAACTCCGATCGCAATCGTTGATTCAAAGAGGGGTGTCGGATAAACCAAGATACCAGGCGGCGTCGGAACAACTCCTGTGCTGTACGACATCCCCCAGAATCCAGACGTCACGATTCCGTAATCTCCATCCCCCGAAAGCTGACAACCGAGTCGCCCAACCGCATAGCCCAACGCGAGACACGGCCCAAGAGAGTCACACAACCGCCCGATATTAGTCCCGTCTTTTTTGGCGAGTAGGTACACCACGATGCTGGCGATGATAAATCCGCCGTAGAAGGTAAACCCCGCGCTTGAAAAGATAGCGCCCCACAGATCGTGCCTCACCTCGCTCCAATTCTCACCGATGTACCATAGCCGCGCTCCGAGAAGCCCCGAAACACCCGCTGCGGTCACGTATCGCTCCGCCAACCGAGCATCTAACCCGTAGCGACGAAAACTTACGGTGAGTCGAACAGCTCCCGCAAAAAGCGCGAGGGCGACCATCAAACCGAAACTTCGTACCGGTATTGGGCCTAACTCTAGTAAGGTTGGAATCATACGATTACTTTAGTAAAGAGTTCACAAGGGCACCGACACGAGGAGAATCCCATTCGCGCGGTCCCCATAATCGAGTTTGCGGTGTGCCGTCGGCCGGATCAGTCACTACCATTACTCGGTGCTCACCGTCCAAGACAAAAGATTCAGGGAACCCTTTAACCTGATAGGCGCGCTTACTCTGCGCGTTGTTATCGATGATTATTGGATAGGTAATTCCGTACCGCTGAACCGCCTCTTTGACGTTCTCAACGCTATCGTCGACAGCGACACCAACAACTTGGACCCCACGAGCTTGAAACTTGGCGTGCAGGGATTGCAGCGCGGGTAACTCCTCCATACACGGAGCGCACCACGTTGCCCAAAAATTCAGGAGGAAGAGATTGCCTTTGACGTCCCACAACGCCACCGGAGCGTTGTTTGAGTCAACGCCCTTGACGTTAGGAGCCTTATCGCCCGGATTGATTCCGCTTCGGCCGTCGGAGCACGAGATACACGCCAGGAGCGCCGTACATACCAGCACCCTTTTCAGGACGAGCATCAACGAGGAACCCTTTTAGTTTTCTGTTGTAGTAGCAGAAGGAGCCGCCTTCGAAGCGTACTTCTTCTTGAATCGGTCTACGCGACCCTCAGTGTCGAGGAGCTTCTGCTTACCCGTATAGAATGGGTGACACTGTGAACATACACCAACTCGAATCTCTGGGACTGTAGCACCGGTTACAAACGTGTTGCCACAACCACCGCAATAAACGGTCGCATCGTAATAAGTTGGATGAGTGTTCTCTTTCATAGCCACGCAAGGGTACTGTACCAGGGTTTCAGTGTCAACCTTTGGCCCAGCCTAAAAACGCTATCTTAAAGTCCTCAGGGATATCCATCCCACGGCGGGTGTTCATATCCATAAAAACCGATTCGATCCGTGCGTCTACAGCCACTTTTCCGCGTGCATTCACTATCTTTTGATGGACGATTAAGGTTCGTCCATCAATTGCTATATCCTCACAGGTAACGGTAACGAGTCCCTTTTTGACCTCTCTTTTGTATGTCGCCTCTACCTTGGCGATGACGAGTGCCTTGCCCTCTCCTAACAGCATATCATTCGGAAACCCGATCGCCCTGAGGAGACCGATTCGGGCCTCCTCGAACAGATCAAAACACCGGCCGTGATGCACGTGTTCATAGACCGGCGTGACCCACTGGTCCGTTAGATCAACAGTGATTGAAAACATACTGCTCTACTCCTCGGGGCGATACGTGAGCTTTTATATGTGTTTAGCAGACTTACTCAGAATCCTCAAAAGCCTTTCACGTCTCTAAGTTACTGTCATGCCAAGGTCGGAAAATCGTGGTCTACTCAGGACGACCGTATAAGGGAACCATCTATGAAACCGATCTTCCGTTCTCGCATTAAGAAAGCCCTCGCCATTCTCTCCCAATCGGGTAGTCCAGAGGCGCTGATCGTATCAGGCAACCCCTCGGCGATCCGCTCTCGCGATACTCACTATCCATACCGACCAAATAGCGACCTCTTCTACCTCACGGGGAGCACCTCAGCGGAGATCACACTCATCCTACGACCGCACTCTAAACAACCGGTCGTCATCATCGCCCCCCCAACGGACGCGCTCAAAAACTTGTGGGAGGGCGCGCCCACTCCAATTAAACCTCTCGCCAAGTTTCTCAAAGCCGAAGTAGTTACCACAAGCGAACCCCTTAAAGCCGCATTGAACGCCTTGCGAGGCTGCACCACAGCGTATCTGCAATCGATACCAGGAACGGTGAGCGCGGCAGTAAAAACAGACCTCTCCAATCGCGGAGCGCACGCGCTTCGAGGACTCCCAACATCCCTGGTTGAAGCGGAAGCACTCACCGCAAGATTACGCCTAATAAAAGATCCCTCAGAAGTAGCGGCGATGAAAGAATCCGCAACGATCACCGCTGAGGCGATCGCAAACGCACTACCTCTTATTGAAGCCGGGGTCACGGAACGGGACATCGCGGCATTCCTAGAATACTTCTATAAGGTGCACGGAGCAGAACCCGCCTTCGGAACGATAGTCGCGTCGGGACCCTCCGCAGCCACGCTGCACTATCACGCCCTCTCGCGAAAATTGAAGAAAGGAGATCTCCTTCTCATCGACACCGGCGCGGAGCTCAACATGTACGCGAGCGACATCTCGCGCATGATCCCTGTAGGAGGGCACCTCTCCTCAGAGCTTAAAGACCTCTACGACATCGTGCTACGAGCCCAACTCATGGCGATCAAAAAGATTAGACCAGGCGTGCAGATCTCCGAGGTCTACAAGGCCGCCGCTACAGAGTTGACCTACGGCTTGAAATACCTTGGCATCCTCAAGGGACCTGTGCCGCAACTGATGAAAAAAGCCGCCTTTAAACAGTGGTTTCCGCATGGAATTGGGCACTCACTAGGTATTGACGTGCACGACGCCTCACCAGCACAAGCGATCACTTTAGAAAAGGGCATGGTCGTTACGATTGAGCCAGGCCTCTACTTCCAAAAGCCTACCGGCCCGCTTCCTGTCTGCGGAGTCCGCATCGAGGACGACGTCCTCGTTACAGCACGTGGCCATGAAGTGCTTACCGATGGGGCAATAACCAAGAACTTAGAGACGCTACTCTCCATCATGGGTGGGTAACCAGCATGGGCAGAAAATGATCGTCGGGCGGAACTACCCCAGGTAACGAATTATCCGATCGCCTTAATCTCAGGGAATCCGTATCGCCTCGGATCGTTAAAGATCAGAGAGAGCGCTATCACTCTCGGCACGAAGTTTCGGGTCTCACGAGGAAGGGCACCCTGCCGAGAGAGATCCCAAAAATCCCTCTCTCCTCGAGCGCTCACCACGCGATTCACGGCACCACTACCGGCGTTGTATGCCGCAAGCGCGAGGTGCCAATCGTTAAAACTGTTGAAAAGATCTCGTAAGTGCTTCGCGGCGGCGACCGACGAGAGGTCTGGATCAAGCCGCTCGTCCTTCGTGAGCCCCACCTTGAGTCCATAGATACGAGCGGTAGACTTCATGAATTGCCACATGCCTCGAGCTCCCGCCGGGCTATGCGCGTGGGGATTGAAACCACTCTCCACGGCGGCTACCGATAGAAGCTCTGAAGGAACACCCTGCCCCTCAAACACCTCTTTGGTTTTCTTGTATCGATGAGAGTTCTCGTCCAGAACCTTAATGACCGTCTGCCTCTCGGCGGTCATGAATCGATTAAGCTCGGCCTGAACCTCTGGGGTTACGCCAAACTCAGGCTTCGGAAGCACTCGGGCGCTACGGGGAGCGAGCTGATGTGGTCCCCGCCCGTTAGAATCGATCAGGGACTCCTCGGCAGAGAGCAGATCCGATCCGCTTCCTCCACGGAATCGATGCGAAAGCACACCACACCCTGTCGAGGACGCAATTACAAAGAGAGCCACAACGAGGGTCGCCAACCGACTAAATGGGGCGTTAAGGGATGAAGGCATACAGCTAAAAGTCCTGAGGGTTGTTGTCAGGTGTTAACCCGAGAGGGAAAGTACACCCCAGACCGCGGCGCTTGGCAAGTTTAACACCAGTTGATCTCCGATCCGCCCCATAAAAACATCATAACTATCTGTTTTTATTGATATCCATTAAAAAAACTGTGGTTTTTTACCCACCGCATCCTTTCCGAAACCACCAGATTCACCCCAATCCAAAGGGGTGCCTACTGCATCTTATCTCATGCACCCCACTGACCTGAGCTTGCAAGGAGCAGGCTCAAGCCCCCGAATCCCAGTGGATGAGGTCTTAAGGTATGAACATGTCGAACAGGACACAGCTTCCGAGCACACCACGGCCAGTAAAATCGGATCGGTCAAACCTCAGAGTGCTCGCGTTCACACTCCTACTTCTCGTGACCGGGTGCGCAACAGCCAGCTTCAACCCGGCCAGTAGTGAAACGTGGCTTCCAGACGGAACCCTGGCTCTCTTGAGGCCGGTTCCCAAGCAGAACCTCTACTCTGAATCGACCTCGTCGGAACCAATGGCGAGAATGCGCCCGCCAGAGCCCGTGCAACCCAGCGCGCCCCCCCATCTTCTCGTACATGGGGCGTCTCACTCATTGACCCTCTCTTCACCGGGGAGCGCCCCCATAACGATCAAAGCTCAGGGCACGTACGCTATGAAGCCTGGCTCGTACGCCGTAGCTCTTAAACAGAACGATCCCCTCTGGTACGCCCCCCCCACCTACTTCCTTAGACGGGGAATCAAGGTCCCGGCCGACGGCACAAAAGCTCGATTCATGAGAGGTGCTTTAGGGAGCAAAGCGATCTTTTTGGATCGCGAGATCCCCATACATTCTGGCCCGGTGTGGACCGAGGAGATCGGCGGTATCCGTGTTTCCGAGGATGACATGGCTCGAATCTTTGATGCAGTGACGATCGGCGAGCGGGTTGAAGTTCGATAATCCAGCCCACTGATATCGCCGTAAAACCCCCTATTTCTGCGACAACTCGACAAGCACCCGGGATACGGGGTACACTCCCCCTGCAAACTTTCTTTGAGTAGACGGTCCCCAAAGAGGGAATTTCCGCAGCGACGCGCGAATGGAACTCTCGGATATGAGGTGAATGGTATGAAGTACGAACAACTAGGTGGTGGATTCATTAAGAAACGCGAGAAGCGAGTTGTTGGCCTCTTTATCGACGGGACAGGTCTTGACCGCGCAACCAGACGAATCAATCGAAAAGTAGACATGGCAGCCCTCGTGCGAGGAGTTACCTCAGGCATTGCCCCTGTTGTTGCCCGGTACTATACGCTCATTCCT
>JBIIEK010000135.1:0-8101 GCA_044237895.1 Bdellovibrionota bacterium
TTTCAAAAATACCATGCAGGCGAGGCTCTGCGAGCTACGAGAGCGCGAGAATGCAGGGAGAAAACGCGCGCAGGTGTATCCGCTGCGATACAGCGAGCACGTTTTCTCCCGAAGACGACGCGATCTCATAGCGCAGCGAGCCGCAGCCCAGGGGATTTTTGAAATGGCTTCTAGTGATCATCGCTAGCGCGTCAGCACCTCAGGCGTTGGATGCTTCGAAGGATGGAAGAGCTCCCCTTAAGCGGCCTTCATCCTTGCTGCTACGGCTAGGTATGACCGCCTGAGCTGACAAAATCCAAATGCTAATAATACCGAGGCTACCGACCGTACAGATGAATCATCGTGTAGCTTCCCATCGATACGTGAGCTTCTTGTCATCTCCGATAGGCTCAGTGGTCTTTCCGGAAACGACACCTCGCCGTAGGTCGACATCCGCCTCCGAGAATGCCGCGTTATCATCCTGAGGATCCCCGCCCAGAGTCTGAAAGGTTATGCGGTAATGTTCCTCTGTTTTGGAGATTATCGTTCCGGCAAACGGTTTCATCGTCTCGATCACACTTACCTTACCTGCCGGGTCACGAATTGGAATCTCAGTTACGGAGATCCCCGAGATCGAGCTATCCTGACGTGCAGTTATGAGGAGCATCCCGCGAGGAGATTTGCCTTGATCTTCTTTTGCTTTCCAGTACCACGCGCCGTTAATGCGAGGATCGTGCAAGATAGAAGCGGCTATACCAACGGGCGCTGGTGAGGGCGATGAAATGCCTGCTCTTTTCGCCTCGGAACTCTCTCCCCGATTGACGCTAAACGCACCACCGAACTGCTGCATCGCAATCAGCTGCGCCGGTGTTCGGGCGCCCTGGCTATACCAGTCGACGGTTTCTCCAATGCGCTCTGTTCCGTGCGAGACCACCGTATAGCCGCGCCTTACGTGCACATTTCTGGTCATCTTATCTTCCGAACGTGGACTCAAGAATAGCCGGGTTACTCCCACTTCGCTGAGTCGACGCACCTCTCCTACTCCCACTACTGCATCGGCTCCGCGGTCGAACCACAAAGCAAGCGGCTCAAGCTCTTCGCCCGATATCTCGTCATCTCCGTTGTGATCAAGGGTCTCAAGTGCAGCGTATCCATCGCGCCACGGTCGTGGGGCCGTCGATGCGTCGAGGGATAGCGCAGCGGTGCGCTGTCCGCCGAAGGTCCAGTTGCCGAAAAGCTGCTCAACCGAGGAGACCGTTCCTTTATGGGCGGGATCGTATACCAGTAGTGGCGTCTCTTCTGAACCGTACCACACGTACCAGCTATCGGAACGACTCTTATCCAGCGGAAAATTCACTACAGAACCATGCGCCGTAATGGGTTTAGAGGTGTTCCATAGTAGTGATATTGGAGACGAAGGATAGAAGGTTATCTTAGCTCCCCCGCATACCTTCTTTCCGGCAAGCTCAGTCGCCGATACCACGTTACACGATGAGTCTAAGTATATCTTCGTATCTATGCATGCCCCCTCCCAGTGGACGTAGCCTGGCACCCCCACCGGAGCACGTTTGACGCACTCGATTTTGGCCGGCACATCCTTCCAGTCCTGTCCATACGCCCACCCCTCGGCCTCTTTATTACACCAACACGGTGGAGTCATGGGGGTATTAGTTTTGGTGCACGGAACGCTACACACAGGCGCGGTACCCTTTGCAGGATTGTAGAATACGCCGTTACGAACCTTCGCCATGTCATCGATGAACCACAGCGCCCAGTAGTCGTCTCTGTAATGTTTTTGCTCTTTCCAGAAGTTTGGGTCCTTGACCGTGTTGATGCTCATTTTAGAGACCTTGTCACGCCACTGCGCGAGACAGCTCGGAGCCCCATCCTGAACTGGAGGGAATACTTTATCGAAAGTGTATATCCCAAAATCTCCTGAAGTGTTCGCAATCTCCTCTGCTTTTACCTCCCCAACGAAGAGTTCGCATGGATGACACTCAACCTGAAGGGTGACTGAGAAGTTGCTCCAGTCGTGCCAGCCCGCGGTACTCGGCACTCTCGCTTCGCCAGAGATCGTTACGATACTGGTACCTGCGGAGTCCTCGCGGGTCGCTATGGCCATCTTCCGCACTTCGCCATCGCTATAGATTCCGCCAGCTCGGCGCAGCTGCACTGTCGCAGATGGGCTACCGCTTCCACTCCATGACACACCTAGTTTAGCGTAATACGCCCAGCCCCCCAAAGACCCAGTAGCTTTCCCTTCAAGCGTTGCGGCACCAGCGACGACAACCCGTTTTCCGGCTTGATTGGCAACGGTTACCTTGCCTTTAGCCGTCGAGGTCGCCATCGCCCATGCGTTACCGAAGGGTTTATTTCCATTGTTTACGCTCCCCGTAAATGCAACCTCGAACACACCATCAACGCACTGAGGCGTAGGATTGCAGGCAGGAGACACTCGAGACGTCGGCTCAGTGTATCCAACTTTATATTTGCAACACGGGTCTGAAATGGTGACTACCTTGTGGTAGATAGTAGCCCCACCACATGGCGTCTCTTGATCCTGCCACGTTACCACGCATTGGTTCGGATCTTTTTTCTCGGTGATTATGCAAGTTCCCGGCTTCTGCGGGTCGCAGGCATACGCCGTGCAACCGTCGGCGGAGGGATCGCATTTTACTCGGGTGCCACTGGGCGAACAGCTTCCAGTGGCAGCTACACAGGTGTAAGGCTGGCAGGCGTCGACTTGGCCTGACGGGACGCAGGAGCGGGAGAATCCCGTGAAGAAGGTTTTTGTCTGCCAAGAGGCTGCCCCGCCCTTGAGAACGCACTCCTTGACCGAATCTACGCAAACACCAGCCGCTGGTATCGGCACCGTTTGGTAACCGACCGGCATCCCATCGCATGAGGGAGCACCGCCGTGACTACTCTCGGGACTGCCAAGTTGAATCCCAGATCCTGTTGATTGCGCAAGGAGGTCATGGGGCGCAAACCACAACGATAAGACTATAAGGAGAGTGAAGATGCCGAAAGGCGATAGCCTACCGCGAGAGGCGGTTGTTCCCCTCCCTTCATGACAATCGCACGCTCCGACAGAGTTCTTGATACTCCCCAAGGGATCGCTCCTTTCTATGCACCTGGCCTTATTAAGAACGACAGAAGTATCGAAAAACTTTACATATCGGCTCAGCCTTCTTTCGTTTGATCGCTCTCAAGCTGGCCCGTTTCGCCCCCGGTCCACTAGGGCCCATTGATTACAAGTGGATAGCGCTACTGGCCCCACGTATGTAGGCATGCTGGGGGGCTTATGTTCCTTTCATCCCTAGGAGGATCTCCCAATACTTGCGCCCTCTAAGCCCGGCCGTCCCAACGGCCTTGTAGTTGAAAAACTGGGGCCCGGAGGCTCTTAACCTCCCTAATCTCATTCACCACCACGAGCGGTCGTCGACACGGCATCGCCCACCGCAACGGGAGACTATTTCCCGGCCTCCGAATCTAGACCGAAGAATGTTTCAAGCGGCTGTCTTAGCTTCGCAGCTTTCTTCTGGTTGCATTCTATCGTTACCGTCACTTTGCACCGCTCAGACAACACAGCCAGATGTTTGCCGAGGTTGATCGCATGCCGGGTGCGGAGCTCTGAAAAGAGTCCATTTATAGTTCGGGCGGAATCCGGAGCCAGCGTTACGGTAAGAACATAATCACCCACGACGTCGATGTATGAATTCTTCAGCTCATGGAGCGGTCCTTTTGCAAAGGATATGATCTGGTTTTTGTGATTGTAGAGCTTTTTGACTATCGGTTCGAGAGCTCCGCTCGAACCGAAACTTGTATAGAAGGTCCTTCCGCTCATCTTGAAGGCTTGATGAAGCCGGGATTCCCTATCATCTTGCAGCAAAACAAACCAAGGGTATGGAACCCACGAGAAAACATCCTCACCCCGAACACCCTTGAGAAGAGCAAGGAGTAACTGATTCCAGAACTCGTTACACCGAGTTAAATTTGTAAACTTCCATGCTATCCGTTTACCAGTCGACGGCAGAAGGGTCCCAACATATTCATCGGAGAAGTACGTTTTCGAGATGTTATCGGCGAACGTGAGTAGCTCAAACACCCATGCTAAACTCAAGCTATACTGCGAGCCCGATTTTACAACCACGCCGCTAGAAAGGAGTCGACTTAAGACCTTGTAGACCGCTGCTGGGCTGTACGTATTCTTTCCCTGCGAGGCCACAACTCGAAGTCTCTCCGCACTTAAATGCGGCTCTTCGGCTAGCAATCGTAAGAGAATCTGCTCAAGCGAAGGTTCAGTCGATGGAATTATCATGGGCACCTCACAGTCATATGACACCCGTATTCTACTATAAGTGGAAAGCCCTACGCTACCATCATAGTAATTGCGCGTTACATTTAGGTTTTTGCTACCTTCCTACTCAAGACTTCTCACGGGATTGGGAATAGTCGCTTCCTCGGGTCATTCGGCTCGGAAGCTCATTTCGATGTCCACGCCTCCTGCGTGAGCATCGCCCGTGAGCATAATGAGGGGTGTCACATAATGAATACTGGAAACTTCAGCGGTCGAGTCGTAGTTATTGGATGTGGGTCGGTCTCTCAGTGCGTGCTGCCCCTTTTGGTGGAGTGCCTTAAACTACCAGCGACCGCGATTACTGTTTTAGATTTCGTTGATAATCGCCCCCGTATTCAGGCTCTAATTGAGCAAGGTCTCCAGTACCATATGATCCGCGTTGAGCCTGGCAACTATGAACAGGTATTAGGGCAGTATCTTACGTCGGGCGATCTTCTTATCGACCTCGGCTGGAACATCGAGACTGAGAAGATACTTGAGTGGTGTCGAAGCTCATCCGTCCTCTATGTTAATACCTCTGTAGAGGTCTGGGACCCTTACGCCGACACAAAGCGCAATGACCCAAGACCATACACGCTTTATGAACGTCAAATGGCGCTGCGCAAGATGGTGCACCGATGGGGCAGCAACCGCGGAGCGACGGCGGTCGTCGACCACGGAGCCAATCCAGGCCTTGTGTCTCATTTCACCAAACGAGCACTACTGGATATCGGCACTCGGATCGTTGAGACGAAGCCGAAAGATGCTCGGCGAGTGGAGCTTGAACGTGCGCTGTCAAACAAACATTTCAAGACCCTCGCGCGACTTTCAAATACACAGGTAATTCATATCAGTGAGCGAGATACCCAGATCACAACTCGCCCTAAAGCGGTAAATGAGTTCGTGAATACCTGGAGCGTTGAAGGCTTTTACGAGGAAGGCGTCGCTCCCGCGGAGATGGGATGGGGCACGCACGAACGCACATTGCCGCCAGGCGCTGCTGAATTTGAGGAGGGCCCGCGGAACAATATCTGTCTTTGCTCGCTAGGGGTGAACACCTGGGTGAGATCCTGGGTTCCAAGTGGGTCTATCGTGGGTATGGTCATCCGACACGGAGAAGCCTTCGGAATATCCGATCGATTGACTACGTGGAACGGAGATAAGGCCGTCTATCGGCCGACCGTACATTATGTGTACTGCCCATCTGATTCAGCGATCGCGTCGTTGCACGAGCTCAAGATGCGTCAATATAAGATTCAGCCTACCCACCGAATTCTCAACGATGAGATCTCTGGCGGACACGATGAACTCGGGGTGCTTTTGATGGGTCACGACTTCAACGCTTGGTGGACAGGAAGCATCTTGGATATTGACGAGGCCCGAAGGCTCGTTCCGGGACAAAACGCTACGACCGTTCAGGTAGCTATCTCCGTGGTCGCTGCGGCGCGTTGGATGTTTGATAATCCGACCAGCGGCCTTTGTCTGCCAGACGACATCGACCATGACGAGATCTTGAAGGTTGCTCTCCCATACTTGGGCGAGTTTGTCTCGAAGCCATCGGAGTGGAATCCGCTCTCTGACCTAGATCTCTCTCTCATGAGCTTCGACAGCAAAGTGCCTTCAGCTCAGGATATGTGGCAGTTCTCGACATTTGCAGCTGGTACCGGACTAGGTCGCTCTTAGCCGATATGGTGCGGGTTAGCGGGTCGCAAGGCCCGCTAACCCAAAGATCCTCTGTATACGAAAGTGGCAGCAAGGCGTTCTCGGCTCCCATGATCCAAAATCAACCACATAGACAATCCCCGCATGGTGACTCTACGCCCTCTGTGACGAATCTTGTCCAAGAGGTGCGCTATCAGACAAGCGGCAGGCCCAGGTTCGTCCCGACAAATGTTGAAACTGCGCTGGGGCGTCTGCAGCAGCTAGAGGGGAGACCGGAACGCGAGGGAGACCGCGTTGAGCGAGAATCCCTGATACGCACCCTTGTTGAGTATCGCGACACTATCCAACAGATTGAGAAGCGGGACTTCCGACCAAGTCAGGACCTTCAAACATTTCAAAGATGCCTCTTCTCATTCCTCGACTCTCCGCGGACCTTAGCGGACTTTCACTGTTTCACTCGTAAAGCGGCTCTCCCGGACGGCATGAGAACCCTTCAAGACGAACTATTTTGTCGGAGCGCGACTCAGTTCTTGAAGGAGATCGAGAGCTCGCTGATCAAAGGGCCTCTACATCCTGAGCTGGCTTTTTTTCTCGACATGGTCGATGCGACACATATTACCGTTCCGGATACGGCTGGAGCCCTACTAGGCACATTGATCAATCTCTACGTGAGAGAGGCGCTTGCAGACACACGCTTAATCATGAAGGTTTACAATCAGAAACACATTCCCCCGCGCTTCTTGCGCGAAGCCGTCGGGAACTTGATACAGTGTGGTGACATTGAGGAGGCTGACGACAGATTTAACGTTTTTATCCTCGGTCATGAGGTAGCAGGGACGCCAGACCCAGAGTTTCTCCACACAGCTCGGATGTTCCGAAGCCATCCGATAGCGGAATTTGGGTTTTGGAGGAGGAGAATTAGGGATCTCTCCGAGACCACTGCCACCCCTGACAATCATGTTAAATTATGCCGGCTGTGCGACGAGATCGCCGGATTTTTTATCTATCTCGATGGAGTTCCGCTCCGCTCAGTCATCTCCTCTCTCCAGAGCGCCGTTATCACGGCGCTTGAATCTCGAGATGCATCTATGGGGAAGGAGCTCGTCCATGCCGCTCGATTGATTCTTCAACAGCCGTGGCAGAATGAGATTACGAAGCTATGGAATCTTTGCGCATATCCCGACTACACTGAGCCCGACCAGGTAGAGGTATCGGCTCTTGTGCTCGAACACGCATTATCCTCTCCGGAGAATCTATCGGCGCTCAAGTCGCAACTTTTCACACGAGTTAAGGTCGGCGATCGTAAAGCTATTCAGGAGTTAAAGCGTGTAGGCGAAACCCTCCAACTTGTGCTTGATGGAGAGTGTAGAGCGCCGAGCAACGTGCACACCGCTCGAAACGCCTTGGATCTCCTCTGTGAGAGCCCTGTTGTAGCACAAGGAGCGATCTCGGGATTGATGCGGGTTTTAGGGATTCCGGGCATTACCCTCGGAGGAATAGGATTTCTCTCCTTTCCTTGGAGTACCGCAGCGCATCCCGACCGAGAGGTTAGAGAGAAGGCCCGCCAACTTATGCTGACCCTTGCGCCCCGAATAGGGCCGTTTGCATTATGGCGCATGGAGAAGCACGCGAGCTGATACGTGGTAGTATCATCCTAGAGATAGCCAGCTGCAGCCTCGGCGTACGGGCAAGGGGCGGATTCGCCTCGTTCTGTCACGTAACAGATCAGTAAGACAGCGGTGCTTTTTGACAACACGGTAAGCCTCTTCTAACACTGCATCGATAGTCAACCTTTGCCTATCACATCTTGGTACTCTAGGCGGTCTAGTCTATCCACGCTAGCCGACTCGTTAAAGCACTCCCCATCGTAACCGGACCTGTGCATACGCAAGTATAACCCGTGCCCAATGGTTCTGCTTTCATCGATGCGGTTTTCATAGTAGATTCCGGCACTCCACACCTGTTCTTTGATCCGCACATACGAGTAGTCGCACACTTCGGTGCTGTTAGCGTGTTCGTCGAATATTCAGACAGATGCAAAGCTACGCCGGAAAATGTAGCACCTTCCATCTCTTCGCCGAGCTATGAGAGCTTCGTTGCTCTCCGGCGCAACCCCTCGAC
>JBIIEK010000203.1:0-4942 GCA_044237895.1 Bdellovibrionota bacterium
CAACCGCTTCGCGAATATCCTTCGGCGTCTCCGGAAGCTCTGCTATGCCATGGAGCAGTATCGTAAGATACATACTCGAGCCACCGACGAGCACAGGGAGCTTCTCCCGATCTTTCATCTCAGCGAGCACACCCATCGCGTACTCACGAAACGTTCCAACGTTCATCAGATCGTTCGGGTCTCGGATATCTAGTGCGTGATGAGCGATACCGCCACGCTCTGACTCAGGAACCTTCGCGGACCCGATATCGAGACCACGATACACCTGAACCGAATCGACGTTGACGACCTCGCCGTTTAACTCCTGCGCGATCGATATACCAAGAGCGCTTTTGCCTGACGCGGTTGGGCCAACTACAGAGACGGTCTTTATCGGAGAGCTCATTACCGATCCCTTCCGAACCAGCGCTCCACAGAATCACGCGCAAACTCAGCGACCACGGGGCGACCGTGCGGGCACGCGCCAGCCGTATCAGCTTCATCGAGTTGCTGAAAAAGAGCGTACGCTTCTACGCGTGAGATAGCGTCACCCGAACGCACGCTCGCGTGACAAGCGAGACGAGCAGTGATGTGATCAATCCGCTCTTCTAAGCGCTCCCTCCACCCCTCGGGCACAGGCTCCGCGGCGATCTCCTTTACGAGAGCCCCGCAATCGAGGTGAGAAAGAACACCCGGAACACCGTGAATAGCGATGGTATCGTCGTTAACCGCTTCGATTTCGAGCGCAAGTTCACGCAACATCTCACTCTGATCAAGGAGAGCAGCGACCTGATCTCCGGTCAACCGAACGGTTTCTGGAATAAGGAGCTTTTGAACGTTCAACGAATGCTTGGAGCGCGCGGCGCGAATCTTGTTGTAGTTCACACGCTCGTGGGCCGCGTGCATATCAACCACAACGAGCTTCTCACTCAATTCACACACAAGATAGCACTGCAGGAGCTGTCCAACGTAGCGCAGGTCAGAGAACCGAAACGATTGTTTCGGAGGCTGCGATTGGGTTCCGTATCGCGGAGCCTCCGGTTCACTAAAGAACGAGGGCTGAAATGGCGCCGACTCACGAACAACCGGCTCGGCGATCGCGACGTTAGACGATGCGGCGGGAACGCTCTGCACAGGCGCTGGAATAGGCCACTCGAAACGAGACACAACAGGTGGGGGTAACAGTCGAGCGATCTTTTCGATGGACGCAGCGACGGCTACCTGTGGCATGGATGCCGCGGGGGCCATCATAGGCCTTCGAATCCCGCGAACAGCGCTCAACACCGCTCCCTTCACTATAGCGAACATCTGGTCCGGATGACTGAATCGCACCTCACTCTTCTGCGGATGCACGTTCACATCAACCATACTCGGAGGCATCGTGATTGCGAGGTACCCAACAGGGAACTCCCTATCTTTGAGCATCGAGTCGTATCCATCGCGCACGGCTCGCATGATAAGTTTATCAGAGATAAGGCGACCGTTTACGAGAACGATAAGGCCCGTCGCGTCCGCGAGCGCCTCCCCAGGGTGCCCAAGCGCACCTTGCACCGAGAGCCCCCCTTCTGAGAGAGAAACGGACATCAGGTCTCCGGGGAATATCTGTCCCCCTCGCTCTGCCATTGATGCCACCGCAGGAAGATTGAGGATCTCATCGCCATCCGACACCAGTCGATATCGGACGTTCGGCCGCGCCAGCGATGAGTGCGCGACCCAACTCCGAATTCGTGAAAGCTCTGCCCGCGGAGACTTGAGAAATTTGCGGCGCGCTGGAGTATTAAAGAAAAGGTGCTCGATCTCGATCTCCGTACCTTCATTCCATGCGCAGCTTTGCACGTCGATCAATTTTCCACCCTTCAGAGAGATCGTCGTTCCAACGCTTCCCTCTTTGGTCCGGGTTATCAGCTTTACCTTTGAAACCGCTGCTATCGACGCAAGCGCCTCACCTCGAAAACCCATCGTCGTTAACGTATGAAGGTCCTCGATCGCGGAAACTTTTGAGGTGGCGTGACGTTCAAAGGCGAGAAGCGCCTCATCGCGGGACATTCCACATCCATTATCCCGAATACGGAGGCGAGTATGCCCACCAGATTCTACAGCGATGAAGATGTCGGTCGAACCTGCGTCTACCGCGTTATCAACCAACTCACGAACGACGGAAGCGGGCCTCTCTACGACCTCGCCCGCAGCTATCTGGTTAATGACCGTATCTGGCAAAACTTTTATCTTCATTCCCACCTCGGGAGCACCGTCACCTCGCGCTCCTTGCCGTATATACCACCACGGCGCAACGTGAGTGTAATCTTTTCGTTGCGCCTGGATTCTTTAATGGAATCCTCAACATCATCACGGGAGTGCACCAGTTTTCCGTTCACTTTATAGACGAGATCCGCCTGGTCAATATCCTCGCGATAGCCCTGCATGAACGCGCCACCAGAGATGACTCGTTGAATCGGAGAGATCCCTACCGAGGCGGCAGCGCCCGAAGCCACAACCCGAAGCACCATCGGGCCCTGATCCGTGTCGACAAGCTGCCATCCCAGTCGAGGGCGACTCACCTTTCCAGTCTCAATGATCTCGGGAAGTATTCGACGAATACTGTTGATGGGCACCGCGAAACCTACTCCCGCAGACGATCCTGATTGGCTCACAATCGCGGTATTGATGCCGATCAGATTACCGGCGGAGTCGAGCAACGGCCCACCCGAATTGCCTGGATTAATGGCGGCATCGGTTTGGATGAGGTCCTTGAGCTTGGCTCCGCGAGAGGTCTTCATCGTTCTGTCGAGCGATGAGATGATCCCGGAAGTGAGGCTTCGGTAGAGTCCAAAGGGGTTTCCTATGGCGTATACCTGTTGTCCGACCTCAAGCTTTGACGAATCCGCGAATGGCAGCGCAACGAGGTCCCTACTAGGCTCGGCGATCTTAAGAACAGCGATATCGTTTTCCGGATCGTATCCAACGAGGCGAGCTCTACTGTTTAAGCCTGACGCCAACATGATCTCAACAGACCCGCCACTATTGAGCGCGCTCTCAATCACATGCAGGTTCGTAACAACGATCCCCTTAGCGGCATCGACCACCGTACCCGTCCCGGTTCCCTCTTGCGGCTTGATGTCATCAAAAAACTCAAACGGGTCCACGACGTAACTTCGGGTCGTAATGAACACCACAGCTTTATTGGCTTGCTTATAGAGCGCGATAGTTCGTTGCTCTTCAGGGGTGCGTGGAGGAGCCGCGGAGACTTGCGCATCCGCTTGAGCAAACATTGCGAAGAGAGCGAATACGATCGCGCAGGCCCGCCGAATCACACTTCATCTCCCGGAAGATCCGCCTCTCCGGCACCAGTCAGGTGCCTGACTCGTTCGACCTTAATAACTCCAGGAACCATCTCGATCGCACGCTTAATCTTGTTCAGTTGTTGGGCGTCGGCAATCGTCAATTCGAAGCTGATAGCAGCTTTGCCACGCTCGGTCTTAATCTGCGCGCTCGTAATGTTAACGCCCTGGCTCGTGATCGCCTGCGTCACGTGCGCTAACAACCCCAGTTGATCTTGAGAATGAACGGTAATCTTCACACGACGTGGCGCACGAACACCATCGTCCCAATCAACGTCGATCTGTCGCAACACATCGCTACCGAGAACGTGAGGGCAGTCAGCATTATGCACCGTTACACCACGACCTCGCGTTATGAACCCAACGATGCGATCACCCGGAAGAGGCTCGCAGCACTTCGCAAATCGAACCAAGATATCGTCGAGTCCCGAAACGCGAACACCAACTCGATCGCGACTGACGGCGGCCGCTCGCTGGAAGATCCGTTGAAGTGGTGACGGCTGAGCCTCAAGCTTTGCCGCGACCGTTGTGTCTTCCGGCAAGAGCTTGGCGATCACCTTCGCTGAACTGATCCGTCCGTAACCGATCCCAGCAAAGAGATCACCCACGGTTTTTAACCCCATATCCTCAGCGACCTTCCCAAGAGCCCCCTCTTTCTCAAGCTTCTTGAGGCTCATCTTCACTTTGCGAAGATCCTTCGAGAGAAGGTCCATGCCGAGCGCGAGCGAACGCGCGTGCTCTTCTGCCTTCAGGAAGGCTCGCACCCGCTGCTTGGCTTTGGAGGTCTTTACAAAGCGCAACCAGTCCTTGCTCGGAACATGAGTCTTGGAGGTCATCACCTCTACGGTGTCCCCGTTAGAGAGCGTATGGTCGAGTGGGACCATCTGACCGTTCACGCGAGCGCCAACCGTTCTATGCCCCACATCGGTGTGAACCGCGTAGGCGAAATCAACACACGTAGCACCATACGACAATCGGATGAGATCACCCTTTGGTGTAAAGACGAACACCTCTTCGGGATAAAGCTCTCCCTTTACGGACTGGATGAACTCATCTGGATTCTTTAGATATTGCTGAGTTTCAACGAGCTCCTTGACCCACTGCAGATCAAATGCCGGGGCCCCTTCGCCCTCCTTGTATCGCCAATGAGCCGCGATCCCCTCCTCCGCAATGCGATGCATCTCCGGAGTTCGAATCTGAATCTCGATGCGTTGGCCTTCCGGGCCTATGACCGTCGTGTGCAACGACTGATACATATTCGGCTTGGGCATGGCGATGAAGTCTTTGAACCGGCCAGGCACTGGCTTCCACGCAGAATGGACGACCCCGAGAGACTCGTAACACGCTCGTACCGTCGGCACTATCACTCTAAAGCCGAGGATATCGTACACGTCCTCGAACGAGAGCTTGTCCTTCTCCATCTTCTGCCAGATTGAGTAGAAATGTTTACCGCGACCTTTCACGGACGCTGAGACCCCCGCTTCAGAGAGGGTCTTCTGAATCTCAAGGGTCACCTTATCGACGTAGGCGTCCCGTTCTGAGGCGCTCTTTTGAATGTGCGCCTCTATCTGCTGATGAAGTTCGGGACGAAGGTACAGGAGACAGAGATCTTCAAGTTCTGATTT
>JBIIEK010000136.1:0-8018 GCA_044237895.1 Bdellovibrionota bacterium
CGAGACGAGACATATCACCACTGCGAGAACAAAGTGGTGCGCATCGCATCTCTTTCAGAGGCTCGAAAACGTAGCACCCAATACCCTCTCAGAGCATGATTGGACTAAGCTCATCAAAATCGGACGGAGACTTTTCCCGGCGAGTGAACCGTACACCCCTGAAAGCGCTATTTCAAAATCGCTCTTTACGGTAGCGGCTGCGTGTGAAGAGCATTTTGACCCGTATGAGGTGGACTTTTTAAGGTTGTTCCTTCGAGGAGAAGAGAAAAAAAACGGCGATGATTACGACGACACGTGGGACCGGGATCACGATGGCGAATCCCTCCGGAACGGGGTACGGGCCTTGGCCATGAGCCTTCAGACGCTCGGATTAGAGCAGGAGCTCACCTCCTGCATCTTTACCGATCACACCCTCGACAACCTTGGGCCTATAACTGCGGAGTGTATAAACCACGCCGTTTCAATTCCTCCGGGGGAGCGAGTTGCTATTCTTCAACGTGCTTTACGTATGCCAGAGATCCTTGGATCTATCGGCCCATCCGTCGAGACTCTTCACATCGTGGCAAATACACCCGGAATCTCAAACCTTGACGAACGGGTATGGGTTACAGGTGTGTTCGATACTGACGCACGACGCGTTGAGATCCTGTCATTTCTTAACGCCGGAGAGCGACAGCTCAAAGACGCTGCGGTTAGATGGCAGGCTTGGACCGGCGTTGCGGAGACCTCTTCCAAGGAGACCCTCCCATGTTACTCGGGTCTAGAAGATCGCCTCCGATTTATAGAAAAGTTTGCGCCGCTCATCGCACGGACGAATGTGCCGTTAGAGGCGCTCTATGAGCGCCTTGATGACCCGGCATACCCCTCGTTTAATCGTGAAACGTGGCTTGTGAGTTACATGTTACGGTTCAGTACCCGTATCCCTGAGAGCCAGGTTCTTTCACTCTTTGAAAATCTGGTGAGCTCTTATAAGAATCTTTGGAACGACGCGCACTCAGCGGTCACCTTACACATGCGTCTCTTAGAGCTCTGGCCGTTCTGTTCTCCCTATCACAATGAGCACGGAGAGATACACCTGCTTAACGAGTTTACTATCTTTAAAGAGCACCTCAATACATTTGGTCGAGCTCCGTTTTCAGTCCTTTATCGGAGCAAAGCCCAGCGGTCTACAGATGACGAAGATCCACTGTTGGTGAAGAACGCGCAGCCGAGTCACAGGGGCGATGACGTGCGAGCGCTCGACACAGCTCGACTGCATGTAATCCAGCGGGGAATAAATAACGGAGATCTGCAGATGCAGGATCTTGCCGAGCTCTATGACTCCGATCTATTCGTAGCCGCGCTCCGCTTAGAGGGACGCGAGGCAGAGGGTGCGCGGGAGCGACTCTCTATGCAGCGATATAGTGACACCTCATTTCGTCCACGAGCCCTTGAGCGAAGGATCTCCTCTCCCTTAGCGCACGTGAACGTACATACAGTGACTCGATCGTCAAAGAGCGAGGAGGTGCAGCCGGGATGCATGGAACAGGTACGACAGCTACGAGAGTGCTTTACAGCTCTCTCTCTCTCCCAAGATCTGCAAAAAGTGCTCGAACAGCAGCGCGACGTTGTCTTGAGATCTCTTAGTGTCCGAGGAGACGAGCTTTTGAGCCAGTCTGGCGATGCTCAGAAATTCGCTCAACAATCGCTTGAGCATTTGATGGCCATGCGAAAGGAGCTCTTGGAATCAAAGACGGCAGAGCAGTTCATAAACGCATGCGCGCGCCCACAACCCGCTCTCGGTAAGCGCCTTGATGACGCAGTGACACACTCCGCCCGAGTTGTCGGGTTTAAAGCGGTTCAGGAATTAATTCCGAGCCGTTTGCGGGGATGGAGCACAGATGAGTACACTCATCGCGAGCATCTCGAAGGATGCGCGAGTTTGCTCGATGAGATAGTCAGGCAGGCGTCGCTCGACCTGACACCCAACGGGCGAGCATTATGGAAGCGAATCTTTAGCGTCCGAAGCTTACAGCGTGAGGTCGCTCGTCTACATGCGCTTGACCTTGCTACTCAGCAATTTGGGAAGGATGTTACCCTCAGCATCTATAAAGGATCTCCGCTCCTGGCCGATCACGCCGGATACCTATGTCAGACATGCGTGCGCGATAGTAACGTCCTTGAGAACCACAGAGGTTCCAGGTTCTTCGTCTTTACGCGCGGAGCGGATGCTACCGCGCGAAATATCGGAGGCGCCTTCGTTTTTAACGTCCGTACCGAAGATGGAGAGAAGGCGTACCTAATTCGCGGGTTTAATCCCACCCAAACAACTTCACTCGAGGTCGATGTCGGAGCATTCTTCGAGCACTTCGTCGATCTTGTCGCTGCTCGCGCCGCTAAGAATGGGGTGAAGCGGATCGTCGTGCCATACGACCTCTACTCGGGACGGGCTCAAACTAATCGACCATCGGTGCATGCATATATCGCTGATAGGTACTACAAAGAGGGCAGTGTGACGAAGCTACGGAAACACGAACCACTCAACGGAATCGTGGTAACACTCGCGTGCGTAGTGAGGAACGTAGAGCCTGTCACCGATTCCAGCGGTAAGTAAATGAATAGAGCGCTGCCGTTTGAATAACGCCTTGTTGATTCCTTGATCTGTATTATTGGAGAGGGGTCGGTGAGGATATCAATTCGCTCTTGTAATGTGCTGGTCTGCGCTGCGGACTGGTCAGGGAGTTACAAAGACGGGCTGGAGAGGGGGTTAAGGTCAAATAATGGCTTCCGTATCCGTCGTTTTTGCCTAATGATTCTAGAGGGTAACCACTACTATGCATCCTCTATCGGGTGTAACTCATCGAAATAATGGTAACTCTTGGGCGAATTGCGCCTCGAGGATGACGGTAAAAGGGGTCTGTGGAGAGCCTTTGGAGAGCTCGGCGAAACGAGTTCATGGAGATGAAATCCGTCGTTGTATCCATCGAGATACACGAAGGATTTTTTAGTGAATTGGACGAAGAGGCTACGAAGCGAACGAAGCGTATTACAGGAATTTTACCCCTCTACGTGGGTGGGAACTCGAGAGTTGTCATGAATGACTTTTTAAACGCGAGCGCATCATGAAGGCAGTGATATTAGCGGGTGGATTTGGTACGCGCTTATCAGAGGAGACGAACGTCGTCCCGAAGCCGATGATTCAGATCGGGGGTAAGCCGATCTTGTGGCACATCTTAAAGCTCTACTCTTCGCACGGGATTAACGACTTTGTTATCTGTCTCGGATACAAGGGGTACGTCATCAAAGAGTACTTCGCCAATTATTTCCTACACACCTCGGATGTGACCTTCGATATGCGTGACAATCGAATGCACGTCCACCAAAAACATGCGGAGCCGTGGCAGATTACATTAATTGATACGGGTGAGAACACTGGAACGGGCGGACGGTTAAAGCGAGTTGCGCGGTATCTTGAACCCTCGGAGCCTTTTTGCTTCACGTATGGAGATGGGGTGTCAGATATCGATCTAAGTTCGGAGATTCAATTTCACAAGCAGAACAAGAAGCTTGTTACCCTCTGCGCTGTTCAACCTCCCGGTCGATACGGCGCTATCGTCACTAATGAGAAAAACGAGATCGTGCGGTTTCAAGAGAAGCCGGTCGGTGATGGGGGCTGGATAAATGGTGGATTCTTTGTCATGCAGCCCGAGGCGATCGAATTCATCGAGAGCGACGAGGACTCATGGGAGTTTCACGTCTTACCCAAGATCGCCGCGCGCAATCAGATTTGCGCCTATGAGCATCGTGGGTTCTGGCACGCCATGGACACCCTGCGTGATAAGTTTAATCTCGAAGAGATGTGGAAGAAAGGCGATGCCCCTTGGAGAATTTGGAAGTGACCAATCCAGGATTTTGGCAAGGCAAGAGTGTTTTCATAACGGGTCACACCGGTTTTAAGGGGGCGTGGTTATCGATCTGGCTCACGAGCTTGGGTGCCAAGGTGCATGGGTATTCTTTGGCACCTCCTACAAACCCCAGTCTTTTTGAGGTAGCCGGAGTGGCATCCGCTCTGTCGAGCCACACCTTGGGGGATGTTCGTGATCGGGTGGCTCTCGAAAGCGCTTTGAAACGAGCAGGCCCTGAAGTCATTTTTCACCTCGCCGCGCAGCCACTTGTACGTCAGTCCTACGTGGACCCAGTTTTTACGCTCGAAACGAACGTCATAGGAACGATGAACCTCCTTGAGAGCGCGCGTACTTGTGATCGAGTGAAGGCGATAGTTAATGTTACCACCGACAAATGCTATGAGAATAAAGGCTCGTTAACGCCCTATCGAGAGGTGGATGAATTAGGAGGGCATGACGTGTACTCGGCGAGCAAGGCGTGTAGTGAGCTTGTAACGGGCGCCTACCGCCGGTCCTTTCTTGCGGAGAGTGGAAAACATGTCGCCACCGCAAGAGCGGGAAATGTACTAGGAGGGGGAGATTGGTCCGTTGATCGATTGATTCCTGATTTTCTGCGAGCCTTAGATGCCGGAACGACATTGCGTATCCGATATCCTGAGTCGGTGCGACCTTGGCAGCACGTATTAGAAGTCCTTGCGGGATATATGTTGGTGGGGGAGCGGCTATGCACTGACGGCGCCGCGTTCGCGGGCCCGTGGAACTTTGGTCCAAGCGAGTCAGGGTGTAAATCTGTCGGCTGGATAGTAGATCACCTGTGTTCGACCTACCCAGGTGCGCGGTGGGCTGTGGATGAAGCCCCAAAGGCTCACGAAGCTCATCTGCTCACTCTTGACGCTGGTAAGGCGCGCCAAGAGCTCGGGTGGGCTCCTGTTTGGGATCTTCCCGCAGCTCTCTCGAAAACCGTCTCGTGGCACAAAGCGTGGCGAGAGAAGAGGGATATGCTTCAGTTCACCCTTTCGCAGATTAACACCTTCGTTACTGACGGACACGGGGTAGTATGAGCGATCGATTCGCGATAGCGGAGACCCCCTTAGCTGGACTCAAGGTCATTCAGAGAAATTACGCTGGCGACAGTCGGGGTTTTTTCGAGCGTCTCTTCTGTTCGAATGACTTTGAACCGCTTCTGGGACACCGCAGGATTGCGCAGATTAATCAATCGCTAACGCACGAGGTGGGGGCCGTGCGTGGGATGCATTTTCAGTATCCTCCGTACGCCGAAACGAAGATCGTAACCTGCACGAAGGGCGAGCTCTTTGATGTGGCGGTTGACCTGCGGTCGTCTTCTCCGACATTTCTTCAATGGTACGGTATCCGACTCTCAGAGGAGAATCATACGAGCCTATTGATTCCAGAGGGGTTCGCCCATGGGTTTCAGGTGCTCCGACCGGATAGTCAGATCCTTTATTTTCATTCGGCCCCCTATCACAGAGACGCCGAGGGCGCGCTCAACGCGCTCGATCCCCGCGTTGCCATACGCTGGCCCCTTGCAGTAGGCTCTCGGTCTGAGCGGGATGCTCAACATCCGATGCTCGAGGACTCCTTCCCTGGGATACCGGTATCGCCTGATGCGGGTGTCATTTGATAGTGAAAAAGAGGAGGTTGTGCAGGATCCGCATCCCTTCCGTTACGTGAGTGTTTACCTTAAACCATCGCACATAGGCATCGCACCGCATGAATAAGATAGTTGTCTACACAGGGATCTACAACGAAGTTAGGTTTGTGGATCAGATGATTCAGTCAGTGTTGAATCAGACCCATTCTGAATTCGATTTTTATATCTCTGATAATTATTCGACGGATGGTACCTCCGACGTCGTCAGGCACTATGCCTCTTTGGATCGTCGAATAAAGGTCATCTCGCCACCATCCCACCTCAGCTCGCTCGACCATGGGCAATTTCTCATCACGTACCTCAAACGGAAGCAGTGTGCGGCTGCTCAGTTCCTCGGTGGTCATGACGTTATTAGCGCTGATTACCTGGAGCGGATGCTAGAGGGGCTTATTCAAAACCCTACGGCAGCGATCGCGTATCCGAAGAACGCATATGAAATAGATCACGATAATAAGATCATAAAGAAGTGGGGAAGCTCCCCTCAGACAATAGGGGTTCCGCAGCCGTTTAAGACGATCATGACCCTTTTGACACTAACCTACAACGTTCCCCTATACGGTTTGTGGCGGTATGACGTGTTTGAGCGAATCGAGAATCACCCGCGATGTATCGGTGGCGATCACCTCTTTGTCGCCTATGCCACGTGTCTGGGAGATCTCGTTGAGGTTTCGGAGGGCTCTCTCTTTCTTCGGCAGGCGATAGGAGTTGGGGATATCAATACGTATCAGGAGAAACACCTCGGTGCCGTCAGAAATACGGGAGAGGATTTCATTCATCAATTGAAGCTCCTCTCGGAGATGATCGATACGATCAGTCAGGGGCACTCCCCGGAGATGCGCGATGCGATTCGGGCGAGCGCGATCCTCATGTACATCAGCAGGCATAGTTACTATGTCACAAAGGAGGAGGATCGCCGTCGGCTCTTTTTGGATCCGACTATCTCGGCCGTGATGAACGTGTTCATTGAGTCCGGCGGGGTGCTTCGAACTATGTTGGACCAATTTAAGCCGTCGGCGAGCTAGCTTCGCTATTGTATCGAGATAGCTCGTTACCGGACTAAGAGTCTATTCGCGTCTCGACTGAAAGCCACGGATTGTGAAGGTGCTCTGAATAGGCACAGTGCGTCGACCCGGCTGGCTTTTCGCACAGAGCGATTATCTTCTCGATTACGAGCTCCCAACGAAAGTTCAGGGCCGCATACGCGGCGGCGTTAGAAGACATCTGCGAGAGTCTGATCGGATTAGAGAGGAGATCGTTAAGCGCCTTGGTGAGCGCGTGCTGAGAAACGTCATCAACTATAAAGCCGGTTTCGTTGTGCGAGATACCCTCCGGAAGGCCTCCCATTTTGAAGGCGACAACGGGGGCGCCGCATGCTTGAGCTTCAAGCGAGGTAAGGGGATAGGGGTCGAACCAGATCGATGGAACAACGCATATTCCTGAACGCCGAAAGCCAGCAGCTATCTCGCGCTGACTCTTCTTCCCGTGAAAGGTGATTCCAGGGACGGTCGCCGCGAGGTTCTTGATGTCGAGATACTCGTCACGCGACCAGAGAGCAGAGCTTCCAAAGACCTCAAGCTCGAGATCGGGGAACTTCGCTTTGAGCTCGAGGTATGAACCGATCAGTACGTGGAGTCCTTTGTCAGGCACAAGTGCCCCTGAGAATACGAGGCGTCGAGGCGCGCGAACCTCCTCGGGCTTCGGCGAGAATATAGAGAAATCAACTCCGTTATGTATGACGGTCATCTTGTGGGCTGGAGCCCCTTCGCTGACGAGTTTCTCTTTTTGTGAATGAGATACGCAGAGGATCTCGTCACAGACCTCCTCTAAAACATCTGGTTTTAATCCTGTGTCTCCGGTGCAACGGTCGTGCGTGACGAGTAGTCGCTTGATGCAACGCTCTCGTCGACGAGACATGAGAATTGCGAATGCTTTTCCAGCGGCGATTAAAACATACTTCCCTTGAGCGTCCGCCCAATCGAGAGCCCGATCGATGTCGTAACTGGAACCGAGATCGATGAAATGAACTCCGCGATCGGTGGTCATTGGGTGTTTGAGTCGTGCGGCGATCGCGACCTTTCTTCCAGACGCTGCAAGATAACGAGCTTGGTTGAGGGTCGCCATCTCAGCTCCACTATTCGGGCCGGTTGGGTCGAGCGGATGGTCGGTATGAACGATGAGGTAGGTCGGTGGAGTTGGGCGAGGAGCGTTCATGACTATCATATACGAGCTCGGGCTCTCCCCCTTACAAAAATGGGCTACGTTATTACTATCTTAAGATGTTTCTCGTTGGGTGGCGGGTTCGTTGAAAAAGCCTAGTAAAACTAGGTTGATAGGGTGGTTTTTATAGGCTTGATGCTGCGAACGAGCGAGTGGTTACCGAGTCGCTATGAGGTCTTCCAGGGGGCGGGGAAACTCGAGAATGAGAAATTCGGTTGGGACATCTTTGAATGTTGCCGTTTGCG
>JBIIEK010000137.1:0-8013 GCA_044237895.1 Bdellovibrionota bacterium
CATTGTCTTGGGTCGCCTGCCAAAGGGGTATCGTTGGGGGAGCTGCCCAGTAGATTCGAACCAATTCGTTCTCAATCCTACAGCACAAGGGGGGCAAAGTAGCTCTAGTCGAGAGCTCGTGATAATGACCTCGTCCTCTTTGCAACAGTGCAAGAGATAGGGTTTTTTGTTCTTTGACACTCACGGAAGGAGTGCAGCATGAAGTCTATGCTGACGTTTGAAGATTTCGTTCTCAATCGGGAGAAGAAGAGTGAGTTTGGGACGCCCGAGGAAACTAGACTTCTACTCGACATTGCGAGTTGTTGTAAGCAGATCTCGGGCTTGGTTCAGGACGCTACTCTTGATGCGATGGAGGGGGCAACGAGAAGTCAGAATGTTCATGGTGATTTTCAAATCCCCTTGGATCTGGCGGCAGATGCGCTTCTCGTCGCTCGATTGCAGTCAACGGAACATTTAGCTCTCGTTCTCTCAGAGGAGCGGGAGGAGGTGTGCCAGACTGATAATTGGAGTCCACGTTCGAAGTTCGTTGTGGCATTTGATCCCGTCGATGGGAGCAAGGAGCTAGAACATGGAGGGCAGGTCGGCACCATTTTTTCGATCCTTCGTGTTCGAGAGGATGGAGTTCCGCCGTCCCATCTCGATTTCTTGCAACCAGGACGATCGATCGTTGCAGCTGGAATGGCTGTGTACGGTAGCCAGACGATGCTCCTCTTTACGACCGGTCAAGGGCTCCATCAATTCGCGCTCAGTCGAAGACTACACGAATGGATCTTAGTCAACGACGACCTCAAGATGAAGCAAGGGGGCTTAAAGGCAACCTTCTCAATCAACGAGGGAAACGAAGTTCGGTGGAGAGATTCAGTTCTTCGATTCATCAAGGATGTGAAGCGAAGCGTGCAGCCAGTGTATACTCACCGGTATGTGGGAAGTCTGGTCGCCGATGCGTTTCGGGTGATGCTTGGAGGGGGAATCTTTCTCTACCCAGAGGACAGTTCTAATCCCAAGGGTAAGCTTCGTTATCTGTATGAGGCTGCGCCGATCGCGATGATGGTGGAGCAGGCTGGAGGATTAGCGGTAACAAGTACCGGCAAACGCCTTCTTGATGTGTGTCCTGCCGATGTTCATGAGCGTAGCTCTTTGATCATCGGAGAGCCGAGGGATATTGAGCGCTATTCCAGATTTTTGGGATGGGACAGCTGAGATGTTATTGCGAAGGTAGGTAACCATTTGAGGTCTGCTCTAAACAAGCAGACCTCTTTTTTTATGAGCGCTCACGATCCAGGAGCCATCTCTTTTTATCAATCCCCCAACGGTATCCCCCGATGGCTCCACCTTTTCGAACGACACGGTGACACGGAATGGCGAGAGCGATCGGATTTTGTCCGCAGGCGTTCGCTACAGCACGGGTAGCTTTGATGTTTCCGATACCTCTTGCGACGTCGGTATACGATCGTACCGCTCCTCTTGGAATAGTGAGGAGGTAGCGCCATACAGACTGTTGGAACGGCGAGCCGCGGGGGTCGATACCAATACGGAGGACCTCTTCGGTTGGATCTATGAGGTGATCTATCCATTCGCGATAGGGGAGGCTCTCGCGTTCTTCTAGAGGAGATAGGTGGCTATCCAAACAAGCGTTGTGGAGTAGCTCTAAGAGGGGTGCTTCATCCTTACCGATATATACGAAGCGTACTTTCTGTTGAGAGGTAGCGATAACCGCGAGGCCTATCGGGGTTGAATGGAAGAGGTAGTGAAGCGCTGAGGAGTTTTTGGTCGTGTGCATGTGGTCAGCTCTAACGGAATATCTTCAACAAAACGGTACCAACACCTCTGATTATCTACCCGGCTCCTTTGCGTAGGTTTATCTATCCTCTCATGTCGTTCATCGAGCCGTGTCTTTCAGCGACCCTCTAGGTTTAAAAATGCTCGTTTTGCTTCGCCTATGAAACGAGCTACAAGCGAAGGAGATTTGGCTCCCTCCGAATCTTCAACGCCGGTGTGTGCGTCGACCGCGGCTGGGTGTACTTCTACGATAGCGTCGAAGACATTGTCTGGATTTAATCCTCCAGCCAAAATAAGTGGCTTTTTAATCAGCTTCGCGATTCGAGCGCTGACACTCCAGTCATGACGTAATCCAGTCGCTCCGGTTGCTCCAGTTTTTGGGTCATAGGTGTCGGTGATAAATGCGTCGACGCTGGGATCAAATTCTTGGGCTAGGTCATAAAGGGGATGCGCTGGATCTGAGCATTCGGGGCGCACTATGAGGCTCTTGATAATCGCAAGATCGGGCGCGATAGTTTTTAGGCGCGAGACCTCTATCGGCGTTATATCAGCGTGCAGTTGCACCGTGCCCACGCCCAGGTAGGAGGCGAACTGCTTTATCTCTACAGCATCGGTAAGATAGGTGATGAGCACCGCGCGTGATGGGAGTTTGAGGCTATCGATTATCTCCTTTGCCTCTCGTTCGGTTGTGTCGGGCGTATGATAGCCAAGTCTCAGAGGAAACCCGATGAGATCGGTGCCGAGCTCCTCAAGCATTCTCGCTTCCTGTCGTGAACGAGCACCAGCTATTTGAACGGTCGATTGAAAGGACATACGATTACCCTCTTGAGTCGATTGAACTTCCTTCTGCGCTCTCGATCCGGCGCAGGGTGCCTCGATTGCCCTGCTCTAGGAACAGTTTCGCCCAATCATCTGGGGCCCAACCTGCTTGCGACCAGTGAACCCAGTATCCTAGCGCTGTAACCTGTGTATGTTTTGCTCCCTCATAACGAGGTATCGTGCCATTTTCGTAGTCCTGCTTGATCGTGTCTTCAAAAAGGACCCGTCCCTCTGGGGAGCGAATCGTCACGAGGTCCCCCTCTTCAAGACATACCAAGCCTTTGTATCCGTCCAGTCCGTCCCGTTGTAGAGCCCAGACAAGGCCCTCACATCCGGTTTCAAAGTAGGGGAAAAGAACGCCCTCGTAGACCGTGAAGTGTGGCATGGCTGGGCTTGGCTCGACTGGTTTCGCTCCTTGAGAGGGGAGGCGCTGGAAGGGGTCCATGAGAATTCCTTTGAATTGAGATCGTGATCGTTCTACCAGCACCGACGGGGGGAACTCAACTGATGTGAACTCTTTACGGTTGTGAGCTAATACGAAGTATCTGCTGAACACCGAGTAGCCGGTGGTCGTCGGTCTTACCCGGCCATGCTCGATATGGGCTCCAAGGCGGGCGCGTATCGACCGTTGCGAAGATGGTGTGCTGCTCGTCAGAGCACTTTAATGACACGGACTGTTCGTCGGGTCTTGAGAATTCAAGCGTATGATCGGTGCCATTAGCATGGACGAGCACCCGTAACGGTTCCCGAGAGGGTACGTAAGATGGCTTAATGACTAGAGACGATCTTCTCTCTTCAGGAGAAGATACGCAGGGTAGCGCGACGCGGGCGTGAGGGGAGAGCCATCGAGAGAGTGAAGCGGTGTCACGATGCCAATCGAGCACTCCGCGCTCTCTAAAATATGGAGCGACGAATCCTACGGAAAGAAAAAGAGCGATCGTGCGGAGCTGGGATTTGAGAGGGATCGATCTGGAGGTCGTCGTATGAGCGACGAGTGCCGCCACGATGACGAGAACCTCAGTAAAATCGGTATGTGGACCGGTCAGAAACAGTACCGCGAGGGACATGAGGGCGAAATTTCCCATGGGGGCCTCTCGTGCGTCGCGAAGTCGGCGACCATATCCGCTCAGAAGAAAGGCAAGGCCGCCGAGACATCCCAACTCCGCTATGATGCCCAGGTATAGATTGTTTGAATTGTCCGTCCAGCTGCCGATCGGAAGCTGGAGCTCCTCGGCCATTAATCCCACATAACTGCGATACCGATCCGCTCCTACGCCGTGGAACGGAGCGCTTTGAATGAGCGTTGAACTAATGGAGAGAAAAACGGAGCGACTAAAGAAAGCTTCGCTGATTCGCGGAATAGAGAGCGAAACGATCGTACGGCGGGCGCCTTCGGGAATGGCTGGGTTTATGGATAGTTGGTTAATAAGATCTGTCGAGGAGTCGAGGAATGAGACTCCGAGTATGCTCGCAACTCCTAACCCGAGGAGCCATGCCGTTGCAGGTCGTACATACGTCCACGTCACGGCTAGTGCAAAGAGCCCAAGCGAGATCATGAACGTGCGGGAGCCCGATACTAATCCGCCACCGACAAGGGGAGAGAGCAGGGCGATAACAGTCCAAGGTGACATTCGATGTAATGGCAGGGAAAAGGCCGCAAGCCACAGAGCGAGGCCCATCACTATACCCAGAGCGTTTGGATCGGTCATCGTTCCGGAAATTCGATTGAGAGACGTCCAGAAAATGGTTTGGGTAGAGAATGAGAATGCTCCGCAATAAGAAGCGACGGCGATTACGCCAGCTACTAGCGCACCGCTTATGGCGCCCCTGAAGAAGGAGAGACGAGCGCTATCGTTCTGACCAAGGGCGCTCACAAGGAGCGTGAAAACCGCCACACGACTCAGATAACGCCACGATGGAATCTGATTCGTGATAAGCGTCATCGCAAGATCGTGTAGGCGTTGGGGGGAGTCTATAGGTATGGCACTCACGAGAGGGATCGCATAGATAAGCTCCGATATGGCGCTGCCCCCAAGGTAGGCTAATACGGGAGAGGCCCACAGCATCGCGCTTTTACCACCTCGCGTTCCTGTGAGGGAAAGCGCGTATAGCAGAGATAAAGGTAAGATAAGAGACGGACCGATCCACGGAATAAGGGGTGTAACAAGCCCAACTCCGAGGCTAATACCAGTGTGAGTGAAGAATCGTGACGACGGTCGAGTTCGGACGCCGAATAAAAATAATGACCAGAGGCAGCAGAGCGTCCCGAGGGCATACAGCTCAAACGCACTACTCATGATGAGTGAGGGGGCGATCAGTGCGAGGATGCAGGCGTAAGCAGTAATGCTGGAGAAGCGCTTCATTGTAGCTAAGGATCTAGCCCGTAAAGGTGCGAGAGTAAACGGATAAATCAGACGTGGTGTTGTGTCTCTTACAACAGGAGACCGACGCCAAGAGCGAGGCTTAATCCGCCTGCAATGTACTTAGCAAATCGCGTATAACAACGACGGCTCACGCCAGTCTCCTTCACTGTGATCTCGCAGATCTCAAGGAATGGTATCGGGGCTCGACGATACCATCCTTTGACCACGACATCTTTCTGCTGATATCCCCCCGCTTTGAGAAGACCGAAAAAGGTCTCCCACAAGGGGATGGGTTGTCGATAATCGAGAAACAGAATTCCACTTTGATCTTGAATGATGAAATCTTCGCTGAAGATAAATCCGGGGATTCCCTTTCCGATGATAGTACCCTCGAGCGTTGTAGCGACCGGCCGCACCGGGGAGACCTCGACTTCTTTTAATAGGTCAGCGACCGTCTTCGGGGTAAAAGAAGCAGCTTTGTATGAGAGAGAGGTTTTTGCGATCTGGCCAGCTCCAAAGAGCGCTAATGCTAATCCGAACCAGTGAGGATTTACCTCAGAGGAAACGGCCTGCAGGATGACCATACATACTCCTAACATGAAACCGATGATTGGGAGCGCCGCTACGCACAGGTCTACCAGGAACTCGTCCCAGAAGGACTCCGGTTGGGTTCGATCAAAAACGATAAAAGGATCCTGTCCCATCACTACAGCGATATCTCCAAGACGTTCGAGGCGCTTGGCGGTAAGTGGGTGTGTCGACATAATCTCGTAATAACTTGCCCAAGGATTCCACAGATCCCATTGCATGGCGTCCTTGACACGCTCGGGGGCAATCTCGCCGGTATCTCGCCGCGCTCCAGTCGAAACGACTAAATTCAGAGCGGCACGTTTGTCAAAGATATTGAGCGCTTCAAAAGCGCTTGAAAAGCGTGATGTTTTCTCGGTGGAGGAGGGATCTTGTGTGTGTGGTTGTCCTGCTGCTGCAAGGCCGTAGCCGATCTTAACTAGTGCTTGAGCAAGCGCGCGCGGGTTTTTGGTCGTTTCGGCCGCGAACTGATCTGCATAGTATTCTCGCACTCGGCTGAACCAGAGGATAGCCAGCTCACTGGAGATATAAACAGCGTACGAGCCTGCGGCAACAAGGGAGGCGGCGTTGCTTCTCTTTGAGTTTCTCGAGGATGAATCTGAGGCTGCTCGATATATATAGTACGCAAGCAACGGCACAATCTGCGCGATGGTCATAACTACCATGTCCCAGTGACACACGTGGCCCAGCTCGTGAGCGACCACAGCTTCTCGCTCCTCCGGGGATAGCAGGTCCAGGAGTCCTCGACTCACCACGATACGCGCGTTCGAAGGGAAGTGGCCGTAGGTAAAAGCTTGTGGCGCCCCATCATTGATAATTCCGAAACTTGGAAAGGAGATGCCCTTATCGTCACACACACGTTGGACAAAGGTTGCGAGGTGCTCGGGCAGCGCTGATTTTTCAACCCAGGTAAGCGAGTAGAGGAACCGGAGAGAGAGGTCGAGTATCCATGGGCCGACGATAAAGTGGAAAACTGAAGACAGGATGCCGACAATAAGGGCTGAGAAAGCGCTTAAAAGGCCCGCCTCGACGGCTGAGATGAGAAGGAGCGTGAGAGCTCCGTACAGGATTCCGAGGGTGATCATCGAGCGGAGAAAGAGGTTCGTGAGAGAGCGGGTCCCAAGTCTTAATTCGGCGTGACGAACACGAGTAGGATTATGTTCTGATGGATTAGAAAGAGAAGTTGATGTCATACGCCCTCCGTGACGAGGTTAACGGCCATCCGCCCGAGATTCTTTATAAAATATTTCCGGGCATTCGCCCAAGGGGCTCCTTTAATGCTATTTGCTTATGGTACTGTCGCTCACAGAAATAAAAAGGGAGCAGGGGCAAAGGGTTATGGTCCGATGGGCGGCTTCAAATAACGAGGCACTTACGGCCGAAACCTCTCCATAACATCGGCGTGTTGAGTCATCACAATACCATCCGTTCGCCGGCGCAGGCGACGTCACTGAACGAACTCCTTGAGCCGCTCCTTTACCAGTCGTGCCGCGACCTCGCGTTAGACCCCTCGTACGCTCAGAAAATTCTCCACTGCGACTTTCACAGTGAAAAGGTAACAGCCCACTCCGTCGTAGAGCTCTATCAGAGCACAGATCGTGTCCTTGAGGTGTGCGACGAGGTCCGTCGCCGCTTGGTGTTCAAAGAGTGGGCTGGATACAGTAAAGAGTTCGGGCCTGCGTTAAAGGACGATATCGCAGCTCGCGTTGAATTGTGCACGGAGAGCCTATTGTCAGCCCTTCGAGAGCCGTCCGATCCTCGGGCAATTTTGAGAATGTTTCATTACCGACATGAAATCGACGCGACAATTAACCACATGAATCTTGTCCTTGGTCTTGACCCTGAGCCGGTCGGTGGTGACCAATCAAAACATGACGCCACTCAATTAAAAGAGTTCGATGCTGGTGGATGGATGTACCAGGCGACAGATCTTCATTCGATGCGGGATCTGTTTTTGCTTCTTCGGTTAAAATCAAACAGCTCTTTCTACGATTTGGGATCGGGCTATGGGCACCCGATATTTTATGGAGCCAATCTTCGCGACGATGTGAGGTTTACCGGGATAGAGCTCATGCCGGCGCGTGTTGACGCCTGCAATCAAGTTGTCGAAAAACTTCAGATGAAGAATGCCGCCTTTCATGTTGGTGATGTGCTTAAGGCGGATATCTCGGGAGCCGACGTAGTATTTCTGTTCAACCCTTTTTCTCCCTCTGTTAGGCGAGAGGTTGCCCAAAAGCTGAGTGCTCTTGCTCGTTCGAAGCCCATAGTGGTTCTGGATTATGATGGGCTTGTGATACAAGGCTTGCATGAATTTCGCCGCATGGATAAGGGGCAGGCAGCCCCTTTCCATGTGTACGGCGCACGCAAATACTTTGATGATTCCGTCTCCTTAGCGGGGATCTCTTCGAAAGCTTTGGCCGAGTGTGGCCATCCGGATGCCCTAAGATAATTGGTCTTTTGCGCT
>JBIIEK010000089.1:0-11659 GCA_044237895.1 Bdellovibrionota bacterium
GGTGGGTGGAAAAACCGGCACCGCTCAGGTCGCGTCCAAGGAATCTGGAGTTAAAGATGACGATCACGCGTGGTTCGCGGGGTTTGCTCCGGCAGAGGATCCGAAGATCGTAGTAGCTGCGATCTTAGAGAACGGTGGTCACGGAGGCGCAGCGGCGGCGCCGGTAGTGCAGGATCTCTTTGCGGCATATTTTGGAGTGCCGGACGAGGAGCCCATTCCTGTGGATACAAAAAAGAAGAAGAGTAGGCGACCGTAGGAGTTGTAGATGGTTGTGCGAGTAAGCAAGGGGGCTTTGAGCAATTTTGATTGGGTGTTCTTCGCCTTCGCTTTGCTTATCCCGCTCTGTGGCTTGGTTGTGCTTTTTAGCGCGGGGTATGATGCCGATGGGACGGTTGACCTCTTTGGACTGCTCTCCGTCAAGTTTCCTAGCTCTGCATGTCTGAAGCAGGCGACCTACATCCTCATAGGAATGGTCGTGATGGGTATCGGTATGGCGCTTTCATCTCAGACGCTCCATCGATATGCTTTCGTCCTATACGGGGTGGCGATCTTCCTGTTGATAGCCGTAGCTGGATTCGGTGTTGTCGTAAACGGTTCCCGTCGGTGGTTGAGTCTAGGTGGCATTAACCTGCAGCCAGCAGAGTTTATGAAACTGGGAGTTATTGTCACCATGGCGCGGGTGCTCTCTCGGCGCCCACCCAAGAACGGCGCGGCCTATGCTCTTACTGAGCTGTTCATTCCAGCGCTCGTTATCGGCATACCCATGCTTCTGATTGCGAGACAGCCAGATCTTGGAACGGCCCTCTCCTTAGGGATCGTGGGAGTCGCCCAGATCCTGTTTGTGGGGGTACGTCCTCGCGCGCTCCTCTCAGTTGTGGCCTCTGTGTTCATTCTCGCCTATCCAGCTTGGGAGATGCTTCACGACTACCAGCAAAGGCGTATCTTAGTTCTTTTGGATCCAGAGTCGGATCCTCGAGGAAGTGGGTATCACATTACGCAGTCAAAGATTGCGGTGGGCTCCGGGGAGCTTTTTGGAAAGGGGTATCGGCAGGGGACTCAAACACAACTGGAGTTTCTTCCGGAGCACACTACTGACTTCGTATTTTCAGTATTGGCTGAGGAGTGGGGGTTCGTCGGATGCGTAAGTCTTCTAGCGCTATTCTTCGGCCTCTTTGCGAGTATGCTACGGATAGCTGGGCGAGCGAGGGATTTGTTCGCCTGTTTGGTTGCCTTCGGTATCACCGCGCAAGTTTTTGCTCATGTCGTGATTAACGTCGGTATGGTAATCGGTCTCTTGCCGGTAGTGGGTATCCCCCTTCCTTTGGTGAGCTACGGAGGATCCTCTATGCTCTCCATAATGTTTGGTCTCGGTATTGTGCAAGGGATCGGAATGAGGCGCCTACAGTTCCGAGCGGGATGAACTGACGATATGAATACGAAACGAGATTCGATCTTTAATCGATGGGTGCGAGGGCTTCTGGAACCCCTCTCAAAAATCCCCTGGGCTGCGGTTCGCTGCAATGAGCGACAGCTTCGTCTTCGGGTGCTTGGGATAGTGCTTCTAGGTGTGTGTGCAATCGGTTATAGTGCTCACGCACGCGCGGAGCTTCCGACGGTGGCCACCTTTGATCCGATGACCAAAGATGAAATCGATAGGTTTCGCGATAGCCTCAAAAATAACGTTCCTCTCAATTTTGTTTCACCGAAGAAATCTCAGACGATTGAGACACACCTGGCCGGTGTATGGGCAGGTTCAAAAACGACGGTGTCGACACAGGTCGGCGATATTACGCTCCGGTTCCGTCCAAACATGGATGAACTTCTCTCTCGCTCTACGACCACAGAGGACCAGTCAAAAGCCCTTTTAAATACCTTCGACCTTACCTTTTCTCTCTTTGAATTAACCAGGGAGTTGACGTTCATCCACAGCGATGCGGAGATTGCCAAGGAGGCGAAGGGGTTCAAGGCCAGGATAGGAAAAGAAGATGGTATCACACTGTCTCGGTTGGTGAGGGGGCAGCGCGAATCTGGACTGTATTTGGCGATCCCTCCGGTGCGAAATCTTGAAGAGGGATGGGGAGTGTTCGTCTGTCCCAGAGTTGTGCGTTACAAGACCGTCGGCCATACCGGTACTCGGGCTATCTATCTTGAGAAGTCCCCGTACGATCTCTCTGAGGTGATGTTCCCTCTGGAGGCGTCCGCTCGAACCTCGTTTGAGTCGTCCCGGGGTAACGTTCGCGCCTTTATTCAAATGCAGCCATCGAGCGATATGCCTGAGACCGAAGTGGTCAAGGATGAGATGATATCGACCGCGGCCGATCCTAAGTTGCTGTATCGGCCGAATCGCCCCTTTGATTTTTATCGGATCGCTCCTCTCTTAGATGTTCAGCAGGGGCTCAATGTTGTTGTAGAGCTCCAGAACGCTGCGGGTTTTCTTCGGAGGCAGAATTTTAGCCATGTGGTCTCGGTTCACCGGTCGAATGAGCCGTCTCCTGTGTCTGTGAAGACCAGTGAAGGGCGAGCCGCGGGGGATGCGGGAGATTGCTATATCCTTCAAGTTCAGAAATACGTCTGGACGGAGTACGATAAGACGTCGGTTTCATTTTAAGGCTCTCTGCCGGCTGTTGGTGCCCAGTGCCCACGGCCTCCTGGGTGCCCCCTTGAAGGGCTTTCCCCCCTTCTGCCAGGCACCTTGCTGGCCGCTCTGCGAACCGTGATATCCCCGCGGTGCCCCCTTTCATTTTCCCTCCCGTCTGATGTAGCCTTCGGCAACCGAAGTCACGCCAAGGGCTTTTTCACACTCTTTTCGGAGGTCTTATGGCTATTATCGTCGACGACATCTCTCATACCTTTCACGAATACTTGCTGCTGCCCGGTCTCACGACCACAAACCATGTACCGGCAAACGTTTCTCTAAGGACTCCGATCCAGAGATATCGACCGGGTAAGGAAGAGATCAAGGCGTATCTAAACGTGCCCTTTGTATCCGCAGCGATGCAGGCTGTGTCAGGACCTGAACTCGCGGTCGCGTTAGCTCGAAAGGGCGGAGCCGCGTTTATTTTCTGCTCTCAATCAATTGAATCTCAAGCAAGCATGGTGCGAGAGGTGAAGGAGCACAAAGCGGGGTTTGTTGAATCGGACTCCAATCTCTCACCGACAGCGACGCTTGCAGACGCCCTTAAGTTGCGACGAAAGACCGGACACTCAACGATCGCTATTACCGAGAACGGAGAGCGGAATTCAAAACTCCTTGGATTGCTCACAAGCAAGGATTTCTGGGAGTACAAGGACGACCTTTCGCAGTGTGTGAAGGGTTTTTACACTCCGCGCGAGAAGTTAGTTCTCGCTGAAGAGGGGGTCTCTCTGCAAGAAGCGACGAACTTGCTCTGGAAAAACAAGAAGGAATGCCTCCCGATCGTTGATGCCCACGGCAACTTGAAGTCGCTCGTATTCCGGAAGGATTATTTTGATCACCACTCCTACCCAGATGAGTTGACCGACGGTCGGAAGCGACTCTTTGTAGCAGCGGCGCTGAATACCTACGATTATATGGAGCGCGCGGCGGCTCTGATAGAGGCAGGCGTTGATTGCCTCTGTCTCGATTCCTCAGATGGGTATAGCGAGTGGCAGGCCAAGGCCTCTGTCGATCTGAAGAAGAAGTTCGGTGATGCGATAGTGATTGGTGGTGGAAATATCGTTTCGGCAGATGCGTTCAGATATCTTGCGGATTACGGGCAGGTGGATTTCGTCAAAGTCGGTATCGGTGGAGGATCTATCTGCATCACTCGAGAGCAGAAGGGTATTGGTCGTGGCCAAGCCAGCGCCGTGATGGATGTTGCTCGCGAGAGAGATCGCTATCTCAAAGAAACTGGTATCTATATTCCGATATGCTCGGATGGAGGATTAAACTCCGATACTCAGATGATAGTTGCGCTCGCGATGGGCGCTGATTTCGTTATGATGGGTAAATACTTCGCCATGACTGAGGAGAGTCCCACCGCGAAGATCAGCTATAAGGGACGCCTGTATAAACCGTATTGGGGGGAAGGGTCGAACCGCGCTCGCAATTGGCAACGATATAAACAGAGCGACGCGGCGCACCTGGTCTTTGAAGAGGGTGTCGACGCATACGTCCCGTACAGCGGTCCGCTTTCAGATAAAGTCGATGTTTCCCTCGTTAAATTAAAGTCGACCATGTGTAACGTGGGAGTGCTCTCTGTGAAGGAATTTCACGAGAAGGCCCGCCTCACCAAGGTGTCGGAGATGACGGTCGTTGAGGGCGGAACCTCGACCGTAGAGATGCTTGATCGTTTGAAGCCGAATGAGGACTAGCAAGGATGTGGTTTACCAAGCAGCAGTTCGCGTTGTGTAGTGAACTCAAGCAGTGGGGACTTCTCCCACGGTTTGAAGCGGGCGATATCGTAGCTCGTGGTTTCGCGGATCTTGGACATGAGGAGTTTCAGGTTCTTCCGGGCTCGAAGCTCCTCTCGCTGACAGCAGGTACTGTGAGCGCGCTTCAAGTGGACCCTACCGTACACTTTTTTTGGATTCCCTCGGTTGATGAAGTCACTGAGTTGCTCGATCGGGCGGGGGTTGCGTGCCTCTCGTGCGAACGTGAAGATCAACGAGAGTGGGTGGTTCAGGTCCAGCATCGCGACAGTATTGAAGTACATAGGGCAAGATCGCTACACGAGGCGTTGTTGACGACGCTCTGCGCGGTCTTAAAACGCGACTATCAAGAGGCATAAGCGTGTGTCAAAGACTCAGATAATTCTCGCCTCATCATCTCCGCGCAGAAAAGAGCTCCTTTCCCAAGCTGGTGTGGAGTTCTCCACGATCGTTTCGGGGTGTGATGAGACGCCGATTCCAGGAGAATCTGTTAAGGAGATGGTAGAACGGCTAGCTCTCGTCAAAGCGGAGGCTGTGGCTAGTCATCATGGCGATTCGTTCGTCATCGGCGCGGACACCACGGTGTGGATAGATGGAGAGTCTCTCGGGAAACCGAGCTCTGTTGATGAGGCGTGCGCCATGCTTCGGCAGATTCAAGGTCGAACGCACGAGGTATGGGGAGGGGTCGCGATCCTTCATCATGGAAGGGGAATTCGAAATGTATGGTCGCACTCAACAAGAGTAACCATGGCTCCCATGAGCAAGGAAACTATCGCTCGATACGTGAGCTCTGGTGAGCCCATGGATAAAGCGGGCTCGTACGCGATTCAAGGACTTGGACTGCAATTCGTTGAATCCATCGAGGGCTCATACTCCAACGTTGTCGGTCTCAACATTACGGCATTGATGCGGGAGTTATCTGCTCTCGGGGTGTGCTAAGAAGAGCTATGGCTATTGAGAAAAATCTCGGTGATGTCGTAGTGGAGATGCAACGAGGGGCACATACGAGCGCTCGTGACGCTAAAGGTCTTATGCTCGTTGCTGTCAGTAAGACTCATCCAATCGAGTCACTGCGGGAGTATGAGTTCGCTGCTCAACAAAGAGGGCTTCGGGTTGTGTTTGGTGAAAACTACCTTCAAGAGATCAGGGTCAAGAAGCCCCTGCTTCAACCAACCTCTGAAGTGCATATGATTGGGCCGTTGCAGAGCAACAAGGTGCGGGATGCGGTCACGCTCTGCGATGTGATTCAGTCAGTACATTCTCTTAAGATCCTCGGGCTTGTCGCCAAAGAGGCGGCGAGAATCGGTAAGCGACAACGAATCTTCCTTCAGATCAATATCGGAGAGGATGCGGCAAAGAGTGGATTTCTGGAACGCGACATCGATGAGGTATTGGCTGCTGTAGAGGACCAGATGGGCGCTTTGCAACTTGAGGGGCTTATGACAATCCTCCCGTATGATGAGGATCCAGAGAAGAGTCGACCGCACTACAGACGGCTCTGCCAGCTGCGGCATTCCCTTGAGCTTCGGGGGCTGACTCGAATGTTTCACAAGGGATGGGTTCTTCTGAGTATGGGGATGTCGAATGATTTTGGCGTTGCCATTGAGGAGGGTGCAGATCTCGTTCGAGTTGGGACGGCTCTATTTGGGGAGCGCGCCTAGGACGACCGTTGGGTTGGATTCGCTCCCTCTGCAAAGCACAGTGAGCGGTTGTCGTCGTGTGCAAGATAAGGGTGGCGTGTACCGGCAGTTTTTACGACCCTGGCACGGCTTTTTGTGCGTCCCCGTTCGTTTTAGTTTGTTCTAGTCCGAGATCAAGGGTCATTTCTATGGCTGAGTGTGCTAAAAAGTCGCACCGCGTTTGTGATCGGATGCCAGGAAAATAAGAGAGAAGATATGCCGTCGCATCAAGACCCTTTAGACAACGTACCGGGCAGTGGTCGCTCGCCTCTGGAAGAGCTGAAGAGTCCCTTTCTGTATTCCCGAGAGCAGCAGGAACTCAGAACCCTCGCTCGAGCGGGATACCTTTCCTTTTCAGGGAAGGATCCTCTCAACCTCCGATTCATGCGGTCATCGATTGATCCGATGCACGGACTGGAGTTGGACCCAACCGATCCGTTGCAACGAGTCATAGTAGATCTTATCGATACACCAGCCATTCAACGGTTAAAGTATATCAGCCAACTCTCTGTAGCCTCGTGGGTGTACCCTGATGCCGTACATTCGCGATTTGGACATGTTGTAGGGTCCGCGCATCTCGCGGCCGAGATCCTTAGGCACATACATTCCCGCGCCTCTTCGGAGATTCGTCGACAGATTGAGGAGTGGGGCCCGGTCTCTGTGGCGTTTGCACTGAAGCACGATGATGGTCACATCGCTCCTGGTTCCCACCTCGCGCATAAGGTGTGGTTTGAGGGTAAACCGGATTGTCATGAAGAGATGTCGCACCGTCTTTTAAAGCAGGACGAAGGGTTGCGAACCGCGCTTGAGCATGTTCTTGGGGTTGATGGGGCGAAGAAGCTCGACTTAGTCGTCGAGGAGGATCCTCAAGTTCCTCCATGGACGTGGCAGTTGGTTACGGCTGGTGGTTGGAACGCCGATCGAGGGGACTGGGTACGGCGCGATAGTCATATGTGCGGTGTGACGTATGGAGCTTATGAGATCCCCATAATTAAGAAGAATCTTACTATCTCCCCTGAGGGAGAGCTTGTGATCCGGGAAACGGGCGTCTCTGCATTGGAGGCTTTTTTTGGGGCACGGGCTGACATGTATCGTAGTATCTATCACCACCCGGTATGTCGGGTGGGAGAGAAGATGCACACGCTTCTTGGTAGACGAGCACGAGACCTTTTTGACAATGGGGAGCTCAACTTCGCCGATGATACGATGAGAGCTGTTCTTTCGGCTCCAAGTGGGGCGGATCTCAAGGTAGCTACCATGATGAACATGGTCGAGGCCTGGTGGCAGTATCACCTGACACAGTGGGAGCGCTCAGAAGATAGAACCCTTCGTGAGTTGTCGGGACGGGTGTTACGAAGGGATCCGTTCAAACGATTTACACATACGCCTGAGGTCGAGACTGAGCTAAGGAATAGAGCTCGGAAGCTCGCGCTTGATCCGGACTATTTTGTTGTGCCCATACCTCCATCTGAAGTGAATCTGCACAAGGACCTCACCGCGGCGATCAAGGTTCAGAGAACCGATGGCGCGGTTGTTCCGCTCACTGAATACAGCTCGCTGATGAATGCGCTCAGCGAATTAGGTAGTTTGAAGGGCCGGGGATTTTTAGCTGCTCCCCAGGATCTCTTGTTTGACTTCAAGGCACATTAAACGAACTGCCTGTGAACAAAGCGAATAGTCTCCGCTGATCGACTGCGTGATCCTCCTGTGGAACGGACGACCTCTTCGGGAGGTGAGGGTCGTGATATCTCTCATACACCTCCGTTTCGTTAAACAGCTACTCTTTTTTCGCGGTGATAGTTGCGACAAGCTCGCCGCGTCGGAGAGGGGGCACCATGATAACCGAAGTCTCAGAGATTATGGAGCGCAAGGTTTTCTCGCTCCCGCCAGGGGCGCCCCTCATAGAGGCTGCTGAATTGATGCATGACCATAACATTCGACACATTCCAGTTGTCGACCACAATGAGATAGTCGGTGTTTTAAGTGACCGCGACCTGAGAGGTTATCTTGAGGAGGTGTATAGATCCTCTGTTGAAACGCCAACAGGATTTCGCCGAAAGAACCTCACAGTTCGTGAGGTAATGCACAGCAAGCCGTTAACGATTGACCCCGGTACCACAGTGTCGGAAGCGATAGATCTTATGCTTGAAAACAAGATCGGCGCGCTCGTTGTGGCGGATACTTTGAATCAACTTAAGGGCATCGTCAGCTATGAAGATATCTTGAGAAGCGTACGAGATGACTATGAGGCTCGAGTGTAGAGAGGAGGCGATACCTATGGTTCACAAAAGAGATATTCCAAAGGAAAAGTGGAGACATTTCTTTGATAGGATGTCCTCTTCGGTGGAGGGAAAGGGAGTCGATATTACGATATCCTCGCGTGATAAAGAGCAGCATCAAAGCAAGCTCTGGGAGCTTCACGGTGTGACCTACGACCCTTATGATGACGCTCTTATCGTGTCCTGCAGACTACAGGAGCACGTCATTTATTCGCCCGTCGCCATTACGGTTGAAGGAAACGGACAGCTTATGTCCTCTTTAGTCGTGCTTACCGCGGAGGGGCCGCAAGAGACGGTACGGTTTGTGTCGCCGCTTTTACTGCCTGTGTGATGTATCCCTGATGACGGTCATCGTGAGTCCATTCCTAGGTCAGGTACTATGGAACAAGAGAATGCCTTTCGTGTGAGCGAAGGCACCGGATTATTAAGGAGGCTGGTATGAAAAGCGATAAACAACTCCAACAGGATGTGATTGACGACCTTCGTTGGGATCCTAGTGTTGACGCCTCCAGGATTGGCGTGGCCTCGTCAAATGGGGTCATTACGCTCACGGGAAGCGTCCCAAGTTATTTTCAAAAGCAGAACACAGAGCGGGTCGTTAAACGTGTCTCCGGGGTTCGCGCTGTGGCGAATGATATAGAGGTTCAACTGCCAACCTCTACTGAGCGCACAGACTCAGGGATTGCGACCGCATCGTTGAACGCGCTCAAATGGAGCACCGCTGTCCCCGACGAGAACCTCACGCTCTCGGTGAGTAAAGGGTGGGTGACTCTGGAGGGAAATGTAGAGTGGAATTATCAGCGGGAAGCGGCAGAGAAAGCTGTTGAACAACTTCTGGGTGTGAAGGGTGTAACAAATCGCATATCAGTTTCGCCTCATATCAAATCGCGTGAGGTTAAAGGTGAGATTAAAGCCGCGCTTCATCGGTATGCGGATCTCGAGGCTCGAAATATCGAAGTCGACGCCACTGACAGTACCGTTACCCTTAAAGGGCAGGTGCGTTCGTGGGCGGAACGAAAGGAGGCCGAGAACGCGGCCTGGATGGCTCCAGGCGTGACCCAAGTTAAAAACGAGATCGTGGTGTCCGTTTAGGTTTCCTCGTACGTCTGCCACCTACCGTCATCTATTGCTGAGCTTTGTGTTCTTAAGGGGATCCTTCCCAAGTGATGGGGAGCTGGTTCTCACGCGATTATTCCCTTAGCGCGTGATACCGACTAGTATTCGGAGTGTGTCAGCAAACTCTCCGCTCTATATTCGGGCCTCCGGTGGAGGGCTCCTGCTTCAGGTGGTTGTTGCGCCGCGGGCTAACAGGACCCGCATGGTCGGCGTTCATGGTGGATATCCGAAGATCGCGCTTGCGGCCCCTCCGGTAGAGGGCAAGGCTAATGACGAGCTGATCGGCTTTTTCAGGGAGCTCTTTGACCTTCCGGCTCGGTCGGTTGAGATAGTTCGAGGAGATACGGGCCGTCGAAAGGCTCTTCTCTTACGGAATTTATCCCTAGAAAAGGCGATCCAAGTGCTTGAAAATACGGTGGAGAGTTGAAAAAAAACTGCCGTATGGCTAATGAATAGGGGTGTTAGGCTCGTTTGAACCTTAAAGGGGCCACAACCATCCCTTAGAAAGGGAAACTTTTGCTTCAAATCCTGTAGGAACTGTATGCCAATTTACGAATACGAGTGCGAAGTTTGCGGACGATTCGAAGTCATCCAGAAGTTCAGCGACAAGCCCCTCAAGGAGTGTCCTCACTGCAAGGAGCAGGGAAAGAAGAGCGCTGTGCAGAAAGCTTTATCCGCTTCCGCGTTTCACTTGAAGGGTAGCGGTTGGTACAAGACAGATTACTCATCAGGTTCGTCAACGGGTGGCAAGACGAAGGGCTCAAAGCCGTCGAGTAGCTCGGATTCGAGCGGAGACACCTCGTCTGACTCAGGTGCGTCGACGACACCGAAGAAGGCCTGTGGTACTGGGTGCGGTTGTCACTAATTGGGCGACTAAAACGATCTCTCGTTGCTCATCGTGGTGTGAGGCTCTTTGCATATCGCTGCAGCTCACGGACCCTTCAACGCTAAACGTTCGCTGCTTTCTTTACCGTATCCCGTAGTGATGAGCGCGATAGTAGGCGTCGCTCGCTAAATCGTTCGATAGAATCCAACACTGACATGAGCGCTTTGCTTCCTGGTGTTTCGGTTGAGATATCAGCTATCCCGCCGTCCTTGGCGAGCGATGCAAGAGCGATGAAGGTTGCTCGTAGAGCTCCCTTAACATCCACTGCTTCATCGATGGCATTTAAGCTTAGGTCGAGAATCTCAAACATCTTTGGTGCGGTAACTTCCCCTTCGTCAGGAATGACGACATCGAACGCCTCACAGACGAGTGAGGCCAGCGTGAGCTTGTCCAGGTCATAGCGGACCTTCGTTAAAGAGTGTGAGGGTGTAAACTCCTTAACGCCGAGAGCGCCGCTCTTTTCGACGGTGAGGCGAGCTGTGCCGCGGTCGAAGATGTCGAGGGAGCTGGGGAAGCGTTTTCGGCTGCCTCGGGCGTGGCGGGCGACTACCGAGATCTTGCCCATGGTGGGAGTCAGGAGGTGTCCCATAAGGTCATGGTCTCGGAATGGGAAAACCCGCAAGACGATGGCCGGAACAGAGGTGTCTTGGCCCTTTTTTAGCTGTTCGGAGGGGGTAAGTGATGAGTTCGGTGGTCCAGACATTGAAAAAGCCTCTGACAGTGTTTATAGCACACTCTGAAACAAGGAAGAGGGGCTAGGCGCTCTCATACTAAGCAGCCCTGAGGGTGTACGATGGGGTGCTTTTAGACATTCAAAAGAGTTGAAATGACGGATAAACAGGTTCACGACGAAGCTCATCAGGAGTCGCGAGTATCTCAGGAAGATGAATCGAATCAGCATGTTGATGGGGCTGATGGCGCTGCTAGCAGTGAGTCGCAGAAGCAGGAGTTAGAGCAGCAAGTGGCTGAGCATCGTGACCGCTACGTGCGCCTCTTTGCGGATTTTGAAAATTTTAAGAAGCGGGCCTTGAAGGAGCAGTCTGAGCTGCTTAAGTACCAAGGAGAGAAGATCGTCGTTGACCTCCTGGAGGTGGTGGACAATCTCGAATTGGCGCTCTCCCATAGCTCTGCTGATGGGAACGCTTTGCGAACCGGTCTTGAGATGGTTCTTAAACAGTTCGTTGAGAAGTTGGCGCGCTGGGAGATTCGAGGTGAGTCCGGTATGGGTGCTCAGTTCGACCCTCAAAAGCACTCGGCGATTAGTCGAGTACCGGGGAAAGAAGCGGGGGTCATCGTTGGAGAGTTAAAGA
>JBIIEK010000067.1:0-13906 GCA_044237895.1 Bdellovibrionota bacterium
CAGGCGCTTCTGCTGATAAAGAGGACGTAGTTGACGCGGACTACGAAGAGGTTCGCGACAGTAAGTAGGCCTCGTCCGGGCTAAAGGGGAGGGCCTCCGGGTCGGCCAAACTGGTCGATTTCGGGGGCCTTTATCCGTTCTGGCTAGTTCTTGAGGCTGAAATAAAGACAAAGAGCGCTAATCAGGGTAAAGTACGGCCGTGGCGAAGCGAGATTATTACGAAGTTTTAGAAGTTTCGAAGGGAGGCTCCCTCGACGACATCAAGAAGGCCTACCGCAAGAAGGCGGTTCAGTTTCATCCTGACAAAAATCCGGGAAACAAAGAGGCTGAAGATAAGTTCAAGGAAGCGACTGAGGCCTACAGCGTTCTAAGCGATGCTGAGAACCGTGCCAAGTACGACCGCTTCGGTCATGCGGCATTTACCCAAGGCGGGGGTATGGGTGGTTTCCAGAATGGGGACTTCTCTGGTTTCGAAGATATCTTCGGAGACATCTTTGGCACCTTCTTTGGTGGCGGGATGGGAGGAGATCCCCGTCGTGGACGCGGACGATCTGGAAACGATCTTCGCTACGACATGGAGCTCTCGTTCGAAGAGGCAGCTTTCGGTTGTGAGAAGGATATTACGATCGGTCGGCGTGCCAAGTGTGATGGATGTTCCGGAAGTGGCGCCGCAAAGGGAAGCTCGCGAGAGCGCTGTCCTCAGTGTGAAGGTGCCGGGCAGATCCGAGTCCAGCAGGGCTTTTTTACCCTCGCTCGAACCTGCCATGCCTGCGGTGGAGTGGGGGAAGTCGTTAAAAATCCCTGCCCTGATTGTTCAGGCGCTGGCCTAAAAGTCAAAGAGACGAAGCTTAAAGTTAAGGTCCCCGCAGGCGTTGATAACGGTCAGCGCCTCAAGATGAGAGGCGAGGGTGAGGCAGGAGTAGGCGGAGGTCAGAGCGGTGACCTGTACGTGCAGATACTCATCGATGAGCACCCTGTGTTTCAACGTCAGGACCAAGAGGTTATCTGTGAAGTTCCCGTCACGTTTTCAGCGGCTGCGCTCGGAACTGAGATTGAGGTTCCATCACTTGATGGAAAGCTTAAATTAAAGATTCCGGCGGGAACCCCCTCGGGTAAGGTGTTCCGCATCAAGAACAAGGGTATTCCAGTTCTCGGTAGTAGCCCGCAGCGGCGTGGGGACCAGCATGTCCGAGTATATGTTCACGTCCCGAAACAGGTTTCTGAGGAGGAGCGCGAGTTGTTGGAGAAGCTTGCGAAGATCCAGGGTACCGTTGTTGAGGATGACTCTGACAAGGGTTTCTTCGACAAAGTAAAGGATATGTTCTCGTAAAGTCCCCTGAGGATTCGTTCCGCGACGAACACCGTCTCTTCGCAGATCCCCGAGGATCCCTCCTTCTTTCCTTGTTGTAACAATCGTAGTTGGCTACTCCCCGTCAGCGCGCGTATAGTATCGGGGTCTGGTGTTAGGCACCGTCATGATGCGTCCTTTTATGATCAACCGCTGCGCACGAATCCTCTTCGCTTCATCGCTTATCGTGAGCGCCATTGGGTGTTCCGTAACTCCAGAGAAGCCGCGTGCCCGACGCGCCTCGGACCGGAGTGCTCGAGAGCTCTCGCTTGCGGCATCCGCGGAGCCGATGCCTTGGGAGATATGGCAACCCTTTCATGACCAGGCCGGTCACCGATTGACTAATGCCTCTCTCCTCTTGGGTGATGAATACCTGCGCAAAGGGAAGCGACGCTCGGCATTAGAGGCATACCTGAAAGCCAATAAGGCCGGGCTCTCAGATACTGAAGCCCAGGCTGCCGCCTTAAGAGCAGCGAGTCAGTACCTTGCGTTGGATGAGTCCGGGCGAGCGCTTTCGACTATTAGCTCATATTTTAAAAATCGAGGTTTGGGAGAGGAGAATGTCGATACTTCTTTCTCGCTTCTTTTGGCCTATGCCTACGGCCGCCACGGTGATTCTGAGCAGGCTTTGGCATGGTTTTCAAAGGCGAATAGACAAGCTCAGCAAGGCGAGCGATCGGGGTTGCTCGCGTCTGAAACGGGAGCAGCGCTTTTCTTAAGGACGATACCTGCTGAAAAATTCGAAAATGTTGCCCTCGATTGGAGCAGTGACCCATTCATTCACGAGGCGATGGGGAAGGAGCGGATGCGCCGAGCCTCCCATGGAGCGTATGAAAAAAGCGATCTCCGGTACCCATTCTGGGAAAACTACTCGGAGAAGTTAAAAGATAGCGCGTCTCTCGTAGCTTCTAGCTCTTCGTCCGGACCGGCTCCGGTGGTGGGGGTTCTTCTCAGCCTTTCGGATCGATTCGGTTCGCTTGGACGAGATACTAAGCAAGGCTTTGAGCTTGCAATTGAGGGAGATCCTATAACTCCAAAAATTAAGGTTGAGGTCCGTGACGTCGGCGTTGACTCCTCTGTCGCGTATTCATCCGTTCGAGAATTGGCGACCGTGAGTAAGCCCTCTGTGATTGTGGGGCCGCTTCTTACGGAGGTCGCCGTCTCTGCAGCTGACGCCGCTCGAGAGTTGCATATCCCGTTAATCTCTCTCTCCAAGAGCGAGTCCTTCAGAACTGGAGATGGTGTTTCTCGTGTCGGTGCGACGACGACGAGTCAGGTGGACGCACTCGTTACCGCGGCCGCAAGCGATTATAAGCTCACTCGCTATGCTATCGTGTATCCCGAGACGGCAGCTGGCCAGGAGTTTGTTCAAGTCTTCAAGAAGCGCCTGGCATCTCGTGGGTTGTTTTTGGTGCTCGATGCTCCGTATATCGCGAGCGATGAGACATCCTTATTTGAAGCTGTGCAACGCCTCGAAACCTCTGATGCTCAAGCAGTTCTCATTCCTGACGGCGTCGACTCCAGCGCCAAGCTTCTCTCCAATTTATCGCCCTCTGCGCGCAAGAGGATTCGACCGCTCGGAACAGCCCTGTGGGATAATCCAGTAAAGATAGCGAATTCGCAGGCGCTCTTTGAGGGGGCTGTCTTTGTGTCGCCGTTTTTTCCTCAAAGTCTTCGTCCGATTGTGAGGCAGTTCTCGGACTCATATAAATCTCGGTACAAGACAGCCCCGAATTTCCTGGCTGCTCAGGGGTTTGATGTCGGCACCCTCGTGGTGAACGCCGTAAGACGGGCGGCGCGAGATTCTGTGAGCTTTAGTGAGGCTCTCTCTAAACTTCCCCAGTACGAGGGAGTTACCGGTGCGATAGTCGTTAATCCTCCGGCCGATATAGAGCGTAACTTCTATGTAGTAGAGGTCACGCCAGCGGGATTCCAAGAGCGCTTTCCAGGCTCTTTGGCGCAGCAGAATGCGAGAGCCCCTGGTGATAATGCGTCGACAGAGAGCGCCTTCATCAACCCCGAGGAGAGGGTTGAGAGCGGATACTAATCGTGTGTACCAGGTGACTTGATTTCACTTCCTAGTAAGTCGCTGGTTTAACGAAACCCTGTCGAACGGATAAATACCCCGTTTTTCACCATCGAAGGGGGGGCTATAGTCATCAAAGGGATAGAGGGAGAGACCAAGTTTTTTGGATCTCTTTGCTCAACTTGCTGATATTACAGTTGTTTCTGGCGTGCTTCGAGGCCGGTTCCACCGTAAAGAACAGCTTTTCTGATGTTAATGCGACGAGTTCGCGCGGTTGAGGATGAGATGACGAAACGAAAGTCCGCTAAGAGGTCCAAGAAGTCGGCTGAGCGGGTTCCGGGGTTTCCCGAGCCGGTGCTCGTTCCGGACGTTCTTCCGGTGCTCGCTGCAAAGGATATGGTTCCCTTTCCGGGAGTCATGATGTCTCTCTACTTAAGTCGCGCTGACAGTATTCATGCGATGGAGGCTGCGATGGAAGGGGAGCGACTCGCCTTCGTCGTAACGCAGAAAAATCCAGATGTGGATGCTCCTAAAGGAAAAGATCTCTACAAGATGGGGGTAGTGGCCCATATCGTGCGCACCCTTCAAGTTCCAGACGGACGGTATAAAGTCCTCCTTCAGGGATTGGTCCGCGCGCGTGCGCTCAAGTACGACAATCGCAAGCACCTCTCTAGTCGCATCGAGCCGATCCCTGCGCAACCAGTTCGTAAAATATCAGCCGAGAATCAGGCCATCATCAATCGTATCCGCCAAAATCTTCAGGTGCTCGTTGAGTATGAACATCTGCCAGAAGAGATGCTGATTATCACCGAGGAGATAGAGGACCCTGGAACGCTTACAGACGTTATCCTTGCGCATTATAAGATCGATCTCCCCGATGCGCAGGCCGCGCTCGAGGAGGTTGATGCCTTAAAACGCGTGCGTCTTACCGATAAGACGATTACTGACGATCTGAACAAGTTCATCCTCGCCGAGAAGATTCGCGATAAGGCTCGCGACGAGATGAGCAAGGGGCAGCGTGAGTATTATCTGCGTGAGCAGATTAAGCAGATTCAGCGAGAGTTAGGTGAGGGCGATGTTGGCTCTGAGGATCTTATCGCAGTCCGCGAACGACTCACCGCGTTGAAGCTTCCGAAGCAGGCGCATGAGGAGGCGTTTAAGCAGCTCAAGCGCCTTGAGCGTATGAGCCCCGAGTCGAGTGAGTATGCCCTTCTTCGAACCTACCTTGAGTGGATATCTGACCTCCCGTGGCACAAGAAGACGGCGGATCAGCTTGATCTTAAGAAAGCAAAGAAGATCTTGGATGACGATCACTTTGGTCTCGATAAGGTAAAAGATAGAATTCTTGAGTATCTGAGCGTGCGTCTTCTCAATCCTGAGTCAAAGGGTCCGATCCTCTGTTTCGTCGGCCCCCCGGGAGTGGGAAAGACCTCATTAGGCAAATCGATAGCTCGCGCGTTAGGACGAACGTTTAATCGTATGTCCTTAGGGGGTATGCGAGATGAGGCCGAGATTCGCGGACATCGACGTACCTACGTTGGCGCCCTTCCTGGTCGAATCGTTCAGGGCTTGAAGCAATGCGGTTCTCGAAATCCAGTCTTTGTGTTGGATGAATTGGATAAGATCGGAGCTGACTTTCGTGGAGATCCTGCTTCCGCTCTTCTTGAGGTTCTTGATCCTCACCAGAATCAGGATTTCTCCGATCATTATCTTAACGTGCCATTTGATCTCTCGGATGTTTTGTTCGTTGCGACTGCAAACACCATGGATACGATCCCAGAGCCGCTGATCGACCGGTTGGAGATACTCTCGATTCCGGGTTATACGGCTCAGGAAAAGCATAAGATTGCGACGAAGTATATCATACCCCGTCAGATCGAAGAGGCTGGGTTAGAGGGAGAGAAAATTCAGTTCACGGATAAAGCGATATCACTGGTTATCGAGCGATACACGCGAGAGGCGGGAGTTCGCTCGCTCGAGCGCGAGATCGGCTCGTTGTGTCGCAAGCTTGCTCGAGATGTAGCGGAGCAGAAAAAGCTTAATCGAACGATCGATGAGGCGCGAGTTGCATCGCTTCTCGGGGCAACAAAGTATGATCCGGAGGTGGCCGAGCATACAGAGGCCGTTGGACTTGTTCGAGGACTCGCGTGGACTAGCCTTGGAGGAGAGGTGATGCCGATAGAGGTATCTCTCGCCAAGGGTGCCGGTTCTCTTACCCTTACCGGGCAGCTTGGAAGTGTGATGCAAGAGTCTGCGCAAGCGGCCTTGTTTTTCGCGCGCGCTAACGCTTCTGTATTAGGGCTCGAGGCTGATTTTCACTCAAAATACGACATTCACATTCACGTCCCGAGCGGGGCCATACCCAAAGATGGTCCTTCCGCGGGTATTACGATCGCGACAGCCCTCGTGTCGGCGCTTTCAGGTCGAAAGGTGTCTCGTGATATCGCTATGACCGGAGAGATGACTCTACGAGGAAACGTTCTTGCGGTTGGAGGCTTGCGAGAGAAGGCTCTGGCGGCACTGCAGCACGGAATTACCAAGGTTATTATTCCTTTCGAGAACCTTAAGGATCTTGAGGAGGTACCGGAAGAGCAGCGTAAGCAGATTAAGTTTATCCCGGTTAAGCATGTGAGTGAGGTATTAGCGCTCGCTCTCTTGGGTCGGGGCAGGAAAACTAAGGGTGGAAAATCCCGTTCCCGACGACGAGAGATGTCGCTGTAAAACGTTACGCGTGATGACCGTCGACACAAAGCAGTCGAGTGGTACCTTGATGCGAGGAATACCCAGCGTTGTTCCAGCGAGGCGGCGGCAGAGGGATGTGACGGGGGCGTTAACCATCACAAGCATGCTCCTTAGTCTGTTGTTTTCTCCAGTATCTTGTCTGGCAGATGATTCTTGCGTCTACGTAACCGAGCAGCGCGAGATCGTGTCGGCGAGGTCTTTAAGCGACGTGCCGGCGAGATATCGCGCCAAGGCGGCATGCAATAATCATGAGCCTAAAGAGATTCCAAAGACCGAGGACGTTCAATTGAATGGACTGTACCGAACGAGCTCTTTCAGTACCGATATCGGTCGCATGGAGGTGCGATGGTTGCGCGAAAGTGAAAGGTGCTTTTCAAAGAGCCCTTCTCGGATAGTGGCTGAGGCGGCATCAGCGGTTAATCGTGCGCTCAAGACCGCTCGGTTTGCAACGGAAGCTCAAGATAGACGGGGCGATTGGTCGTTAGTTCTTGTTGACAAGGCTACAGCGGTCTCTCAGTTCCCTATGGCGTTGAGTCTTGGAGGGCATCCTGGGTTTATGGTTCCTCCAGATCAGATCTACATAGTTGTGGATTACCTCGTACCGGCATGCCGAGCGGGATTCGAGGGCGATGGAAAGCTACTCCAGGTGCTCTTGCACGAGATGGGGCACGTAATCGACTTCGCCCTCATGAATGGCGTAGTCACTGGAGGAGATCGAAAGCGTTCTGAAGGATTCGCTTCATGGTTTGAGGGGTACGCTTCAAGGTATGCTGCCGAGATCCCAAAAGGCAGCGTTGTCGGTATGTATCGCGATCTCGCTCAGCGTAGCGAAGGAGTGGGCTCCCCTGATTTTCAGGGCTCAGGAGAAGACTACGGGGTAGCCGCGATGGAATTCGAGGCGATCGTACATAGAAAAGGGATTGCCGGCCTGATGCTGCTCTACGGAACGATGAGAGATGATCGGTGCGACATGTACGAGGCGATGCGAAAGCGTTTCGGTTGGGACGCCAGAGATTTGAAGCGAGAGGTTAAGATAGTAGGTTCCTCAGCACATCCCTAACGAGATTGCGAAGGAGAGAAAAAGTCCCCGTCTTTCTGTTTCCCCCCTTCTGGCTCCATGCATCATTACCTCGCGTGGAGGGCGGGTGCTCGGGTTTCGCGAGGTGTACGTGGCAACCGCTCCAACAGAGCCTATGCTACCTTCTTCTGGGAGTTGGCAGTGGATACCAAGGAGCTGCCCGCCGCCACCCATTTGTTGGATGCTGGATCAAATCTTTCGAAGTATACAATCTTTTCGCCATCCGCGGTTGTAACCTCGAAATGACGCGAGAGAGCCTCTTCTCCGCCTAGCCCAGCCTTCTTTTCGTGTCCCGCTCTGGCGATGTCATCCAACAGCTCAAAGCTCTCATCTCCTGAGAGGCTCTCGCCGTGCCCGGTCGCGGCGCTCCCACCGCCGACGATGATAGCTTTGTGGCCTTTCTCTCTAAATCGTTTGAACGCTCGCTCGAGGCCTTCGCGCACGGCGGCTCGCGTGGCCTTCTCTATTCCCTCCCTTGCCCCCTTCCAAGCGGCTTCTGTAAGGTCGTCCGCGAACGAATCGAGGGTCTTTCCAAGCTTCTTTGCTTGAAGTTCGGCGACCTCCTTGAGTTCTTTCGACCATACTTCGTCGACCTGCCCCATAATCCCTTTCTTGAAGGTGGTCTTGTAGGAATCCTTCATCTCCGCCTCAAAGACCTCCGTAACATGCTTCGTGATACCATCTTCAAGCACCTTCTTCATCGCCCCGTCAGAAGCATCGGTCTTGAGCGCCTTTTGCATCTCTCGAACCATGTCGTCTGCCTCGGTCTTGCCGACTCCATACCGAGACATTAATTTCTTAGATGCCTGATCTGGCTTCGCCCCTTTGATATCAACGAGCATGTCATAGGTGAGATTGTCCACGCTGTCGGTGAGCTTGAGCTCCTTGAGGAGCTTCGCGGTGCGCTCCTCAGAGATCGATCGAGCGGACTGTTCAACGAGATCGGTGGTCAGAATGTCCGCTCCCTTCTCTTTAACCTCCATCGCGACCTTCTTCGCTGTCTCAGTTGCAGACTCTACCGCTTCATGTTTAAGGACGTGCGACAGAGCCATTCTCTCGATGGCCGCTTTCGTTTCCTGCTCAGTAACATTGCTGCCAAGCTGCGCGAGGGCCTTGGCCTCGAACTGTTTAATTATCGCAGCGCCTCCCTCTGATGCTGAAACCTTAGCTAGGGCATGCGTTGACATCTCTGATACGGCCGCTTTCCCTATCGCTTTAGCCTCTTGCTCCAAGAATTCTTTTGCGGCTGTTTTAAGAACGCCCTTGGCGGCCTCTTTGACCGTTGTTCGTCCAGCGGCAACCGCAGCTACGGAGCTAGCGGCTGCGCCACCGGTAGCTACCGTCGCGGTGATGCTTCCGATCGATAGTGCCGCGAAGGCTCCGTTAACAGCGGCTTCCTTCGCGTGCTGTGCAGCCTCTTTATCTGCGTAACGTCCATACGCTTCAAGTCCCAACGTCCCGTGCTTAATAGCTCTGCCGAGATCGAATATGCCCGTAACCTCACCGAGGCATACGAGCCCCCCAACAAGGCCCATGCCGACTCCTTTCAGATGCCCCATGAAATTCGAGCCAAGTTGAGACCACGAGAGGTCTCCCCCAAGGGCGCGTCCAAAATCAAACCCGAGGTGTGGGATGGCGGTGACTGCGTGCCATCCACCCATTAAGAGATCTGAGATGCCCAAACTATCTGAGATCCCCTTGACGAATCCCCACGTCGCTTTTGCCGCGCCGGAGGCATGCGACCATGCAGACGCAAAACTCTCTCCAACACTACTGAAGTTCATGGAGAATTCGCGCTTAACCTCGCTCCAACTCTTCGCTCCAAAGAGAGCTTCAAACGAACCCCTCAGGCCGTAGCCGAGCGCTGCACCGGTCTTCACAAGTCCCGCTCCGAGATCGTATAATCCGACCGCCTTGAGCCCTCGATATGCTTTGTCAGAGACCCATTCAAGGGCACCTGAAACTCCCAAGGAGTCCGAAAACGTCTTGAGAGTCTGGAGCGTCGCCGCGGCACCAGCGGCAACGACACCATACGCTCCCTTAAAATGTTCAGCGGCTGTTCCGAGGCTAGAGGAGAAAGCCCCCCACGCCTCTTCCCAGCTCTTCGCGCCAAATACGGCTTGGGCCGCACCGAGTAAGCCGCTGCCGAGCGCTATGGTTGAGTGGATAAGTCCAGCCCCAACACCGAGAACCACGTCTTTTGTGCCTTTGAGCACAGCGACGCTCGTCTCCCCAGCCCATACCACGGCAGTTTTAGCACCCTTCGCTACGGCGATAGTGCCATCAATGATAACTTCACCAGTTGCAACAACGAGATCTTTAGCGTCTTGCAACACCGCTCCGGGTTCGTTGTACACCCGCACAGCGAAATCAGCTGTAGCGTCAGCTGCGTCAACTATCTTACCGCCTACCCAGCTCGTAGCCTCTGCACCGAGTCGATAAACGCCTTTTCCAACATTTAAAGCTCCTACAGCGGCGTCGCCGACCCACGAGAAGCAGCTCGCAATCGAGCTTCCAACCGCGCAAGCCGCGTATCTTGAGCGATAGTATTGCCGGGATACGAAATTGCACGAATTGAGTTGTTGCTCATACTCGTTGTCATAGAAGCTCTTAAACGCTTTATGCATCTGCTCCCCGGTAGCTTCCACATCCGGATATCGAGCTCGAATACTCGCGAGCGCGGTCGATGTTGCCTGTACATCGATCCCAGAGCCAAGGACGACTGAGTTCACCCCAAGCGCGTGAAGTTCGCGATACATCATCGCTTCACGTTCTTTGTCGCGAATGGAATCAAAACGATCCGCGATCGTCTTCATATCCTCAGCGGAGGTCGCGGGGCCAGCTACTTTTTGAATCTCTTTGAAGGCCGCATGAAGATCATCTTTCGTCGTTGTTGGATCCAATGGCTTAGCGGCTATCGTCATTGCCAATCGAGAAACCGTCTCCTCTAATTCTTGAGCGCGCTTAGCTTGTATCGCCTGCTCCTGATCCATCAGGATTTCACGGAGAGATCGTGCCTGTGCTTCGGATGCATTGTTAGCTTGAGCTGTTTTGGTGATCTGTCGTTCGATAATCGCGATGCGTTCCTCTGGTGCGAGACCTCGAATTCGTTGGTCGTTGAGCACGGCTATAAGGTCGGTTTTAATACTTTCGAAGACCGTATTCGAAACTCCAGCAGTCGCGTTACGCATCGCGCGCGAACGGAAGTCTTCTTTTGGTTCTACGTGCACGGGGGCGTGTGCGTTTTCAGTAGGTTTTTCACTCGGTGCGGCCACAGGACCCGGATGAAAAGGGGACGGATCTGGGCGACGCATTAAAACTGGGCTTGTCATGCTACCAACCTTATATTGACGAGACGTTCAGTGGTGCCTCTTGTGGTGGTTATGTGGGGATGGCGCAAAGTGGTGATATATTTCGCTTTCGGGATGCTAACCCCCTGATTTCAGATACGAGAAACTCGTACTGAGCGCCACTCCCGGTGGAGGGGAAGGGGAACGCTTTCGTGAGGTTGTCTGGGTTGCCGGGTGCCGCTCGTGTCTTACGTTAAGTCGGAAGAATCATCGAATCGCCCCGATTGTTGGTCGGAGCGTTTCCGATCAGTAGCGCTGCGATAACGCAGGCAGCGCCGCAGGTTTGAGCGAGCGTGAATCGTTCGCCGAGAAATGTGTAGCTCAGCGCTATGGCGAATATCGGTTCGGCGGTGAAGGTGAGTGCTGTAAAAGACGCGGATACCGACTTTTGAGCCCAGGCCTGCACTATAAATCGGATAAACGAGCCGGCAACGACCAGATATGCAAGGCCGATCGCGGCTGGGCGTGTCCATACGATCCCTGAGACAGGTTCGAAAAGATACGAAACGCCGAGTGCAAGTATACTGATCGTCACAAAAGAGACGAACGTCCTGCTCATCACTCCACCGCTTGAGGCTCGGTGAGACAGGGAGATGGTGTACACCGAATATGCAAAGGCGCTTGAGAGTCCAACGATCTCCCACCATGAAAACGAAGTTGTCGTGTCGCCCGACAAAAGCCACAGTCCGAGCGTGGCTGGGATCAGGGCGACCTTCTCCAAGAAGGAAAGGCGCTGTTTATAGATGGCTAGACAAACGAGAGGGACGATGACCACCTCTAGTGCAATGAGAAACGTAAGCTTTCCAGCCCTCACGTGGGGGAGGGCCAGGTACAAAAGAGCCGAGCCGAAGCCAAAACCTAATCCCGTGACGACCCCGGAGTGAAAGGCCTCTTTGCTCACCGGAAAGATACGCCTCGGGAATACTATCCCCAAAAGAGCCGCCGCTAGGGTGAAGCGTATTGCTAGAAGGAAAATGGGTGGAACCACAGAGATTAAAGGCTCGGCGATCACGATCGTCGAAGCGCCAATAAATGTACACAGGAGGATTCCGAGCTTAGAGACTATCTGCACGAGTCCATCTAACCCATAAGTGCTGGGGAGGGCAAATAGACAAGCGACGGGTTATCTGACAAATGAGGCTTGTCGGGAGCTAATGCTTTGTGGAGCCATTCATAGCTCCTTTAAGGAGATCTCCGAGCGAGACCTTCTTCTCGGTTTTCGCAGAGTTCTTGCTCTCCCAACTGCTCACCGAGCAGTCGCGTTGGCATACGGAGCAGTGGTCGTGCTCGTCACGGGATGGATGCCAGAACGGACTAAGATTTAAGATAAGGGCTTCTTGAAGGTGCTCTTCAAGATCGACGTGGTCCCCCTCGTACGCGATTACGCCTGGGTCATCAAGTTCGTCATCTGGGCCGGCGCGGTCACTTGAGGTTTGAAGTATCCAATCGATCGAGATGTCGAGAGTGTGGCTTACCGGGTCAGCGCATGTTGAGCAGTCCTGTTTGCAGGTTCCGGTGACCGAACCCTTAACCAAGATACCACCAAGGGTACGGGTGAGGTTAATGGCCACTGTGGGAGCCGCCTGAAAAGCTATCTCCTGGCCCTCAGAGCCCTCCTTAAGGCGCGCATTGAGCGCGTCGAGGGGGACGATCCCCTGTATGCTCATCCCCGAAAAAGGTATGGTTGTCGTGCAAATTCTCATGGTTGGTGGTAGTTTACCTTACGGGCCCAGGACGTAAAGAGAAGGGGGCTTGAATGGCTAAAAATACCATCAAGGAACTCCCAAACAACTCTTTGAGGTGGGAAAAAAGTGGGCTATAACCGCGAACTCAAGCAACCTTTGAGGGGTTGGGGCCGATTACCCAGGACATATTTGTGGAGGCTTCAGTATGGGCATTAATAAAGTAATTTTGTTGGGAAATTTGGGAAAAGATCCCGAGGTTCGTTACACCCCGCAACAGATGGCGATATGCCGATTCTCGTTGGCGACAGGTGAGCGCAAGAAGGACCAGAGTGGCCAGTGGGTTGACCACACCGAGTGGCACAATGTTGTTACGTTCGGAAAAACAGCAGAGAACTGCGCAAAGTTTCTTAAGAAGGGCCGTCAGGCATTCGTCGAGGGCCGTATCCGCACTAATAAGTGGCAGGATAAAGAGGGGAAAGATCGGTACACAACAGAGATCCTCGCTGATACGATTCAATTCGTAGGTGGCGCTCGAGGTGAGGGTGCTGACATGGATTTCGGCGGTGAGGCTGCTAACAACAATGTGCTTGCGGGTATCCCAACAGCAGACGCTCTTCCGAAAGCCGCTAACGGTGGACGTTCGCCAGCCGTTCGTGATGAGCCAGTAACATTCGATGACGATGACATCCCATTCTAATATGTGGGCGCTGATCTCGATCCCTGTGATCGCAGCGCTCATTGGATATATCACGAATTACATAGCGGTTCGGATGATCTTCAGGCCCCATAAGCCCACAAGGCTTATGGGGATTACCTTTCACGGTCTCGTTCCGAAGCGACAAAAAGAGATCGCAGCTAGCCTCGGCGCGATGATCGAACGAGATCTCTTCTCGCAGCACGATATTCATCAAGCATTACAAAGTTCCGAAACAGCCGAGGAAGCCTCTGTATTCTTGTCGGAGCAGGTTGAGCTGTTCGCGCAACGGATGGTCTCCCAGAATCCGATGATCGGAGCTTTCTTGCAGGGGCCTTTGCTCGGTCAGATAAAGCAGCTTCTTCAGAGTCAAATGGCGGAGCGGTTTCCGCAATTTATGGAGCGGGTTGTTGAGCGCGTAGAGCACCGCCTCGATGTGAGCGCGATTGTTCAAGGCAAGATAGAAGCCTTCGACCTTTCGAAGCTTGAGTCGCTCATTTATGAGATCTCAGCTCGTGAGTTAAAAGCGATCGAGATCCTAGGGGGTGTGCTCGGATTTTTGGTCGGGCTCATTCAGGTCGGAATCATGCTCCTCCCCGCATGGGGCTAACGTGTAAGTCGGAGTGGGGGATGCTCTCTGGTTCTTTGAAAGATAGGTACGGTCACGTCGCGCTCGTAACGGGGGCGAGTTCTGGAATAGGGGCCGCGTTTAGTCGTGCCCTCGCGGCCGAGGGTTTTACCGTGCTGGCGGTTGCTCGACGCGGGGATCGTCTCGCTGAATTGGAGAGAGAGATTGAGAAGAGAGGAGCGGGTTCTGTTATCCCGCTTGTCGCTGATCTCTCTCGGGAAGAGGGCGTTGATGCCGTTGTTCGTGTTGTCCAGGAGAGGGGGCTGGCTCTTGATGTTCTTGTGAACAACGCTGGCGTCGGATTTCTAGGGCCGCTTGAGACCGTAGAACGAGATAAGACGATAGGGATGATCAA
>JBIIEK010000248.1:0-3213 GCA_044237895.1 Bdellovibrionota bacterium
CTCGAACACCTTGACGGTCTATAATGGTACCAAAGGTAAGGAAGAGCGCCGCTGTGATGATTCCATGACTAAAGGCGAGGAATATAGATCCCGTCATCGCCATCGAAGAGAGGCTCGCCAGACCCAAGACACAGAATCCGAGATGCGAAATCGACGAGTACGCCAGAAGGGAACGAATATCCCTCTGCGCCATCGCCACAAGCGCTCCGAATACCACCGATACCGCACCGAGGGCGGCGATATAGGGGCCAGCCTCGGTCATGAACGTGGGGAAGAGCGGCCACATAAAGCGAAGGATGGCATAAATACCAACCTTCCCAAGAAGAGCAGCGGTAAAGGCAGCCACTCCGTGAGGAGCTTCACGATAGGTATCAGGAAGCCAACCATGAAACGGAACGATCGGCGTTTTAATAGCGAAAGCGAGAAGAAAAGCGATACCGAGAAAGATCTCCTGACTACTATTCAAAAGCTTTTTGCTTGCTAGGTTCGTTATCTCGAAACTAAAGGCATCAACTCCACCCGGAGCGGCGGTGTTGCCAAGCCATCCTAGGTAAAGAATCGAGAGGAACATGAGGGCCGATCCCGCCATGGTATAAACTAAGAACTTGAGAGCCGCGTTAAGCCGCTTCGGACCACCCCAAAGCGCCATAGCGCCAAGCACCGGTAGGAGCATCGCCTCAAAGAAAACATAGAAGAGCACAAGATCGGTCGCAAGGAACGCTCCCATAACAAGCGCCTCGGCTAGGAGAAGAAGCGAATACCACCCTGCCCCAGCACCTTGGGGTTTTGCCGACCATGAAATCACCGCTAGCGAAATAATCGCTGTGAGAAGACAGAAGACAAAAGATAGCCCATCAAGCTCTAAGTGATACGAAATTCCCAGGGATGGAATCCAACTACGCGCCTCCTCAAGAGCAAGCACGGAACCCGGTGCTATAGTAGCTCCTCGAGCCAAAGCAGCGAGCACTATCAGTGTAAGAATCGATATCCCCATCGACCAGAGTCGAGATAACTTGCCGTGTGGATCGGATCTCTTGGAGAAGAGAGGGATCAAGCATCCCAAAGCGCCAAGTGCAGGGATTACGATTAAAGAGCTTAATGGAGGCCAAGCTGTAGGCATATCGGGCTACCTCACCGGGAGAAAGAAATAAACAAAAAACGCGGCAGCACAGAACATGAGAAGGACGTACGTCCCCACTTGACCCGTTGTCACCCGAGCGGTGAGCTCTCCAAGAGCTCTACTTATCTTACCGATCGCCTCCCCTCCACCTAGGAAGAGCGACTGATCGATGGTCTTGCTGGACACACTCGAGACACTTTGGAGAGGTGCAACAACAGAGATCTCATAGACCTCGTCGACAAAGAACTTCCCTTCAGACAGCTTCTCCAGTGGCAAAAACACCTTGCGCAAGAACTCCTTGGCTGTCGGGCTGATAAGAAAGAGCCAGAATGCCAAACCGATTCCCGCTAATGCAGGAAGGCTTCCGAGTACATAACCGAGCATCCCGGGATGTGTCGCGGCATGATGACCCATCTTTGGAAGAGGTCCAGTGAGGTACGGTAGAAAGACCGGACTGAGAAAAGCTCCCCCGACAACGGCCATCACTGCGAGCACCAGTACTGGAGCAGTCATCACCATCGGAGCCTCGTGAGGATGCTCGTGCCCTCGATACTCCCCCATGAAAGTCATAATGAAGGAGCGAAACATATACAAAGCTGTGAGCACCGTAATACCCGTAGCTATCAAACCTATCACTCCAAGCCACGGTTGGAGGTACGCGTTGTACGTGAGCGGAATAGCATCAAGTATCCCGTGCTTCGAGTAGTACCCTGAGAACGGCGGGATGCCGGCGATAGCGAGAGTAGATACGCCATACGCAAAGCAGGTCAGCGGCATACTCTTCGCCAAACCACCCATTCGACGCATATCTTGCTCGTGATGACATCCGTAAATAACAGAACCCGCACTTAGGAAGAGGCATGCTTTAAAAAACGCGTGCGTCACTACGTGAAAGAGTGCGAACCCATACGCCCCAACGCCAACTGCGATAAACATAAAACCGAGCTGACTCACCGTTGAGTAGGCCAATACCTTCTTAATGTCATTCTGACTCATCGCGATAATTGCAGCTATCGCGGATGTCGCCAAAGCGGTCCAAAGGATGATAGCTGGCACCGCGGGATCAAGCGCCACAACCCCGTGCATTCTAGCCATAAGGTAAACGCCCGCAGTAACCATCGTCGCCGCATGAATCAGCGCGGATACTGGGGTAGGCCCAGCCATCGCGTCCGGAAGCCACGTAAAGAGCGGTAACTGAGCAGATTTTCCCGTAGCAGCAACGAAAAGCGCGATACCAGCCACAAAACCGAGTTCGGCCGGAATTCGGGCGAGCATCTCAGGTTTTCCGAGCACTGTAATATCGAGGGACCCACAGGAGTGATAGAGGACTGCCATGGCTACAATAAAGCCAACATCTCCAATTCTGTTCATCACAAATGCCTTCCGGCCAGCGGATGCGAAATCCGGGTTGGTATACCAGAATCCGATCAGAAGATATGAGCAGAGGCCGACCCCCTCCCATCCGATAAAGATCGTCGGCAAGGACTTACCGAGGACGAGCACCAACATCGCGGCGATAAACAGGTTTAGGTACGAGAAAAACCGAGGTCGGCTCTCATCGTGAGCCATATATCCTATCGAGTAGATATGAATGAGCGCGCCGATCCCAGTTATGACCAGACACATCACGGCGGATAACTTGTCAAAGTACAATTCCAGGGGCAGGCTGACGTCACCGAAAGAGAGCCACGAACTCAAGGTTACGTTGAACGACCCGGCCGTCGGAAGATCCGCCCAGAGCGCACCAACACAGAGAAAAGAAACAATCACCGCCGCTGAAGCGATAACGCCCGAAATTTTTTGAGTCGACTTACCCAAAAGATACGTTAGAACCGCTCCGATAAGAGGAGCAAAAACCACGAGTGCTAAACGAGAATCATTCATGTCTCTATTCCCTACCACTTAAGCTCTGCCGAATCTGTCGTCTCAACCGAGGCTACACTCCGGAAAACTGATAAGATAATCGCCAAGCCGATGGCCGATTCAGCGGCGGCGATAACCATGACGAAGAATACTGCGACCTGTCCATCCAGATTTCCTACCAATTTGCTGAACGTAACAAAGGCGAGGTTGACGGCGTTGAGCATCATTTC
>JBIIEK010000212.1:0-4761 GCA_044237895.1 Bdellovibrionota bacterium
TTCAACGCACATAAAGAGAACTATCGCATTGCGCCGAAGACACAATCCGATCCCCCCGATAGTAAACAGAAGCGCGGAGAGCCCAATATATGAGAGAACTGGTTCCATTATTGCGCTCCTCCTGTGCCACCATCACGTGGGCCTAACTGTGATGTCTTTCTCTTTGCGAGCATCACCGCCCCGACAACTCCAATGAGGAGCACAAGGGAAGAAAGCTCAAATTGAACCATGTATCTGCCATACAGCTCTGTCCCGATAGCTTTAACGCTCCCTTCAGACTTCACCATATTTTCACTCAACGTAAATGCCGAGAGTGTCTCAAAATGGGCCATTATCGGCGGAACAATCATCGCAAACATGAGAACGCCGGCTCCAACAGCCATAGCAGTTCGAAAGATGCCGAATCTACGCTTCGACTCGAATTTGAGGTTTAGAAGCATTAGAACGAAGAGCACCAGGACCATGATCGCCCCAGCGTAAACAACAACCTGAGTGACCGCGAGGAAGTGCGCCTCCATCGTCGCATAGAGTCCCGCCATAGCGAGGAGATTCACCACCAAAGAGAAGGCGCTTGTAAGAGGATTTCGAAACACCACTACTCCGAGCGCTGACGCGACCGCAATCGCCGAAAGAACGAACCCTATAAAACTCATAGCATCACCTTGGCTACAGCCGTTACCACCAGGTTGGCGATGCTCACAGGCAACAACATCTTCCACCCCAAGTTCATAAGTTGATCGTATCGGAATCTAGGCAACGTCCATCGGATGACGATCTGCAACATGCAGAAGAAAACAACCTTCGCCATTAAAACCATGTGCCCGATAAGAGCGGCCCACCAAACACCCTTCGGAAGGGTTACCCACGGGATATCCCATCCGCCAAAGAAGAGCAGCGCGAGTAAGAGTGCGAAGAGGGCTATCTCAGCGAACTCTCCCAACCAGAAGAGAAGGAACTTCATTCCAGAATACTCGGTAAAGTAACCAGCAGTCAGCTCTGACTCAGCCTCAGGGAGGTCAAAAGGCCCCCGCTTCGTCTCCGCCATTCCCGCGAGCAGAAGGATGACAAAGCCCACCGGCTGCATCACGATGCCCCATCTTGGCAGCACTCCCCAGAGAAGCTCCTGCTGCTCTTCTACGATGGTGTACACATCAAGGGTGCCATACACCACGATGAGAGCCACAAAGACCATTCCCATCGGAAGCTCGTACGAGATCATCTGCGCAACAGCGCGTAGCGACCCGAGTAGCGAGAACGTATTATTTCCGGTCCATCCCGCGATAGCTATGCCATACACAGCCACCGATCCCATGGCCAAAACGAACAGGAGCCCGGCGTCAATCGGCGCAACCCGAGGATGGATGTAGTATCCCCACGCGTAGAAATCAGGAGCCAAGGGGAGCACCGCAAATGCCAACATAATTGGCAGCACGGCAACGATGGGCGCAAGCCCGTGAAGAAACTTAGACGCACCCTCCGGAATGAAATCCTCTTTCCAGATGCCTTTCATGGGATCGCACATAAAGGTGCCGATCAGACCGAGCCATCCCATCATACGCACCGGCGCCAGAAGAATGTTTACCACTGGATTCGCCGACACGATAAACGCCCCTGCGCGATTAGCTCCAACCCGGTCTTGAATAAGGGCGGAACCTTTTCGCTCAAGCCAAGTGCAGAGCGAACCAAGCCCAAGCGCTAGATTGATTACAAATATAACCTTAAGGATTAAAACAAAGAGCTCAACCATACTATAATTACGCCGCTGGGGACGCTCCCGCTGACTCGACAGACTGTGAATCCACGCGCACTTCCCTCGACACTACGGGGAGCTGCACACCACCATCTTTTATCTGGGCTATCGTAAGACCCATGCTGGACACCAACGGATCAGCTCCAAGGTACCAACGAGTAACCTCACGATCACCGACCTGGCTCGCGTTAAACGATAGAATCTTCGCGCCAGCAGCCTCTCCCACAAGCGCGAGGAATCGCCACTCAGGAATCGAACCATCAGGAAATTGCACAACTCCCTGGGCATACTGTACGCGGCGCTTCCCATTCACGAGAAGACCAGACTTCTCTAGAATACTTCGCCCCGGAACTACCGCTCCGAGTACGTTCGCGATCTTTGAATCCGCATCAGTCAAAACACCTACGGACACACGAGCAGCAGCAAGCCCCTCAAGGAGCGCTTCATCGATATCACTCGACCCTATCGCTCTATCGCCCAACACGAGGATATTCTCGATCTCCTTTCGACGTATCTTTGCGAGAACGTCACGATAGTCTCCCTCGGCATCCTCTCCAACCAGCCCAACGGCTTTGGCGCCAGCAAGGTTGCTCGCGTAGTCTGGACTTACCAATATCTGCTGAACCTTATCGAGCGTTCGCTTGTAAGTCGGCATCACTATTCGTCCAACTGAGGAAGTGCGATGCAGAATCTGCTTCAAAAGGTAGTACTCTTCTAAGGTGAGATCAGGGCTTACCAGAACTGTCAGAGTTTTTATGGTGTTCTTGAGGCCGGTAACGATCTCCGAAAGAGACACAGAGCGCTTCTCGCCGCTGGTTGTATTCGCATAGGGTTCTACGATGCGATTTTTTGAGAGGAATCTGCCAAAGCCGTAGCGCCCTTCATCACATAACCACTCTTTATTAACGGCATCGTTTCGTCGCCCCTTCACGTGAACAATCTCGCCATCACGCTCAGCGACCTTGACGTTACAGCCTGTTGAACATCCAGGACAGATCGATTCAGTCTGCTTGGTAAACCAGATACGGGTGTTGAAGCGCCACTGGCGATGGGTCAACGCGCCCACCGGACAGAGATCCACAACGGAACCGGCAAGCGGATTATCCAACTCTCTTCCGGGGCTTACCGCGATAACGGACTGATCCCCTCGATTCAGCATCCCCAACTCGGAGGTACCGGTAATCTCATCGCAGAAACGGATGCACCGAGTGCACATAATGCATCGCTCTCCGTCCAACATAACGGTGGGACCGAGAGGCAACGCCTTGATCTTGTGCACCTTGCTTTCAAGGAAACGACTCGAGCGAGCATTGTACTCGAAGTGATAATCCTGGAGCTTGCAGTGCCCAGCCTGATCACACACGGTGCAATCAAGCGGATGGTTGATGAGAATAAACTCGAGCGTCGCTGCTTGCGCATTCGCTACATCCTGGCTCGAATGATGCGTTGCGACATCCATACCCTCGGCGCACGGAGTGTTACAGGCGATCGTCATCTTCGGCTGCCCTTTCACCTGAACCTGACACATGCGGCAATTACCGGCGATGGAGAGGTGTGGGTGGTAACAGTAGTGAGGAATATCAACCCCAAGAGTCTTGGCAGCTTCTATCACGTTGGTCCCCTTGGGCACCTGCGTGGCCTTGCCATCGATCAGGACATTGACGAGTTCAGGTTGTTTAGGAGCTCCGGCATCAGACATGGTGTTTGCTCTACGATTGAATGATTTCAGATTTTGGAGACCCTGCAAGCCCCGCTCCCAACTCATCTCGGATGGTGGAGAAGCGAAGATCAGGCTGCTCTTTCTCAATTCGACTTACGATGGCTTCCATCCTGTCGTCAGTGAGGTTCTCGAAAAATACGTCATTGATCTGGCACATCGGCGCAGTTCCACACGATCCGAGGCACTCTACTTCCTCAAAGCTCCACATACCATCTGCGGAAACCTCTCCTGGCTTAACGCCAAGCCGCTTATGGAAGAACTCGGAAACTTTTCGAGCGCCCCGCAGCGCACAGGGCAACGTCCTGCAGATCTGGACGTGATAACGACCCACCGGCTTCTTGTAGTACATCGTGTAGAAGGTTGCGACCTCCCACACTTGCACCGGGGGCATATCAAGCTTCGAAGCCACCCAATCTACCGCTTGCTGCGTAATATATTTCGTCTCCTCTTGGGCGATGTACAAGAGAGGCATGACTGCCGAACGCTTTTGGGGATACTGGACTATCACCTCTTGCGCGCGCTTCTCGGCGGTATCCGAAAGAGTCAGCGGTTCACGGCGAGCGGAAGCAGCCCGCGTACTGATATGAAAAACTTGTGCGCTATCGGTCACACTCACCACCTATCATATTGATCATTCCAAACGTTGGTACGAGGTCCGAGATATTTGCTCCTAAGAGCATCTTCCTCATCGAACCCATGTGAATAAAGCTCGGCGAACGCACGTGCGCTCTATACGGCTTCCCGCTACCATCAGACACTACGTAGAAGCCCAATTCGCCATTAGCGCCCTCAACCGCATGATACACAGACCCCTTCGGCGGCTTCACTCCGTACATAACGAGCTCGAAGTGATTGATCATGCCATCAATTGAATTGTAGACCTCGTCCTTCGGGGCCAGCACGATGTGAGGATCGCTCACCGCGATCGCTCCGTCTGGTATACGAGCGATAGCCTGTTCGCAGATGCGAAGAGACTGCTCCATCTCTGCGAAACGCACGAGGAACCGGTCATAATTGTCCCCTTTCGAGCCGAGGGGAACTTCGAAATCAAACTCCTCATAGCTCGAATACGGGAAGGCTTTACGAATGTCGTAATTCACACCCGATCCTCGGAGCATCGGTCCTGTGAGGCTGTAACTCACAGCCTCGTCTGCTGTCATGACCGCTACGTCGCACATACGATCGATAAAGATACGATTGCGGGTAAGAAGCCGGTCGCAATTCACCAAATGATCACGAACCTTCTTGAAGGCAGCATGCATCTTTGATGCAAAATCCGGGGTGAGGTCTT
>JBIIEK010000140.1:0-7938 GCA_044237895.1 Bdellovibrionota bacterium
TACCTCGTGGAATTCTCGGGCTAACTGCGCCGATGGTCCGTGACTACGTTCAGTACATCGCTGACCGACGTCTCGAGCGTATCGGATTGCAGACTCAATACGGCTCAAAGAATCCGTTCCCATGGATGAGTGAGACGATCGATCTCGGAAAGGAGAAGAACTTCTTCGAGACACGAGTAACTGAGTATCAGACAGCCGGTGCGTTGAACTGGTAAGTAGGATCTCTCAGGAGATACGCTCAGGGCCGCCTCGGGAAACCGCAGGCGGCCCTTCTCTTTGGCGACGGGTCGAATTGTCGTGGGAGAGGTCCCTAGGGGGCGGGCAGTGCTCAAGAATAGGGGCTGGCTTCGCTCTCGGTTTGGTCTTTGAGTGCCCCTTGTTGGTCGAGGGCGAGGCTTTCTAAGTAGCTGAAAACGCTAGCTTTGTCGCATCCTCGCTGCGGGGAAGGTTTGGCCCTACAAAATTCTCTTAAGCCCAATCTCTGTTCAGTCGATATAGGACATTAGAGGGGCCCTATCTACGCGGCAGTAGACACGTTGGCCGCGCCCCCGTCGTTGTTGTTCCCGAAGTCTCCCGTAGTAAGTCGTAGCGTTGTTGGTCGGACGTAGAGTGTACGAACACAGAAACGTTTTGCTGCGTTGATATGGTTGAGATCTTAAAGAAAAAGAGAAAGGTAGTACTCATTAATCTCCTTTCGCCGGGGGATATCATGATGATGACCGCCGCGGTGCGAGATCTTCACCGCGCTCATCCTGGCGAGTTCATCACGGACGCCTATACCTCCGTGGGAGAGATTTGGGAGAATAATCCTTACGTTACTAAGTTGCCCTACAAGGTCTCCCGTTTGGGTGATCAGAAGGAGCCGTCTCACGAACGAGAGATACTCGTTCCGACACGAGATTTAAAATTTGAGATAGAAGACCCGGATATCGAGATTCACGATGTGGGATACGATGGTAACTACGTTGGGTCCATTCATCGCAGTAACCAGAACGCCTATCACTTTATTCACGGGTACGCGCAGGATTTTGAACATAAGCTAGGCGTTCGTGTTCCGGTAACCGAATTTAAGGGGGATATTCATCTCTCTGCTGATGAGCGGGGATGGATAAGCCAGGTTCACGAGCTCGGCTTCACCGAAAATTTTTGGCTTGTATTCTCGGGTGGTAAGTACGACTACACTGCAAAATGGTGGAATCCAGATTCCTACCAGGCCGTTATTGACCATTTTCAGGGTCGAATCCTCTTTGTGCAGTGCGGCGACCCCTCCCATTTTCATCCGCCCCTCCAGCGGTGCGTAAACCTGGTTGGAAAAACAACTGCTCGACAGCTCATCCGTCTGATGCACCACGCGGTAGGCGTTATATGTCCGGTCACCTTCGCGATGCACTTATCTGCGGCGGTTCCTATGCGAACGTTTGATCTCGCGGGAAGAAAGCTACCAGCCCAACGTCCGTGTATAGTTCTTGCGGGTGGACGAGAAGCGATGCACTGGGAGGCGTACCCGCATCATCAGTTCATGCACACCGTTGGAGCTCTACCGTGTTGTCCGACTGGTGGATGCTGGAAGAGCCGTTGTCAAAAAGTTGGCGATAACGATCCAAAGGACGAGAACACGTGTGTCTCGCCAGTGCAGGTATCTGACACTCTGCAGATCGGAAAGTGCCAGACGATGCTTACACCACAAATGGTCTGCGATAGGATCTCGATGTATTACGGTGGAGGATTGCTCGGGTATAATAACCAAAAGACTAACAACGAATTCGATAAATCTATCGAGGTTCGCGATAGTGTGCTGCTGGCTAAGTATATTGTGGAGCGATTTAGACCTCAGATGATGTTGGATATCGGGTGTAAGCAGAAAGATCTCCTCACCTCGATGTATCGTAGTGGCGTTGATATATACGGACTAAAAGAGGAGACCGAGATCCTCTTTGCGGAAGAGGAGTTCCCCAGCTCGCGCCTTTCGCTCTTTGATCTCTCGAGGGCGTACTGGAAGTCGCCCGCAAAGTTCGATTTCATCTGGACAGGCAGCGCGTTAGATTACGCCGGCCGAGCCGCGGATAACTTTTCAACAACTATCGTTAACAATTTAGCGAAGGGAGGAGTTCTTGTGGTTACCCCTCCACCAGAATTTGAGAGCGTTGGAGATAGCTGGGGAGAATTGTGGATTGATAGGTTAACCAAGACCGGACTTAAATTTCTTCCCGAAGAAACGGACCGAATAAGAAGAGTGACTCATCGGGTTGGGCGAGAAGGGAGTGAGTTTGTATTCATGCGTCCTGAGTAGGTGCCTAGAATAGCGATAATGTATGGGTATGGTGTCAGAGCTAGCATATCAGGGAAAAAAACCGACTTTCGAGGAGGCTATCGCTCTTTATAATAGTGGCGACGCTGCTACCGCTCGCCCGCTTTTTGAGGCGCTGCTCGTTGAGGAGCCGCTCTCAGTTCCACTATTAGTATCGCTTGGCATGTCCTGTTGGCAGCTTGGGGACTATCGTAACGCTGAAGACTACCTTGAAAAAGCTATCGCTATTCAACCCCGAAATGAGTCCGCGTTTCGTGCTCTTGGAATGCTTTACAACAGCACTAACAATCTTGAAAAAGCGATCAAGGCCCTCAATCGGTGTGTCGAGCTCTCTCCAGGTTATGCGCAGGGATGGCTAGCGCTTGGCCTTGTTCAGCAAAGAATAGACCTCCTGAATGAAGCTGAATATGCCTACAATCAAGCGCTCCAAATACACCCACGATACGTTGAGGCGCTTAATAACCTCGCTACCATCAAACTAGCCCGTAAGGAGTATGATGCGACCCGAAGCCTTATTTATCGGTCCCTGGCTGAAAAGCCTAATCATGTAGACTCGTATCGAACCCTCGCGCGGCTCTACCGCGAGGTGGGAGTGGATTCCGAGGCTCTAATCCTTTTGAAGCGAGCGGTCCGAATCGATCCGCAAGCTACGCACGCATGGAACGAACTTGGAAGTATCTACCGAGATATGTCGGACACCCCGAAATCAATAGCGGCATATAAGAAAGCCGTAGAGGCGTTTCCCGGTAATGTCGACGCCAAGGCGAATCTTACCTGCATCTTGTCGACGGATGGCTCATTTGAGGAGTCCCGAGCTCTTTGTGATGAGCTCTTAACTGTACAGCCGGACCAGATGGGAGTTCGTTTTCGCAAAGCGATCGTTATCCCGGCTATTATGGATACCGTCGAGCAGACCGAGGAGAGTCGGGCACAGATACTAGCTGAGCTTGATGATCTCGCGAATCATCCGGGCCAGGTTACCGACCCCCTTGGGCAGATTGGAGCTACTAACTTTTACCTCGCGTATCACGGCAGAAATGACCGAGAGATTCAAGAAAAGACCTCACAAACCCTCCTCAAGATTTGCCCCACTTTGGATTACATCGCACCGCACATAGGGAGGGCCCGTAAGCCCGGAAAGATTAGGATTGGCGTATGTAGTCGACACCTCTCTCGACACACGATCGGAGTTCTTTGGGGAGAATACTTCGCGCGCCTCGATAGAGATAGATTCGAGATCTATCTCTTCCACACACTACCTGTGTTTAACGGAGTCCCAAAGGGGCTCAGGGACCGGGTAGATAAGGAGGTTCGGATACCGCTGAGACTCGAGGACGCGCGCAAGATAATCGCGAACTTCGAGCTAGATGTGATGTATTATACCGATATAGGCATGGAGCCGTTGACATGGTTCCTCTCGTTCGCCCGCCTAGCCCCAGTTCAAGCGGTCACCTGGGGACACCCATTGACAACCGGTGTGCCGAACATGGACTACTTCGTGTCTTCAACCCACCTAGAGGTTGAGGATTCTTCAGCGCACTACTCAGAGCGATGCGTGAGGCTTCCTACACTTAATACATTCTACCTTAGACCCGAGTTAGAGGTGTCGCTTGGGCGCGATCATTTCGGGATTAGCAACGACTCAACTCTCTATGTATGTCCCCAAACCCTTTTCAAGCTCCATCCAGATATTGATGACATATTTAGACGAGTGTTGGAGGGCGACCCGAATGGCCAACTTCTCCTCATCGAGGGGACGAGCGCGTTTCATACAACGCTCATTAAAGAGCGTTTCAATAGAACGTTGTCGGATCTCATGAATCGCATCGTCATTTGCCCTCGGCAGAGCCATCAGGGATTTCTCGCAATGGTTAACATGGCTGATGTCATGCTAGACCCTATTCATTTCGGCGGTGGAAGCACGACTCTTCAAGCGCTCTCATTCGGAACCCCGGTTGTTACATTGCCTAGTCAATATCTGCGCGGTCGGATAAGTAACGCGTGTTACAAGCAGATGGGGGTTGATGAGCTGATCGCGAGAGATAGCGAGCATTACTGTGAAATTGCTCTGGAGCTGGGGAGGAACAAGGGGTACCGCGCGGACCTACGGAGCGTTTTGAAGGAGAAGAGCGGCATCCTTTACGAGAATTCGAACGTAATCGGGGAATTCGAAAGTTTTCTAGAGCAGGCAGTGTCAGGACACGTAATCGATTATCCGGCGTCGAGGGCGCCGGGGCCTAAGATCTAGCGACGCGGGTAGGGCATATGGGTGCAAAGAAGTTACTCTTTGTTAATTTGGACGGGCTCACGGATGCCCTTCTGTTAACGGCTGCCATTCGAGATCTCCAGCTCAATTCCATGGGCGCTTTCGAGGTCGATGTGTATACGAAAGGAATGGCAATCTGGAATCAGAACCAACACCTCACTCGCCTCGATTGGCGTGCCGTCCCCTATGATGGCGAAAGTGAAGTTGAGGCTAACGAATACCCTCTGCCGGAACATAAGATAAAAATTATCTGCTATGATACTGAGATCCAGGTGGTGCACTGTTCCCGAAAGGGATATTTCGCTGCGTCAGAGACTCTGAAAAACATCAACGCGTACCATCGAATTCACAGCCTCTCACACGATATCGCGGATAAGCTTGGGCTCTCGAACGTGATTCCGATTGGCGAGCAACGGGGAGTTATTACTCTGTCGGACCTAGAGCGCAGTTGGATCAGTCAGGTTGAGGAGATGGGAAACCTCAATACGTTTTGGCTCGTTCAGACCGGTGGGTCGGATCTTGAAAGCGCTGCGTGGTGGCATCCTAGCCGATATCAACGGGTCATCGATGATTTCAAGGGAAAAATAACTTTCGTTCAGGTCGGTCTTGCGAGTGAGGAGCATCCCCGCCTAGAGGGAGTAATCGATCTCGTGGGTAAAACCGACCTTCGGCAACTTATTCGCCTGATGCATCATGCGGGAGGGTTTCTTGGGGCTCCGGGATTTTTGATGGACCTCGCGGCGGCAACCCCCGTTCGGCCGTTTGATAGGCAGGGACGTCGGCGAGCTCCGTGGCGGGCAGCTGTTATCGTCGCTGGGGGAAGAGAGCCGTACCAATGGTACGCCTACGAAGGTCACCAGGTGATTCATACGAACGGAATGCTCCCATGTTGTGAGACTGGGGGGTGCGGAAAAACCCGCTGTGAACAGAAGCACCGATTCGAACCGTATCCTGAACAGTTATGCACTATCACAGCAAAAGCTGAGCGTGGTCTTCTCATACCAAAGTGTCTCGATATGATTACTCCGAAGGTGGTATCGGATCGGATCCGACTCTACTTCGAAGGGGGAACGTGTTTCTACGATGATGATAAGCCCCGACCGGCCGAACCGGTGGTAAAAGAATCAAAGAAAGAGGCGCCAAACGCTCGACCTGAACCGATACAGATGAGCGTGTACGATTAGAGCCCAGCCATAATCGCTGCGGGTTCGTTGGAGGGCCGCCAGCAGGTACACATGTAACGTGGAATGAATTTGGACGAGCACCGGTCTCCGGTGCCCACGGATAGCAATGTTTCATGCGTTTGATGTGGCGGGTTCGTTGGAGGGCCGGCGGCCTCGCCGGCCGCACGTACAAATATAACGTGGAATACAATTGGAGGGGCACCGCTCTCGGTGCCCACGGGTACAAATGTTTGATGCGTTTGATTTCGCGGGTTCGTTGGAGGGCCGGCGGCCTCGCCGGCCGCAGGTATAGCTGCAACGTGGAGTTCGTCCAAGAGGCTGCGATTAAACTACTTAAACGACCGTAGAGGCGGGACATCGAAATACTGGCTTGAGATCGGCCGTGGCCGATAGAGTATAGCTGGATGAGCGAGGGCTGTTGGGCTGACGGCTAAGCCAGCTCTACTGGCATCACACCCGAGGATCATTCTATGAAGCACGGGATTGTTAATGAGGGTCTCTTGGTCAAAGAGTGGACCGATAGGCTCAAAAAGCTTCTCTACCTCTGCGCGAATGTTAACACCGAGAAATCGGTCATCAAAGAAAGTTGTTGAGTCCCATCGCACTGACATCCGTGTATCGGATGAACAATAGACGAAGACGCCCTCTGGTTTTAATCGGTGGTGAATTCGAGCAATCGCGCCTCGAAGATCGAGCGCAGGGACGTGCTGTAAAACGTACACGCAATACACGATATCAAAGGTACCTTCTAATTCATAAGGAAACATCGCGGAGAAGCGATCGCTATTTACGTACTCTCGAGCATGATTGAGTTGGATAGGGGACTCGTCAATTCCGACGACTGAAGCCTGGGGATGTTGGACGATGATCTCCCGAGAGAGGCGACCGACTCCGCATCCATAATCGAGGATTCGGGGACGTGGCTCTGATGTTTGCTTTAAGATCACGCGAGCAAAGTCTGGAGTCTCTTTCTCCCAACGGTCTTCGAACGAGAATCCGTTGCACGGACCAACAACGCTCTCGCAGGCGTCACGAAAAGTCTTCTCTCGAAAAAGGGCGTGCTCCATAAGTATCTCTTTGGATGGGGGCTAGGGCACTACGGATGCACCCCTTGAAATAGGTGGTGGACCTAGGCGGAGGCAGGGTCGCGTTATAAACCACGGTTAAAGAAGTCGCTGCTGACATTACAGGCACTTACCCCCTCCGGGCATAGAAAGCTGACTATATATATACACGCGTATACATACAGTCGCTCGATAGGGGTTCATCCTACCTGTTAACCATCACTACTTTTCAGAGTCTCCCGTCCCGCCAGGTGGTCCCGTCGAAGCGGGTGGCGTGAGTAGGGTCCTCTGACTTGAATTCTGGACGATCGTCGTTCCGCCTTGGGTTGTTCCGCTCGGCGACGAGCTGCTCGAGATAGGTGGGATGAGCGGAGTGTTCGAGTCGAGATAGTCCGCTAGTGGGAATGGCGCATTTGGATCGAACGGGCCGAATCTCTGCGCAATTTGCGCCAAGATGTCCGCGCGAATCGCATCAACGTCTCGAGATGATTCTGAGGATCCAAGCCTCATTCCCATCTTAGTTGCGCGTTCTTGATCGGTAAGAGATGCCTCCTCACCCTGCCCTTTCTCTACAACATTTTCTCCCTTGTATCTCACGCCGGTAAGAAGACCGTTAATCTCTAATGCTCGATAGGCCAGCCGTATATCTGAGAGCTCGATATCAACATTGGACGTGTAATCAATATCGAGTGCCGAGACAAACTCTTGGATCGTCTTAAATGGCTCGTCAAGATTGAGATCCGTGTGTGGTATCGTCGAACCACTACTCACATCGAGGTTCCCCTTGCTCGATTGAGAAGAGAGGCTGCTAATTCGGTTGGAAGCTGAGGAGATCTTCTGCGTAGCGTCATCGAGCTCAAAGTCCATACTTGAGGAGGACTTAGAGAGGCTCAGGCTTGAGGCCTGATTTGTGCTGATACTAGCGTTAACACTATTGAGGGACCGATCAACGCTCGAGCTGGAATTGGAGAGGCTCAAGCTTGAGGTCTGATTAGTCGTAATACTTGCGTTTACGCTATTGAGCGAGCGGTCAACGCTTGAGCTTGAGTTAGAGAGGCTAAAGCTTGAGGTCTGATTCGTGGTGATGCTTGCGTTAATGCTATTGAGCGAGCGATC
>JBIIEK010000142.1:0-7895 GCA_044237895.1 Bdellovibrionota bacterium
GATCCTCCAATCGTTCCCGCGATAGATATGTGATTCACCCGTAACCCGCGACAATTGTACCTGGAGGGCCGGCGGCCTCGCCGGCTTGCCGCAACCCTCGACCCTCCAATCGCGCCTGCGATATCGAAGGCGCCCTCATTTTCACCCCCTGTTGATGAAAGCTAGAGTGATGACCCCCAGCTCTTACTATGCAAGACTCTAGCGGCGGGGCTTTTGTGATCGTTTTAGTAGCCCCGGGCCGTTTATCCGACCGAGGTACTTATGGAATACGTCACAACCTTCATCAGCTTCTTTCTTCACATTGATAAGCACCTTACCGAGCTTGCCCAGAATTATGGGACCTGGGCTTACGTGATCCTCTTTATCATCGTTTTCTGTGAAACAGGATTAGTCGTAACGCCATTCCTCCCAGGAGACTCCCTTCTTTTTGCAGCGGGCGCTCTCGCCGCCCAGGGGGCATTTGACGTCAACCTACTCGCTATCCTTCTGTTCATCGCAGCTGTTGTGGGCGATGCCGTAAATTACTCTATCGGAAGACGGATGGGTCCTGCGGTATTTGAGCGGAAGAACTCTCGAGTATTCAAGCCGGAGTACCTCTCACGCACGCACCGATTTTTTGAGAAGTACGGTTCAAAGACTATTGTCCTTGCCCGCTTTGTTCCTATCGTTAGAACATTTGCCCCATTCTTGGCAGGTGTTGGAACGATGTCGTACGCAAAGTTCGCAGTGTATAATATAACTGGCGCTTTGTTATGGATCTCACTATTTACCTATTCTGGGTTTTTCTTCGGGACGACACCTCTCGTACAGAATAATTTCAAGATGGTTATCTTGGCCATTATTGTGATCTCAATCATGCCGGCTGTCATCGAAGTTATTAAGGCCCGTCGAGAGTCCCGAGCCGGGGCTCAGGGATAACGCCATCGTAGGAAGTACGGCGGTCTTTCGGTATACTAGGGAAGTCTGCCTTCATCGGGATGGCTTGGGTGCATCGAACCAGCGAGACATGTTGTAGGTTTATTGGTTGGGTGTGTGGCTCTATCATCGTGTTGCTGGGCGCGGGTAACGCGGCCGCGGACGGTGACCGGTACATCGTAAAGTTTCGCGCTACAGCCGCCCTTAACGTTGGAGCGCTCTCGGTACAGAGAGCCCCCGATCTTCATGGCGCGACACCCGCGGCTCTCTTACCAAGAGACAATTCGGTGGCTGTTGTTTTGAACAATGAACAGCTGAGAGCTTTGACCGGTCGTTCAGATATAGAATCGATTGAGGTCGATACTAAGGTGCGCTCATTTCTGACCCCTAACGACCCCCGTTTTTCCGATCAATACGGACTCTCTACCGCCGTTGGTACCTCGGCAGTTGACGCCTGGAATGTATCGATCGGATCTGCGTCCGCCCTCGTCGCCGTGGTTGATTCAGGGATCGACTACGGGCACGACGATCTGCAAGCCTCAATCTGGAAGAATCCAGGCGAGGTTCCGTACAACGGGGTTGACGATGATGGTAACGGTTTGGTGGACGATTATTACGGATACGATTTTGCGAACAACGATGGCGAACCCCTCGATGATAATGGGCATGGAACTCACGTGGCTGGAACTATCGCGGCGGGTGGAAACAACGCGATAGGTGGTATCGGCGTCGCATGGGGCTCTCAGGTTATCGCAATAAAATGTTTGGATGGCGCTGGCTCCGGTTATAATTCTGATCTTGTTCGCGCGATTGACTATGCCGTCACCTTAAAGGACCAAGGATACCCGATAGTGGCGATCAATATGTCGCTTGGCGGTGAGTATACGAACTCACTTTATCGCGCTATCTCGCGAGCTTCAGAGAGGGGGATCTTACTTGTCGCCGCCGCTGGAAACGATACGAGTAACAACGATCGCTCCCCCACGTATCCCGCTAGTTTTGACCTTCCCAACATTATCTCGGTGGCCGCGACGAATTCTAATGGCACCCTCGCTGATTACTCCAATTATGGCCGCACGAGCGTTGACATAGGGGCGCCTGGATCGGCGATCTTGAGTACCGAGCCAAGGATAGGTGGGGTGAGCCAATACGGGTATGAGTCGGGCACCTCTATGGCGGCACCACATATCAGTGGGGTTGCCGCACTGATTGCGGCAGCAAATCCGTTGGCGACCAGTACTCTTATTCGAAGCATTATGATCTCGACCGCCAAAGCCGTGCCGTCCCTTTCAAGAAAAACGGTATCAGGAGGAATCGTTGATGCGTATGCGGCTGTCCTGATGGCGCAGGGACAACAGCTGTACAAAATTACTGGCTCGGTCAAGCGAAGTGGCAGGGGAGTTGCGGGGGTTTCCATGATCATTACCCCAAAAAATGGGGTGACCACCCGGCGAACCACCCGTACCAACTCAAAAGGCTCTTACTCTGTTGCGAATTTACCCCTTGGTACGTACACCGTGAAAGCTCGATCAAGTCGATACCGAATCACCCCATCAACTGTGAAGGTTGACCTAACCAAGAATACCCGTACAAACTTCACCATATCGCGGTAATCTCGTCTGACAGGGAACTGTCTCTGGTATCCGTGGGAAGGAAATCTTTGAATCAGCTCCTTACGACAGCTTCGGCAGAAGACCTATGGGACCCGCTCGGTGCTTCGTTACCCCCATCCCTCTTTCTTGGGACCAGCACATGGGCCTTTCCCGGCTGGAAGGGGCTCGTCTACAAGCAGAGCTACAAGAGTCAAAAGGAGTTCACGGGAAAAAGCCTCGGGGAGTACGCCGGCATTCCGTGGTTTCGGACGGTGTGTATCGATAGTTTCTTTTACAATCCGCCGAAGCGGGAGGTTCTCCTCGGGTATGCCGCGCTTGTGCCCCCGTCGTTTCGATGGATTTCAAAGGTATGGGAGCGGATAACGGTCGCCCACTATCCGAAACACCCACGGTATGGTGCGCTTGCCGGGAAAGCGAACCCCGATTTTCTCAATGTTGAGCTCCTTAAGGACCTGGTGCTCTCGGCGTATCTCGACCCAGCAATTCAGGAGCGGACTGGGCCCCTGGTGTTCCAATTCGCGCCATTCTCTTCACGCACGATGGCGTACGAAGAGTTTCTTGAACGTTTAGCCCACTTTCTCCAGCAGTTACCCAGGGATTTCCAGTACGCCGTCGAGGTTCGAAACTCGGAGCTTTTAACTCCTGGCTATTTCAAAGCCTTAAACGAGTCGCGGGTCACGCACTGTTTTAACCACTGGAACTCGATGGTTCCGCTCCACCTCCAGATGCGTGCTGCAGCGGATGCGGGTGGATTGACGGCCGATTTCTACATTGCGAGACTGCTCACACCGTTGGGTACAAGTTACCAAAACGCTGAGGAGCAATTCGCTCCGTATGACAGGGTGCAGATGCCGAACGCGCAGATGAGGGCGGACGTCGTAAAGCTGCTCCGTCGAGCCCTAGCCACAAACAAAAGAGCCTTTGTTACGGCGAACAATAAGGCGGAGGGTAACTCTCCGCTAACGATGGTCTCGATTGGAAAACTGTTTTTAGAAAACGCAGCTCTCTAGAGGTTAACGAAGATATGCCGCACATATTCCCATTTAATGAATTTTGGGCATTCTACCTCCTCTTTGGTCTAGGTATCGCAGTGATACTCTTCACCTCATTACGGGCGTTCCATACTACACCGAAAGAGGTGACGATTCGGGCGGCTTCGATCTCAGCTCTTAGCTGGTTCGGTCTCGCACTCCTCTTTAATGTTATTCTCTTTGCGATCACCTATCTGCACCTCGATTCAAACCCAACCCTCGCGGCAGCGCTTGAAGGAACTCCGGGAGAGCTGGCGCGACGCACTGCGCTTGAATTTCTTTCGGGATACCTGGTCGAGAAGTCGCTCGCTGTAGATAACCTTTTTGTCTTCATCGTTATCTTTCGCTTTTTCTCGGTTCCGAAGGAGAACCAGCATCGAGTGCTTTTTTACGGACTTTTTGGTGCGCTTGTGCTGCGTGCAATCTTTATCGCCATGGGCTCCGTGGTTATGGACATAAGTTGGGTCGTGATAGGATTCGGCTTGTTCCTGATCTTCCAAGGAGTCTCGGTTCTACGGGGTAAAGAGCCTGAAATTCACCCAGAGAAGAATAAACTCCTTCTTTTTTTGAGGAGGGTGTTGCCAGTATCTCCGAAGTTGGACGGGCAGCGATTCTTCACCCGTATGGACGGAAGGCTCGTCGTAACACCGCTCTTTCTAGCGCTCGTATTCGTCGAGATTACGGACATTATGTTCGCGTTTGATTCCGTGCCGGCGATCTTCGGATTAACGAAGGAACCGTTGGTAGTCTTTACCTCTAATATCTTCGCGGTTATTGACCTTCGAGCTTTGTACTTTTTGCTCTTAGCGTTTATTGCTCGATTTCATTACCTCAGTGTCGGCTTATCTTTCGTTTTGATGTTCATCGGGGCGAAGATGGCGTTCCTCGATGAACTCTTTGATTACCATCTTCCAACAGAGATTTCGCTCTTGGTGGTGATGAGTCTTATTGTAGGGTCTATAGTTTTATCACTGGCCCGTAACCCAACTAAAAAAGATGAGGAGCTTCAGGTATGAACATGATTCAAGAGACGCCCCTGGTCATAGCAGCGGCTCTCTTTACCCTCTTATGGGTGCTATGTTTCGTTCTTGAGCGCCGAATCGAGGCTCGGTTTCAGGAGCCTTTTCGCTTCATCCGCAACTTTATTCTTCCCGGCCTGGTTGTGCTCTGGTCTCTTGGGGGAGCTCTCGGCATCTCTCGAACGGATACGCTTTTTCGTGTCACCGAGACGCTCTTCGGCTTTGGCCTCGTTTGGTTCCTCGCGACGGTTCTCAAGGTTCTCTTCTTTTCTGAGTTTGAAAAGGATTCCGTTCGGGCGAGAACTCCCCGCCTACTCGTGGACATTCTGCGGCTTTGCTTCGTCGTTATCGGGTGTCTTTTGGTTTATAGCTCGGTATGGCAGAGGGATATCTCACCCCTTCTGACGACGTTCGGAGTTGGATCCCTCGTTTTGGGTCTCGCCCTTCAAGACACCCTTGGAAACCTCTTCGCCGGATTATCGCTCGTTTTTGAGCGACCGATCTCAGTCGGTGACTGGATTCAGGTTGGGGATCTTGTCGGAAAAGTTCGTCAGATTAATTGGCGGTCGGTACGAATCGTTACCCGGGAGCTTAATGAAATTACGATCCCTAACTCGGCGATCGGAAAAGATCGGATAACCAATTTTTCAAACCCCGTACGAGCGTATGGATTTAAGATCGCTTTTGGCTTTTCGTATGATACTGCACCAAATGAGGTGAAGGACATGCTCCGCTCGGTAGCTCTCGAGACGCCTGGCATTCTTCACTCACCTGAACCGGACCCTCGAACGACTGATTTTGGAGCGTATGCGGTTCAGTACGAACTTCGCATTTTTATTGATGACTATGAAAATCTCGTAAATATTCGAAATGAGCTTATGTCGCGTGTGTGGTATGCCGCACGTCGTAAGCAGATATCTATCCCGTATCCGACGACGACACTGTATAAAACTGAGGTTCCCTACGTCCCTGTCTCTAAAAATCACGGCACTCTTGTGTCTCGACTGCTACGGGCGGCTCCAATCTTCGCTGAGCTTTCCGACGATGATTTTGCGACGTTGGAGGATGAGGTGACCTTTGAGCAGTACGCGAAGGGGGAGCGGGTAATTACTGAAGGCAAATTCGGAGAGGCCTTCTACCTGCTCATCGAAGGGGAGTGCTCCGTGGTGCTTCAAGGTGAGATGGGCAACGCCCTGCCGGTACTAGCGCTTGCTCCTGGCGCTGTGTTCGGCGAGGTCTCTCTGCTGCTCGGGAAGGTACGAAACGCCTCGGTCGATGCGGTTACGGACGTGAAAGTAGCTCGTATTGGAAAAGAGGCCCTGAGTCACGTCCTCACGCGACGGCCTGAGCTCGTGCCTTCATTGGCGCACTACGCCGCCGTCAGGGCGCAGGAAGCTGAACACGCTCGAAGCAAGGGCGAAAGTGCGAAAGCCGTCGACGAAGAGGCTGTAGATGAAGTGGATCTACGCGCGCGTATCCGTAGATTTTTTGGTTTGGCTTAATTCTCTACCGAGTAACAACTTTCAAGCTGGGTGGTGTGTACGTCTCCTTCAATGGCACCACCTCCAAACTCTCGCCGTGTTGGCTTAGGTCGAGTCCCATCTCTTCTTCCGCCTCGCTGACGCGCATCGGGATGATGGTGTGAGTTGTTAGGTAGAGCAGGTAACTTCCACCGATGGTAAAGGCGCTCACGATCCCGAGCGCGTAGAGATGGCTTATGAATGTCGTTGTCTCTCCGTGGATCAGCCCCACTTTATCGGCAAAAACGGCCGTCAAAAGCATTCCGACGACTCCCCCAACGCCGTGGCAGGGGAATACGTCCAAGGTATCGTCTAACTCGCTCTTTGTGCGCCAGTGTACGGCGAGGTTGCTGATAATGCTTGCACAGCATCCGATGAAGATGCTCGCTCCCACCGTTACGAATCCAGCGGCGGGAGTGATGGCTACGAGACCGACAACAGCACCAATGCAGGCCCCTAGAGCAGAAGGTTTTCGCCCTCTGCTACAATCAAAAAAGATCCATGCGAGCATCGCGGCGGCTGAAGCTGTGTTGGTAGTGAGGAATGCTTTCGCCGCGAGCCCGTTAGCGGCCAGCGCGGACCCAGCGTTAAACCCAAACCATCCGAACCACAACATCCCCGTTCCGAGAAGGACGTAAGGGATGTGGGCTGGAACCTGAGGAGCGTTCTGTTTGTGTGCCGTGCGTTGACCGAGGAAGAGGGCGCCGGTTAGGGCCGCTAAACCACCAGCCATGTGCACCACCGTTCCGCCAGCGAAGTCGAGAACTCCCCACTGACGTAAGAACCCTTGCGGATGCCAGGTCCAATGCGCAAGGGGACAGTAAATAACGAGCGAAAACAGACAGACGAAAAGCATATAGCTTGAGAAGCGAACTCTTTCGGCGAATGCGCCCGTGATCAGCGCGGGGGTGATGATCGCGAACTTTAACTGGAAGAGTGCGAAGAGAGCCAAAGGAATGGTGGGCGATAGGGTAGGGTGGGGAGCCTCTCCAACGCTTCTAAACATGAAGAACGTTCGAGGATCACCGATCACTCCCCCTAGCGAATCGCCAAATGCGAGGCTGAATCCTACGGTAACCCAAAGGATGCTGACGAGCCCCATGGCGATGAAGCTCTGCAGCATCGTTGACAGGACGTTCCTTCGGTCTACCATTCCTCCGTAGAAGAACGAGAGCCCCGGAGTCATAAGGAGTACGAGAGCGGTCGCGGTGAGCATCCAGGCCGTGTCGCCGCCGTTTATCTCGCCGCCGCCTGGGGCCGGATTTTCTGGGAGTAGGGAGCCGACCGTGCTGAGGGCGATGAGCGCGATGAGGGGGATAGACCAGAGCGAAGGGTTTGGGGGGACGGTTCGTGCCGCGGCCATTGTGCTCTCCTAGGGCTTATTAAGGCTAACTTCTAGCGTCTTAAGCTTAAGTATCGACTATTTTACCCTAAGTCTCTATGGTTTTATATTAATTCTCGGCTTTTTTAAGATAGTCACGAATGGCTCTCGCCACTTTGTACTTATATAAGTGCTCGACATCACTATTGATTAATATCGCAAATCGCACCTGTTTTCGGGGGCTTAGGTCAAAGTACCCCGCCAGTGAATTTACGCCACGAAGGCTGCCGGTCTTGGCAGCGAAGTCGTCCTCGACGTTCAGGAGGTGTTGATACGGTTCAAATCGCTTCAAGAGTTGGGTCATTTGGGCGGGGGATACTCGATTCCTCCGAGAGAGCCCGGCACCCTCCTCGATATGAAAATCGGTCCACCCCACCTTTTTCTCCATGCACTCGCGCATTACCCGCTGTGCCTTT
>JBIIEK010000017.1:0-26802 GCA_044237895.1 Bdellovibrionota bacterium
CGTAGGCACCTCGTACTATGAGGAGATAAACTCAGGGAAGGGTAGTAATCACGGCTGGCCCTGTTACGAGGGGGGATTTTCGGATAGCGCGCAACAAGAGGGGGTGGCGACGCTTAGTCAGAAGCAGGTGGGGTTTAAGAAGGCCCCGAGTACGGTGGATTTCTGTAATCAGATGTATGTCGCAGGATCCTCGAAGGTTAGAGCCCCGTTGTTCACGTATCGCCACCCGTACGACGCAACTGGAAAGGATCTAGGCTCTTCGGTAACTGGTGTTGCGGTATATAATGGCGATGCCTATCCGGCGCGCTTCAAGGGGTCTCTCTTCTACGCCGATTACGCGCGTAAGTTTATTCGATACCTTACCTTCGACCCCTCCGGAGTTCCAACGACCCATAATTTCGCCACCGAGATCGGGTCTGCTCTCGGCGCTGTGCAGCTCTCGATAGGTCCGGATACGAACCTCTACGCGGTCTATCTAGATCTTCGTACTCGCACGGGTCAGGTGCGAAGATTTAGGGCCCTTGAGGGGAGTAATAACCCGCCCGCAATTAAGGCGAGTGCGTCTCCGTTAGGCGGAAATATCCCATTGCTTGTGAGCTTCTCAAGTACGGGCACCGCGGATCCGGATGGTCAGGAGCTGAACTATAGTTGGGATTTCGGTGATGGCAGCAGCTCAAGGGATGCAAATCCCACGCATGTGTATTCAAAAGTTGGTACGTACTCGGTTAAGTTAACCGTTCAGGAAGCCACAGCGCCCTTCGACCTCTCCACGAGAATGTTCACCATCAGAACCGGGGTAACTCCTCCGATCGCATTTATCGATCAGCCAACTGCGGATGTGCGCTATCAGATCGGGGTCCCCGTATCTTTTAGTGGTCACACAGATCCGTCAGTCGGAGTCGAGATGTCTTGGGCCGTGCTCCAAAGGCATAATTTACACGAACATCTCGTCTCAGAGATTAGCGGCTCCAGCGGGGCATTTATACCAGAAGAGCACTGCGACAACTGCGGCTACGAACTTTGTTTGATGGCGATAGGTGAGGGTGGTTTGATCGACCAGAAGTGTCGCGAGGTGCCACCATTGACGACGGCGTATACGTTTGCGAGTAAGCCGCCGGGAGCGTCGATTACGTATATAGATGAAGAGAAGGAGGTGTTGGCGCCCTACGTGGCTCAACCGATCGTCGGCTCAAAACAAACGATCAGCGCCGCGCCGATATCTGTGGGTCGAACCTTCGTTCGTTGGGCTGATGGCGTAACGGATCCGGTTCGCGCGTTTACCACCGGCCCAATACCGATGACTTTTACGGCGATCTATCTGAATAAGGTGCCGAAGCTTGCGTTAAAGCTCGTTCGCGGATCCTCGAAAACTGTTAGGACGATTAAACTGGACGCGTCAGCAACGATCGATCCAGAGGGAGAACCCTTGCGTTACACGTGGGTGTTCTCGGATCGTCGTCGAATGCGCGGGCCGGTCGTGGCGCGCAGATTTAGCCGGAGCGGTTCGTACTCGGTGACCCTAACGGTCTCAGATAGGCTTGGAGGTACGGTTGTTTACAAGGGGCGACTGTCGGTCGGACGCCGCTCCTCAATTCGAAAACTCTCTTTGAAGCCAGGACGGGAGATCTAGGTATCCAATCCTGGGCCCTCACGTTGACGCCACCCCTTTATAGTCCGATAACGTTACTTATCGGTCAATAATGGAGGGCTTGAAGGAGGTCCGTGATGAAGCCCCGGCGGACCACTACACAGACCACTCCCCGTTCAGGCGGGGGAATATTGGAGGTTTTTGCGAGTTGCCGACGAGGGGGATTATCCCAAGACGGGCTTATGCGTCCTCTCTTCCCCGGCAAGGATCATCACCGAGTTGCAGGAGAGTTCGAGGCAGAGGAGATCTCTCGGCCCAAGCTTAATTCGGCGTCGCTCCTCTTCCGTGCGGCCAGTTACGATGCGGAGCCAACAGGTCTCCTCGCCGTTTAACTTACCCTGCTGTCCGCGAGGTTTGTCTCGATAGAGTTTGATCAAAGTATCTGATTCGCTCTCACTCTCCCCACTCTGGAGGATAACGTTCTCGTCTAGAGACTCCACACCGTAGAGGAATGCGCGCGCTGTAGCCCAGAGGCCACCGATCGCATCGATTGGGAGGAGCATGTCGAGGTGACCGGGAGCTCCGGGGCTCTCAACGCCATCAACGATAGGTAGATAGAATAATCGGAGGCCTTGGGATTCTGGGATGAGTTGGAGACGACCGAAGGATTTGTTGATTGAGAACGTCACTCCGCCACGATACATAGAAACCTTCACTTTTTGTTAAAACCCTTACGCACCTCTCGTTAAAGCGACCGCATCTCAGTACAAGAGCGCCTCTCTTAACGACCGTTTGGGCTGCGTAACGCGACCCCTTTCTGATCGGTTACTCCCCTAATCGAGCTACCCACCGCAAATGCTTCTAAAAAGCGGCTGCTAGATATTCGCATTTTATCGACGCTGCCACGCCCCGCGTAACGGCCTCGAAGCATGCCTACCATTCGAAGATTACTTCCGAGCCGCTCCAAAAGCAATAACACCTTTATGCTGGCCATTTTACTGAATTCCTAGCCCTGTATAATCCAATCGTCGGTTTCATTTTCGAAATTTAAGTGGGCCACTCTTTGGGGGTGTTGGCGGTTCTTGCTTGCCCGAAGGTTTGGCCGAACCCCCCTTTTGAGGTACCGGAGCTTTGGCAGGAGGCGCCTTTTGCGGCGGTGTTGGTGTTGGTGGTGGCGGAGGAGTTTTTGCGATGGATGTTACCGCGCCTCGGGGCCGGCCGCCTGATGGCATCATCGAAATTCGGAACGGTTTACCGGGATCTTCCTCTTTCGGAGCGGAGCGTTGCTCTGGCGATCTCTTATCGGAGGAGGTTGGCGGCTCAGGTGCCTGAGGCCGGGGTTTGGGCGCAAACTGGGTAGAGGTTTCATCCTGTTCCTGAGAGAGGATCTGTTCATCAACCCAGTCTGAGAGCCCGATCTCATCGACTTCAAATCGCTCGGGATGGACAACGAACTCACGCCCCTCCCACGTCTCTGGTAGGTTGGCGTTGAACCAGAACGAGCGGCCCTTCACGATCTTTCCATTACCGAGATCGAACCACGCGAGCCCCTTCTCTGCTGACATCTCGTGCTTTAATTCCTCTGCGCTTACGAGATCTTCCTCTGCCTCAGAGTAGCTGACACTCTGAGATTCACCGCCGGATCGTCGAGTATCTAGGTCGAGCGAGCCCTTAAGGAGGTTGCTTGAGATAGCTGTAGTGACGCCGGCACCCACCGATTTCTTAGTCGACGCGATCTTTCCAAACCATTCGGTCATATCAGAGGCTGTACGGTTGTCTCCGATGCGCATCATGACCTTAAGGTTTACGTTCGCCATCACACGCTCATAGAACGCTTCGCTTAAACCCATCGCGGCGTCGGTTAAACCACCGGTGGACTGGGCGCCAAAGAGGAGCGCGAATCGACCACGTCGGGCGAGTTCAAACAAGTTTGCCCAAGTGGGGCCGAACGTTGACGATCCCTCGTCGATAATAACAAGGTGCGGATCTTCAAGGTTGTGGAAGCGGCTCGATGTGATCTCTCCGATAGAGACCTCGAGATCTTCTCGGAATACCTTGACCATCCGCGCCGCGCTCTCAGCCTCCTCGAGTCGTGGGAGCATGTAGTAGATTATCTTCCCGCGAACGATGGCGTCGGTAAGAACGAGGTCGGTGTACTTTGTGCAGAAGACCTCGCCAGCCTGACTCCCGGCTATAGCGTGGAGCTCTGAGGCGATTCCTCGCAAGTTATCCGTAATTCGGGCCGTATCGAGCACCCCTTTCACGCTGCGATAGCTCGATGCCAGGTGGCCTAGCTCCACCATCGCCTGTCTAGCGCCTATTTTATTCAGCATATTGCGAAGGTGCGGATAGGCAAGTTGAAATGCCGAGAGAGCTACCGCGATATCGCGAATTGACCACGCCAACCCGAAACTCTCCATCGCGCGGACCATCCTGTAAATGGAGTCCGCAGCGAGCCTGTCGTAATGCTTGGTGGTGCTCTGATCGGAGGTAGGTGGCAGACCAGCCCGGAGAACCTTTCGAGCCTTTACATCCGCGCGTTGGTTGGTCATGACGAAGTTGTAGGCGTGAATGCTGTCAAATGGGTCGACGATGATGAGGTCTTCGATACGACCGGTGATGAGCGCCATTAAGATAATATGGGCAAGGGTAGCCGAGTCTCTCTTGGCGTCGATAAACGTACATCCACTAGCCCGCCCGCGCGCCATCTGTTGAAAGATGAGGCTCTCAAGCCAGAGTGTCTTTCCAACGCCGGTCTTCGCGAATACCGCCGCGTGAGTACATATCTCGTCATCGTCGACCCAGAGGGGCTTTCCCGAGTCCAGCTCAAAACCAACCAGGTAGCGGTCGAGCATCTTCTTGCCCGAGGCCCTCGCATCGCTGAGGGCTTTTCCAAAACAGTCGCGCTCGGGTGGCATCCCAAGCACGTCTCTTCCTCCGCGTACGATCGATTCCTCTCTGCGAGCTTTCTCGATCGACTGCTGCTTGGCCAGGGTAAATGCAGCGTTGCCGAGCATCGCCGCGGGGAGAAATCCGAGACCCATGAGCATGGCGGGATCGGCACCAGCGAGTAGCGGGGATAATGCGGCACCGAACACGCCGGCGGAGATCATACCGCTTCGCAGCAATGAGCGCCGGATCTCCTCTTCGCGAAGGGCTTGATGGTCGGTGCGTTTATAGTTTCTAGCCATACTTTCTTATGAAATTTATCCGATGCTAGGCGCGAGGATGCTCCCCTCTTCCTCTTTGCTATCCTCTTTGATCCCCTTCATCTGTTTCTCGAACTCTTCTTTGGTCTCTGACATGGTGGCACGTTGGAATGATTGAAACCGGGAGTCCCACATCTGCCCCCATACCTCAGAAAACTTTCCACCGCGAAGGGGGACTAGTCCTGATTTCCCGAAGAATCCGAGTGCATTCGCCGCCGGATATCCGGAAGGTGCTTTAAAGACTGAAAAGATGACCGAGCTCTCGGGGACGGTGTAGTCTCCTACCCTTCGCGCAAGCCATCCGTGAGACACGAGGATATTCCTCATCGCTGACCATTCACGGAGCTCGCTCGCTTGTAATCCATGTTGTTCAGTAAGTGAGGCGATCTCCTGATCGGTAAGGGGAGAGAGTACTCGGTCGAAGGTGCGAGCCGCGATTCCCGTATCATCTCCTTGGTTGACTTTATCGTAGAGCGCCTTTTGCCTTGCGCTTACAGACGCGCTGAGTTCGCTTAGCCGAGCGAGTTGGCCCTCAGAGACCGTTTTGCGCAGAAGTGTGACGAGAGTACCAAGCGGTACGAAGAAGAGGTTCGAAATAGTTGTGTAACAGGTAGTCGTGAGGTCCGGAACGATCGAACTGACGCGGGGCAGTACCTCCGTTTCCCAGATATGGTGCATCGCACGCGTTAAGCCGACAAGTTCCACCTCATCGACTACGTCTCGGGCCTCATGAGGGCATGCAAGGAGCACCTCTGCCCACTGACGAAGAGCCCATGCGGCAGGCTCCATCCCTTGCGGCATGCGAACGGCGGCAAAAGAGCTCGATCGAGAGGCGTAGACTAAGGCGTGTCGGATTCGGTGTCGTGCCTCGAACTCATATTCCTCCGGATATGCCAGCACTGAATGGAGAACTGCGCGTGCGCTTAGCTGCGGAAAATTCGATTTCCGAGTCCACTTCCCCCCTTCAAACGAATGAGCTAGCACCTTACCGCTCTCCAGAGCGAGGAGGAAGGTAGCCACCTCATGTACGGGGAGTTTTCCGACCAACTCTTTCAGCTCCGGAAGAAGAACTCGATTTAAAGAGGCGTGAAGTAGCTTCGCGTAGTCCCCCTCATCCATCGAGCTCTTCTGTGGTGGTAGGGTTCCCGCATCGCCAACTGACCCGCGTGCATAATCCGCGTGGAGTTGTAAGACGACTTTGAGTACTTCATGAACATACCCCTTCAGCATCGCGCCTGTGTATGTCTTGGCTAGAATCCCCTCCTCCTCAAATCGCGCGACGAATGGGGCCGTCTGTCCGTGTTTTAAGATGATCGCAATGAGCGACTCGTTCGTTTGGGTTTGGGCATTGAATTGTCCCAACGTTTTCCAGAGTGTGGATGCGTGTACTTCGGCACGAGAGGCCTCTGCTGGGCACGCGAGCCCCCGTACGAGGACGTCCGGAGCGCCTGAGGCGCTGAGGTGTTCAAGGCCCCCCCGTGCTCCTGAATAGAACACCCTGCCGTTTCCCGTTTGTCCAAGGATGTCGTCTCCCCTGTAGGGCTTGAGCATCGTGTAGCCAAAATAGAAAGTGAGCATGCACGTCACGATCCACAACCGTAGCGATGCGATAATGAGAAATGAAAATCGGATCAGTCCCTCATGAATCGATACGAAGATAGCTGTGAAAAGAGATTCGTCGGGGGACCCGTCGGTAGTGAGGACGCTGCGCAGGAGGAAGCCGGAGATATCATCGAAGAGCGATAGCTCGGCACCGATGCCATGCTTCTCGATCCAGGTTCGGTAGCTCGTCACGTCGCTTGCAAGGTCGTGCGCCCACGGATCGTGTATCTGATAAAGCGTCGAGATGAGGTGTTCGGTTTCGGTCTCGCCGCCGTTGACTTGATGGAGCACGAACACGAGAAGTAGCACCGCCGCTACCATCCCGGCGCCCACGAGGATGAGCTTCGCGATGAGTCTTGCGCCCCCTGAGCCCCTGCCCCCGCTACGGAGCCAACTCAAGTCCTGCTGTTGTGGTGTGGGAAGTCCATCGACTGCCACAATTCTCCTTAAAACCGTTCAGATAACCGCTAAAAGACCCAGCGAAGTGTAGGCCCGTAGAGGGCCTAGATCAAGCGCCTCACACCTACCTTCACCGAGGTGTCCAACTCCCTCTTTTCCCCCTCAACGGGGACCTAAGGACCTGATCCGACCCTTTTAGTCCCCCTTTTATGAAACTGGGCGTTAAGTTTTAGGACACGTTTTCATTAGTTCGTTTCATACCATTTCAGAAGGCGCTGGTGGTCCATGCTCGGAACCCCGAGTAACCCTCAGATAGTACTTCGGTACATTTACGTGTTTACGAAATAGCTGGAGATTCCGGCACTACCAGATTCCTTGAGTTTGCCTGCATTTGAGGGGTAACTCATTAGAAGGGGTGGCTTACAGAGGTGAGACGATGACGAAACGATGTCTTTTTGCAGGATTGGCAGTACTAGGAATTCTTACTTCAACGGCTTACGCCGATGGTGGTCAGGTGGGGCGCGAGCCTCCCTCTGGCTCCAGGGCTGAACGTTCGGGTCACGGCGAGGGGGGCGATTCCGGACACCACGGCTCAGGGAAACCCGTATCGAGCGTCAGTTTAGGCCAGGCCACCCAGGAAGAGGCGATCGAGGCGACCGCGCATTACGCAAGGGCCCGGAATCTCTTAATAACTGCCCTTAACGAATTTGATAAGGGAAGAAAGATCGCCAGTCCTAATGAGTTGTTAGATCCTGTCCGATGGAGAAATACGCTCATTGATCGCGCTGAGGACCTTGATCGGGTGCTTGACCCACAACCTCGCGCAACCAAAGGCGGGATAAAGTTTGAGGCGGACCCGAGACTTTTACCTGAAGCACATAAGTAGGAAGTGAAGATTACTTAAAGAGGCACTAACGAACATGGACAGCGGTGACGTAATACCTTGCTTGAATGAAGACTGGACATTCGCCGGCTGCAAAATGTTTGAGTGGCTGGCAGGTCTCATGACTTCGTTTCTTGCAAGTAGTGCATTTGAGAAGCCTGCAACGGTGATGCCGATCCTCGTGATCGTGTGGATCGGAACTACGCTAGGCATGGCGTATCTCCGTAAGCAGTTCCCGGATGAGGAGAGAGGGGTTCGTAACATGTGCATGGTGTCGTGTGGATTCGCCCCTCCGGGAATTCCAGCTCCATCGAAGTTGCAACCACGCTGGAGCGGCGGACGGATCTCAGAGGTTGGGAAGTCTAGTATGTATTCTCAACTTGGTCTCGAGGAACTTCGTTATATGCGAGCGACAGAGTCCGCGGGCTTAAGAAGGTTTTAATAGGATACGAGGATTCGTATGAAGAAGGTGAAAGGGGCCGCTCAAAACGTGAAGGATGTCGTAGCTGAGACGAAGCTATCGGCTACCCGTTCAGAGAGTGATACGATTCGTCTTTGGGAGAACTATAAAGACCAGGCGCTTATGTGGCGCTCCCTCTCTCTCATTCAATTTCCTGCTACATTAGCCGCTGTCATCTTCTCGATCGTTATGTGGAGCACACGAGAGATAAACCTCACGGTGCCGTCGAAACCTGAGCCCGGAGTGCATGCGGCCCAGGACATTCCAGATACGGAGTTTATAAACGCTGCGAACACCTACGTAAACCTCATCGCGACGTATCAACCGGGTACGGCCCGCAACCAGTTCACGGTAGCGCGCTCGATGTTGAAGGAGCCCCTCCTTACAAAGTTTACCGAGGAGATGATGGCTGGTGAGCTTGGAGCGATAGAGAGTACCTCTCGTACGCAGGTGTTCTTTGTTGACCCTCTCCGCACAAAGATCTCGCGTGATGGTAATGACGTTATTGTTAATCTCATCGGTGAGCGATGGAAGGTAATCGCTGGAAGCCCCCTTCCGACCGTTACGAGTCGCTTTACCGTAACGCTGTCGACAATTCCCCGTAATCCGCTCAATCCGTACGGCATCGTGGTCACGAACGTACAGTTCAAGGCGAACGCAGAGAACGAGAAGGTTGAGGCAGGGAACGTGAATCAATAAGGAGTATGACGATGAAGACGGCAGTATTAAAAACTCGGTGGTTGGTGATGGTCGCCGCGAGCTCAATGCTCCTCGCCTCCGTAAGCGCGTATGCCCGCGACGTGGAATACACTACAGGTCAGGGCGAGGTAGAGATCTGGGTGAACGTGGGTGAGCCGACAGAGATTATCTTTGAAGGTGGAAAGATAAAGGATGGATTCAAGAACTCGAACGCGGGTATCGCCCTCGATAAGAAAGATTCCTCCCTCGTGGTCTTTGGAAAGGAGAGCATGAACGAGAATGGAGAAGCTATCCTTGTTCGCCTCGAGGACGGACGTTCATATCCCGTCAGAATCCGTCGAGCAAACTCGGATAACCCCCGCGACGCCCAAGTAGTTGTATCCGATGGGAAGGGTGCCCTTGGCGTAGAGGAGGAGGAACCGGCACCTTACAAGGAGCGCTCGTATGAATATGCGCCAGCGAGTAAGGTCTCAGGCCTCATGCGAGAGATGGTTCTCGTGGCCGAGTTCGGGAAGAAGGCTATCCCAGGTTATACGCTCAGTGAGCGGTATAAGGGTCAGACGATCGTAAGTGATGGAGCTATTATCGCCAAGATCGATAAGATCTTCATCGGTCCGAACCTGTGGGGGTATGTTCTTGATACCGCCAACCTCCTCGATCAATCTCAGAAGTTGAACGCCGCTACGTTTCGTATCGATGGCACGCGAGCGGTATCAGCTTCGAACTGGGAGCTTGCGGCCCGCCCTCTTAACATAGAGGAGCAGGTCTCGGGTAAGCATAATGCAAAGGTCTATATCGTAACGAGATCTCGATAGGCGTAGGTGGTTGTATGGGCCAGTTTCTAAAAGATTTACCAATACGATTGCGGAGTGACCGTAAGACGCAGGTCATCGCGGGCTTTCTTGTGGTCGGAATGATGTATCTCAGCTTCGCCGATAATAGCCCTCGGCGTGCCCGAAAAGCTCCTAAACCGAAACAGGAGGAGACCCTAAACGATCCGAACGAGCGATGGACCGACCTCATCGAGCGATTTAATGGTCAACTGAATCAATTAACAACCCAAAGTAATGCTTTGCGAGAAGATGTCGATTCTCAAAAGAAGGCCATGAAGGAGTTTGAGGAGACAACAGCGGAGATATTCAAGAAGCTCCTCGAGAGAATGGCAGAGCTCCAGAACGCTGCTGGCTCAACCCAACCAGCATCAACTGGGCCGCGAAATATCGGAGACGTTACTGCACCAGACCTGATCGGTGCTCCTCCCGAGGAGCTTGAAGGACTTGGCACTGTTGAAGAGGTGGCCGCGCCGCCAGCTCCGCCGGTGAAGCCCAAACTCGCGGCGCTTATGCCCGGGGATTCGGTCCGCGTGAAGCTCCTTGCCGGTGTGAACGCCCCAACTGATGGTACTCCCTATCCTGTCGTCCTTAAGTTGATCAGTAATGTAATGGGTCCGGACGGTAACGCGGTTCCGCTCGGAGAGGCTCGCATCATCGCGGCCGCTCAGGGATCGCTTACGGATTCCCGAGTGCTCTTCCGACTGACTCGATTGAGCATTCGACTCCCTAGCGGAAAGCGGAAGGAGTTTCCGATCGATGGATGGATCGTTGGTGAAGATGGTATTCGAGGGCTTGAAGGTGTTCTGATCGATCCGATCGGTAAGGCCATAGTCGGGGCCGGCATGGCAGGTGGTCTTGCCGGATTAGGTCAGGGAATTGCTGCTGCGAACGTTCAGAATCGGGTGTACGCGAACGGAAATCAGTACTCGACGGTCGACTCGGGCGATGTCGGTAAGTACGCAGGTGGTGTTGCGCTTTCATCGACGGCTACAGAGTGGCAGGCGATTATCAAAGACCGCCTCTCTCAGCTAGTCCCCGTCGTGCAGGTGTTGTCAGGTCGTGAGGCTACGGCGGTGTTCTCGCAATCGATTGCGATTCCAGAGCTACTTGAGCAGCTCGATGAAGAAGATCCGTCGGTTGTGTATGCGTCGTTGGATTAAGGTGTTGAGGTAAGAGATATGAGGACTATACGATTCTCGATAGTACTGTGTGGAGCGGCGCTTCTTTCTGGTTGTTCCAGCGTCGGGGCGTTCTTCAACCCTTTCTATGAAACCCCTTCGGAGGTTGCGTACCTTGGGCAGAAAAACGATGCGGCCCTGAATGAAACTGGTGGCAAGGGGGAGAGCGCTCGTGAGGCTCTTGAGGCGATGGGGACCTATCAACGTGCCCATGACCCGCAGCCGAACAATCCCGTTATGATGCCCGCTGTTGTCCGTTTGATGTGGGTTCCGGATCACCTCAACTCCCACGGCGATCTCGTCCCCGCGCACTATTACTATCTCAAGGTTAAAAAAGATTCCTGGTCACTCTCGGACTCATTTGAGCTTGAGTCACAGCTTGGCGGAAATCGCGGAAGCTCATCGTCCGTAGGATACGTTAGCCCGGAGGATGTACGATAATGAACTCGCTTCGGATAGGACTAACGCTGGTAACGGTGCTTCTCGCGGGATGCGTTAAGGGGGTAAAGCCCTACGAGCCGGACAATAAGAAGGGACGCACCCTCTTTATGCCGTCGTATCAGGCGTCGGCGCCCGCGCCAGTATATGCGCGCACCCGATGGGTCCAGCTTCCGGAGGTATTGCCAGCACGTGAGGGCGACGAGGGGCGCGGCGCACCGTCATACGAATCCGCTCCGAGCCTTCGGCCGGTCTATCAGTTGACCATCAAGAACGGGACCCTAGAGGAAACCGCTAGGGTGTTGGGCGCCATGGCTAGGTATTCCTCGTATACCACCCCGTCCCTCGCCACGCGTAAGGTCTCGTTTCAGAATCTTGGCACGATAGATGAGCTCGCTCAGATCATAGAGGATAAGGAACGGATAAAAGTTGTAGTCGACCACGAGAACAAAGAGGTGCGATTCCTTGTGCGAACTGTTACGGAGCCGACCTTGTATAGGTTTTCATGAGCATAAATAGGTTAACAAGAAAAAGGTTGTTCCAGGATGAAGAGCTCTTTAACAAGCTCTTGCCGTTCGCTCGGTACGATAGCGAGCACGACATATTCATCCATACCGACGCGTCGCTGTGGTCGATCTGGGAGCTTCAACCGAAGTGGATCACTAAAGTCTCGGATAGCGAGGCCTTTCAGCTCACCGAGCGGGTTCAGGAGATGCTTGATTCTCTTGAGCATACCTACTCTGCTCAGTTCTGTTGGATAACCACTTTTGACGTTGAAGACTTGCTCCGCAACTGTCTTTACTCCTACCCGTTATCAGGACCTGCTGGTTGGATGACGAAGCGGTGGGTACGCTCGATCCGCATGGCGAGTCAGAGCCGGTCGCTTCACAGACGTCCGCGGCGCCTTCGCTTATACGCTTGTTTTCGGTACGACCCTCCATGGGAGGGCAAGGGGCTCGCGGCTCAGATGGCTCGCGCGATGAAGATGTTCCTCTATGGTGCGGTCGGATTAGGCGCCGAGCAACGACACTCCGAATACCTCTCGTACGCAAATCGATTCAAGGGCGTGATGGACGGGACCGCGGCGAAGCTCGCCGATCTAGGATTCTACCCTCGACGGGTTGATGGACAGCGTCTCATTAACCTTCTCTATCCTCTCCTGAACCGTCGTAGTGTTAAACCCGGTAAGCATCGTCGAGGTCGCGGCACCGCTATTCCAGTTCCTGAATATGATCCGGACGATCTCTTAGCAAATCAACTTTCTGAGACCCACGTAGAGCACCCTACCGATGGACTGATCAAGAAAGATGGCCGCGTCTACCGATCGGTCTCTATGGTCAAGCCACCGAAGAGTTGCATGCCGCTCATGATCGCGCCGCTGCAATCAACTCCATATGAGAACATTCTCAGCGTGACCTTCTCGAAGGACCCCCGTGAGAAGCAGCTTGAGCGTCTCGACAAGCTCGACTCTACCCTTGGTATGCGCGAGCGTGCACCCGGCGGCAGATCGAACCAGAAGGTGATTCACCAGATATCTGCGATTCGTCACGCTCGACAGGAGCTTTACAGCTCACGTGAGCAGATAGTTCGCGTGGGAGTGCACCAGACCTTCATTTGCCAAACGGAGGATGAGGCCATTCGAGCAACGTCCGAGGCTGTAGCGACGTTTCCACAGCTTAACGGCGCGCGCGGCATGGTGCACGAGATCTCAGACATGGCCGTGCTTATAAACTCCCTCCCGGGCGCCTATGACCCAGCAACCGATGGTGCGGGGTGGACAACGGTGATGCAGAGTTCGCGCGCCGTTCGAATGTTTCCTCTGTGGGGCAACTGGCGCGGAAGTGCCGGCCCTCAGTTCCTCTTACCGAGCCTGTGGAACCGAGAACTCGTCGGGTTTGACCTGTACGACTCAAACATTGCGCCAAACGTACTTATCAGTGGAGTGTCGGGAGCTGGTAAGAGTTACCTGATGTGTTACCTCATCACGATGCTCAACCGCGGGCATTACTCAACGATGTCGGATGGTCGCATTCTTGAGCGCCAACCGATCACGTTTATATTCGATAAGGGTATGGTGGGGCAGCCGTGTGGTTTTGAGAAGATCGCACGACTCTTCGGCGGAAAGGTGTATGAAGCCACTCCGTCTCGCGCACCTGCTATGAACTTCCTCGCGCGACTCGGTGCTCTCGCCCCTGAAAGCACGAACGACGATTACAAGGACCTTGTGGATATGTGTGCTGATGTCATCAGTGATATGGCGACGGAGGGCGCGAATCTACCCGATCGACTCGAGCGCGGGAGCGTTGTCGAATCGCTCATAGAAGCTCATAGAATCTATCGAAGCGGGCCAATGCGTCGAGAGTTTATTCTCAGCGACGTGGTAGCGGTCCTTCGCGCACCCCGACGTGTTGATGAGAACGAGGATAGTGCTCGACGGCGGCAGCGGATCGCCCTCCTGATTGCTGATTATTACGGTGAAGGAACCTACGCGAGGTTCTTCGACCGACCGGGCTCCCTCAAGCTCAAGGAGCGGTTCATCGTGTTCGATCTGAAAGCCTTGAGTCGAAATCCTGACCTTCAACGTGTGTTCTTAAAGATAGCAATGGTGTGGGCGGACACGGTGATGAACGACCCGAGCGAGCTCGATACCCGAAAGGTTCTCGTATTCGACGAGGCGCATGAGCTGATCGGTAAGACCCACGCGAATACGATCGAGACCGCTTTCCGACTCTATCGTAAACGAAAAGGTATCGTTATCGCCGCGTCGCAATCCGGAGAGGACTTCTACGTAGGTTCGGGTGGACAGGCGATCGTGCAAAACAGCGCGCACAAGATATTCCTACGCCAAGACCCTAATAAGTTCCACCTCACAGCGGAGGCGTTTAACCTCACGCCTCAACAGGCTGATGTTATAATGCGACTTAAGACGGTGAAGGGAGCGGAGTCTCAATTCTACCTCCTCTCTGATATCGGTGAGGGAGCACTTGTCTTACCTGTCGAGCCAGCCTTTTACTGGGTGAGCACGAACAATGGAGATGATAATCAGTTGTTCAGTGACATTCTCGTTCGTCATGGAAACGATTTTAGCCGTGCACTCGAAGAGGTCGTAAACGTTGCTCCCTATGGAAGCAAGGACCTTCACGACCGCTTGATGGGTGGTGCCGGTAATCAGGATGCGGAAGATGGTGGAGTCGGCGGCGCTATTAGCCAGATGATGGACACAGGATTCAGAGATTCGGGAGCTTAGGAGGATGTGTATATGAGAAGCTTTTCAGCCGCGGCGCTTATCGCCGTACTTGCGAGTATGGGGGCTGCAGGGTGCCACAGTGAGCCGGCACCCCTTCCACCACCAACGATTGAGTATCAGGTTCGTAACGTTCCTGGGGTAGTCGAGTATTCGTGGGAGGAGCCCATGGTTGACGTGGTTGAGGTTCCGCCTGGATTGGATCCAGAGGGACACTACTACAGACCTGCTCATGAGGAAGTAGTTGAAGTCCGACAGGGGCGATGGCAGTATTATAAAAAGCCAAAGAAATAGGGTCTTTCCATGAGCCTCATCAGCACACAGAACTTCATTGCCCCCTTTCGAAGCAAGGTTCAGATAGGAGCGATACTAGTCTTTGCGGCGCTGATAGGTATGGTCCGATTCGCGAATCATTCCTCACAGGATACGCGTAGCGCACCGCGCGAACGTGAAGTAAGCGGCGAAAAAGCGTCCGTTCAGGATGAGGTCTCCCAATTTCTTGCAGACAGAGCTCGCTCCAAGAAGCGTACAGGCATGATAGGCGACCAGACCGTTGAGAACCTCCTTGATGAGGATGCGGCACCTGTAGCGGCACGAAAACAGGTAGACGCCCGAGGCGGCGAGGTTGAGGAGCCTCAAAAGCTCAATGATATCAAGCGGTCACTAGGGCTCGAGTAGCCCTATCCTACGAGAAAGACCTACCTCTTTTAAATACTTTAGCTGATGCAGTTAGACGGGTACCGCCGATATGGGGGTGTCAGGTCCTGTTTTAGCGGGTTTTTGCCATGATACGTGTACTCAAGCTTCGACAAGAATGCGTCACTAAGGTAGCCGTCCTCGGTACCACTCTTCTGTCCGGCCTCCTACCGTTCCGAGCGTACGCTGAACCATCCCTTGAGGTCATCTCAGTCTCCCAGCCTGCTCCACAGAGTGAAGATGCACGCAATCAGCAACTCGTAGATACAGAGCGCGCTATTCTAGAAGGGATCTCCGCCAGGGCTATCGGAGCATTCGATAATGACGTTGCGCCCGCCAAGGCTGCTAAAAAAGTAAGTAATCCTAGAGTCGAGCTAGCAAAGGTAGCTGCTCCAGCGCTAACTGAGCCTAAGCCTGAAGCTCCCACCGCACCTAGTGAGGTGAAGGCGCCCGAAGTGAAGGTTGAGCCGCCGAAGGCTGCGGTCGCGATACAGCACCCGCCTCAAGTGAAGCCTCGGTCGTCGGACTCGGTAGTTGCGAAGCTTTCATCTGAAAACGAAACCCTTAGGAGGGAAGCTACTACAAAGGCAGAGCGAATATCGGCCCTTGAACGAGAGCTTGAGGTTGTGCGCGGACAGCTAGCATCCGCAGAGGTTGAGTTAAGTAGGATCTCGACAATAAACGATCCACGAGCTCGCGCGTCTCTTCGTCGATATCCGACAGGACTGCCAGCCCCGTCTGGTTCAAAAGTTGAGTCGTCCCCAGCCGTCAAATCCGCAAGTGCCGTGACGGAACCCCTCCCTTCAGCGGATCTGCAGATAGCGACGGTGTCGGTAGCAAAGGCCGACCTTCGGGTAGGGCCCGGTAAGGAACATTCCCCGCTTATGGAGGTCGGAAGGGGAGCTCGTTTAGCAGTTGAGGCCCGCAAGGGAGAGTGGTACCGCGTCTTTGCTCCGAATGGACAACGCGCATGGGTTCATTCATCACTCGTAACCTTCGGAAGCTCACCGAATGGAGCTGATACTACCTCCGCAGTCCGGGTAAAGGGGTTCTCAAGTTCGGTTGAGGATGCGGCTTTTCACAGAATTCAATCTATGACGGGTGTGAAGTAGGAGTATGAGGTCGAGTGACTCACGAATCGAAGGATATTTTGGGGCCCTTGTTAGGGCTCTACTCTTCTTTTGTAGCGTGCTCGCGTCGGGACGGTGTGCCTCCGCTCTTCCGCTACAAGCAACTTTAATTCGGGATCGTCAGTCGCTTATCCCCTTCGTGTACCCGGTCATGGGGCCACGAATGTCGAGCGATTACGGAATGAGGAAACATCCGGTGAAGCGGGTACGTAAGCACCATCACGGAGTGGACCTAGCAGCTCCTGTTGATGCTCCTATTCGCGCGGTCGCGAGTGGTAGAGTTATGTATTCAGATCCGCTCGGCGGATACGGAAAGCTTGTAGTGATTCAGCATGAGGACGGAATCACCAGTCACTATGGGCACTGCAACGCCTTAAAGGTTTCGCCAGGTCAAACCATCAGAGCTGGAGAGATTATCGGTACGGTTGGCAGTACGGGGATCTCTACCGGTTCCCACCTTCATTTTGAGATCCGAAAGAACGGAGAGCCCACAGACCCGGAGAGCTTTCTCCCAGGCCTTGCCTCCCACGGTGAAGGATAACGCTCCGTTCGGACTAAACCTCTATACTTGGCCGTCATTCTTACCGTGAGCATCTTTCCCGCCATGTACCAGGTCAGGTAACCTAACGTCTAAAGGCACGATTGGTACCGCTGGCTGCGAGTAGTCCAAAAACCGAAAATGAAATATTTTTTACGCTACCTAACCCCTATCATTTACAGCATCTTTTGCCCATGTACCCCTGTTCGTTAGGCAACATATTCTTCAAGTATTGCTATAACCTTTATGAAACTGGGACGTGCGTGTCACGTCGATTAAACGTAGCTGTTAGTAAAGAACGAGTAATTTTAGGATTAAGTATATGTTGACCAAGATTAAGAACGCTTCCCTAACTCTAGCGCAGAAGATAGCTGCCGCTAAGGTTGCTCCGACAGAGGCTCAGGCTCGCACTGCCCTCTTTCTTGCTGGTGTGTCCCTGCTTGCGTTGGGATTGTCAGTAGATGCAACGGCTCAGTCGGGAATGGTTACTACAAACTATAACGACGTGAAGATTGCAAACGCGGTAAACGCTATTTTGACGTATCTCGAAGGATCCTTCGGTGCGTTGATCATGGCTGCATCGGGTGTAGGTGCTATTATGAGCGCGGCATTCGGTCAGTATAAAGCTGCATTGAGCTTGATGGTCGTAGCGGTTGGATCCTTCATCCTTCGCTCGCTCATCGGTACTTTCTTCAACGACACGATGATTCAGGACTAAACGGTCCGGAAGACATCTCTTGTCAAAAGAGAGTCGTTGACCAGGCCGCTGGAGCGATCCGGCGGCCTTTTTATTTCCGGTCAACACTATCCTTGAAACCCAAATTTCTACCCCGGTATGAAGAGCACCAGACCCACATCAACGAATGCGCAAGTCGAGTCCGATAGGTTCCATACCGACTACTATCAGAAGCACGACCTGTTTCAGCAAGGGACGTGGCTTGAAAAGCCGAACAGTAAGGTCATGGAGCTTGGAGCTCTGTTGTCGAGGCGAGAGCGGGTTTCGGCGCTCGATCTCGGTGCAGGGGTCGGCCGCAACGCTATTCCGTTTGCAAAACTTTTCGCCCAGGGGGCTGTCACGATCGATTGCGTGGATATCATCGAGGTCGCCGTCGAGAAGCTTAGAGCGAACGCCGCGGCGCAGGGTGTATCTGGGGCGATCAATCCGATCCTCTCAAACGTAGCCGACTTTCACATTCGCCCCGACTCGTATGACGCCATTATGGCGATGTCTGTCCTTGAGCACGCATTCTCCGCGGATCTGTTTGAGTCCGGGATCTCAAGGCTGCAAGCTGGTACCAAAAGGGAGGGGTTCAATTGCCTCAGTATTACCACCGATCTGAAAGAGCGAGACTGTCGAACCGGCGAGGATCTTGTCCCTCTCATAGCCACGCCGATCTCAAGTAAGGAGTGCCGCGAAGTGTTGCAACGCCGCTACAAGGACTGGGAGATTACTCATCTGAGCTTTTCCCCGTTCAGCGAGACCGTTGAGCGGGATGACAGAACTATCGAATGGTCAGCTAACTACTGCCTGGTGGTGGCTCGTCGTTGACGTAAGAGTAATCATCCCCACACTTCTTCACGAATCGAGAGCTGCTCTAAACCCTTAGTAACCTGACGAGGCACCCCGTCACGGCAATTGCACCGGTGCTGGAATTGGTTCTATAAGCGGAACAGCAGGTCCCACCTCTACCGGCGGCGGTGGTGGAGGTGAGAGTTTGGTTGTAAGGGCTCGAATGAGCCCCTGGTCCGTTTCCTCAGAGACTCGCGCCTGCAGGATAGCCTTCTGGGCCGGATCTCGGGTCGTGAGCTTTGCATAAGCCAGGGAGCGCGCAAGAGGTTCAGGGTGACGCGCCATAATCTGGAGCATCTCAGTCGACGCGCTCCACTGGGCCTTTCTCAGATAGCGGGCAGCTTCAAGGTTGAAGAGATCTGAGGAGTCTTTGTTGCTTCGCGCGAGAAGAACGAGAACTACCATCTCCGGCGAGGGTTTAAGCTCAAACCACGATGCTATAAATGGTATCCTCTTTGGGGCGTCTAAGCTGAGAGCTGAGAGGAGAGCAACGGTTTGATCCCGGGTAAGGCGATTCTGATCCCCTGCCAATACCATATAAAGCTGCTCAGTTTCGCCCTTGATAAGCCCAGTTGAGATCCGCTTCGCGCTCTGCGCTCGCACAGGAGCGAGGGGAAAAGTCAGCAGATCCGCATAGTGTTGAAGAGTAAGGGGTGACGGGGGGAGTTCCGCTAGGAGGAGCGCAAGCTTGTCGCTACTCTTTGTTTTACCCCACAGCCCCAACGCGTCGATATCGAACCAGCTGAGAACCTGGCCCAGCTCGCCGCCCCGGTCCCGCAATGTCCCCATGAGCTGGGCGGACATCGCCTCGTTTGCGCTGAGAAGCGGCATGACGATCGCGAGCCTACTGAGCGCGAGCGGTGTACCGGTCTCAGATCCGATATAGGCCTCGACCGTCGAAGCTGGCGGTTTACCCGAAATCATACCGGCGAGGGCGATCGCCTCGGGATCGCCCAGAGACTTCGTTCCTGTCGACTTCAGCTGCTCAAAGACCTTTCCGACTGGTGCGGGAAGTTGAATGAGGCGGTCAATCGAAAGTGCTTTGATATCTCTATTCGCCTTTGTTGGTTGCATCTGACCCGCGATGGCAAGAATAACGCCGGGGTGTAGCTTCTCGATCGGCGGCAGCTCGTTAATGCCGTCGGGGAGCACCTGTTGAACCCCGAGGGTTATCGCGGCCAGTCTATCGACGGGTGAGAGCTCATCCGCCCAGGATTTATTGAGGGCCACGCGGATTAATTGACCATTAACTCCCTGACGATTCTCGCCGCTAAGGGTATCTTCAATAATAGTATTTTGAGCGGCGGGGTTGTGTTCTAGGACTGCTGCCCGCGCGACCGCTTTCATCTGCGCCTTCTCGTTGCTCGCCCAGGCGATCTCAAACTCTTGATTGTGCTGTGAGACGACTATAGGCAGGGAGCCAAAGAGATCAAAGTATGTTCGGGGCGCTCGATTCTTAAGCACGACGAATCCGATAGTCAGGGCTACGACTCCGACCATCGCGTATCGGGTGAGAGCAGACCGCCCTTTAACCGTTTCGGCCTGCGATGCAAGCGAATAGTTTGAACTCACTTGTTCGTGAGGACTTTGATTCTTTTGCTTGTTGATGAGCCGTCCAGCTCGAAGATTCTCTCGGGATTGCGGTGGTAGCGACCTAACGAACTCGCGCTCCACCTCATCGATAGATGGTCGTTGTCTTGGAGAAGGGAGTCGAAGTCTATCAATCACCTGCCGCTGTTGATGAGTAGCCTCGTCCCCCATGATCTCATCTATCACGCACCCTAAACCATAGAGATCCACAGAGGGTTTCGGCTCCTCTCCAGAGACGCTTTCGGGGGCTAGATACCGATCGTGGGAATGATGAAGAGCGCCGAGTCGAGGGTCTAAAAGAATGAGGCCCCCTTCCGCTTCAGCGATATTCGCCGGCGCGATGTGGCCGTGTACGAGACGCCGACGCTCAAGCTCTCGCACCACACCGATCAACGAGGCAACCATCTCCTGCCGCTGAGCACCGCGCGGGAGGGCCCCTAAAGAATCTTGAAGGGTTTTTTGAAAAAATGGGCGGGTCATGAGAAGTCGTTCATGCCCGCCCCTCCTCTCAACTTTGAGCTCCCAGCCAGGGATAACAACAAACCCCTGCATCTCCGCGGCTAGTTGATTGAGAGCCTCAACACTGAGGGGTCGAGAGAAGCGGAAGAGTGTTACCTTTCCGTTAATAAAAAGAAGGGGCCTAAGGTCCCAAGGATCCTGACCGAGCATTACGTTGACACAAACCGCTCCAGCAGGAAACCACGGCTTCAAATTCTCGAAGACGAGCTTCTCCGCGCCTTGAAGTGAGTCCGGAGAGACCAATCTCATCGTCTCTCCCCTGCAATGACCGGAAAAACCTTGCGCGGGATCATTACTCAATAGCCTCGCCACGTGAGGAGAGAGCATCGATCTCTACCTTGAGACGACCAACGATCTCCTCGTAGGAGAACTGCCCAACAAGCTCACCCCTTCGCTTCAGATTAACATGGCTCGGAGCGCACCAGAGACCGAGATCCGCATCGTCCGTCTCTCCCGGTCCGTTCACGCGACACCCCATCACGGCGATGGTGAGTTTTCTGTCGGCGAATTCCTGAGTCATTTCTCGAACTTTTTGCGCCAGCTCCACGAACGCCTCGTTCTCGACACGGGAGCATGAGGGGCACGAGATTATATTGAGCCCTGTTTGCTCGAAACGCGGAACGGAGCGGAATCGACCAGCGTGAACATCGGCTATAATAGCCTTTGCTACCTGGATCTCTTTGAATTTCTCGGCATGCGGAAGGGTTAATGAGACCCGCACGGTGTCCCCGATACCCTTAACGAGCAAGTTCTCAAAGGCGATGCGGGTTTTAATCTCCCCCATGGGGAGCATGCCTGCTTCGGTCACTCCGAGGTGAAGTGGGATGTTCTTGAACAGTTGAGCGAAGCGTTCGTTGATATCCATTACGTCATTTGGATCAGAGCTCTTGAGCGATACGACGTAGTTTGAGAATCCGAGATCTTCAAGATAGCCGATATGCTCCTTTGCTGACGTGAGGGCCACCTCAATAGGGTCTTCGTTCTTCTCTGCCTGATCGGGATCGAGAGAGCCGAAATTGACGCCGATTCGAAGCGCGAGATCATACTCTCGGGCCACATCCACGATGTACTTTACCTTCTCGTGGACAGGGATGTTCTTCTCGTGGTGATACAGATGGCCGGGGTTGTAACGGATCTTTTGAACGTACGGGGCTACACTCTTTGCGAGCTTATAGCTCTCTTGCAGATCGACGACGAGCCGCGCGTTGGTATGCTTTCGAATCTCCGCGAGAGCCTCGACGTCTCGTTTGCTATCGATAGCGATCCTAATGATGTCCGCCCCGTGCTCTTGCAGAAGCAGGATCTGACGTGAGGTTGCCTCTATGTCTTGAGTCTTTGTGGCGCACATGGACTGCACTGAGATAGGGCTCTCGGACCCGATAAGGAGGTCGCCAACGTGCACCGACCGCGTCTTACGGCGCTGAATCTTCATCCCCGAACTGTTCTCACCGATTTGAGTAATTTTGGAAGCCTCTCCCATACGGACCCACTACTAACTACAAGTTCTATAAGTCGTCTTAACGGCTTGTAGAATACCCTGGACGAGCCTCTGGGGCTATACCAGGCACGCATGAAAAAGGGGGTAAAAATCCCCCTTCCGAAAGTCAAAAATTGTTGTATCATTGGGCCCTTATACCAGCAACTAGGGGCGCTGACTTGGGCATACACTCGATGTCCATCCTTACGAGGAGCTCTCCCAGGAACGACACACCCGTTGTGGGGTGAGTGGAGACGCAAGGACTATGGCAGATATTGAAACGCTTGAAGAGATCTTTGGAAACATCACGGAGCAGTACGAGGAGCCGGTTCCGATCGGCGGCCGGTGCGAGAGTCGTATTTTCTACCGAGTTGAAGATCTCAGTGACGCGGACCTTGATGCATGCGCGGAGTACGTAGCCGGGAGGATCCGTAACGTGGTTTCGCCGGGTAAGCCCGAGCTCTTTCTTAAGCTTCCAGGGGGCTATTCGTTCTTTGCGGAGCGCCTATGTGCGGTGTACTCCGAGCTCTACAATAAGGGTCAGGAGATCCCCCTTGAGCAGTACCTGGAAAGCAAGATGTCGAATGGGCACGGCGAGAAGTATAAGGGGCACAACGCCATCCTCGTTACTGATGTAATCACAACAGCGCGTTCTAGCCTTGAGGCTCATACGCGCGCTACGTTGCGGGGGATCCCCGTTCTCTGCTGGGCTACGCTGATTGATAGAACCTTCGGGCCTGGACCCGTTCCCGTTGTTTCCGCGTTTACGGGAGCTCCCGTGCGCGTGCTTACCCAGGTGGGATAGTTCGCCCCTGCCCTCTTTCATAATGAAAGACGTAAGCGACGAGCCAATCGCAGATGCCTACTGCTTCGGAGGACGCACGTATGCGTACCGTATCATTGGTACGCCATCCTGATCTTTCGCCCCTGGCGTCCATAGAAAGGGAGGTATTATATCGGCTAGCTCCTGCACCCAAGAAACAGAGGGCCGCTCAAAGAAGGCCGTGTCCCACGGAACGATCACCATCTGCAGCACCCCCGCTCTCGACATAAGCGCGGCTCGAACCTCGGCGACCGAAGATGCTACGATGACGCTCTTGAAATCGTCCACACTGTTGTCTACCCCCGCCAACCATGACTTGAGCACAACGGTCGGAATACCGTGCCGTGCGGCCTCCCTGGTTAGTTCCACGGTCGCTGCATACTGAACTCCCCGGTGGTTGTACCAATGAACGCCGTCGGGATGGAGGTAGCTTGAGAAATAAAAGTGGACGTTGGCGATAGCTGACGATAGGGCGAAGAGTATAACCATGAAAGCCTCTCGACTAGGCCTCACCAGCCGCTGCGCGAGGTGCTCAGCCCCGCTCGCCGCTATCCACGAGACGAAGAAGCTCGTTCCGATCATCCGGCGCGCGACACCGTGGTATTCGCTACCAACAGGAAAGGCTAACCCCATCGGCAGGAAGAAAACTACCAGACCAACGAGACAGATACGCGCCGCACGAGAGGTGTAGGACTTAAGCACACACACTGCGAACCCCACGGCAAAGAGAGCCGCACAGATCGGATCGAGTATCGGGCCGCCAGAGCGAAACCTATGCCGCTCGTCATCGCACACGACGACGAACAATTGGTAGAACATATCCTTTAGTGTGAAGAGGAGCGCAGACCAGGGAGTAAGCCCTAGGCGCGAAAGGGTTTGGCCTCTCACGTCGAGCGATTCGTGCTGTCGAGGGAACCAAACTTCTAGGCCGTCGGCTGTGATCTTTGCGAGGAACGGCTCGAAACTAATGGCGAGAGCGAGGAGGATAACACAACCTGTTAGTACGACTCGTAAGGGGCGGGCTTTTCGCTCGGACCACAAAAACTCAAGCCCGAGGTAGAACAAGAAGCCGAGACATATGAACCCAACCTTTTGAATGACGAGTGCAGCCGCACACGCCATCCCCGCGAGGACGGCGAAGAGCGCGCTTCGCGTTCTCATAGCCATGGTAAATAAAAAGATAGCTATCGGAATAATAGCCAGATCTAAGGGGTATTGATAAATGAACCTGGAGTTTAACCAATGCCAGCCAAAAAAGCAGAGGATAATTCCCGAGCAGGTCGCGATCCTCCAAGGGGCGAATAGCCGCACCGCAGCGAACCAAGCAGCGACCGACAATGCACCGCAAAAAAATGAAAGACCTCTGTAGAGATCAAGGAGGTCTACAACATTTCTGGTGAGCAAGTGCAGATAAAACACTACGTAATGTATGAGGTACGGATACGCGGTTACTGACAGATGAAGAGGATTGAAGGAGTACCGCTGCAGCTGGGTGACGGACAGGAGATTCGCGGATTCGTCTGATACTAAGGTAGTTGGTCCAGTCATTCGAACCAAGAAGGCGACCACAAGAAGCGCAAGGAACGTATAGGTATCTTGACGAGAGGGTAAGCGAACAGTCAGGCCACGCCGTGTATCGATTCCGTACGCGAGGGCGAGCATGCCGACAAATAACCCGCCCCAAAGGAGGAAGAATTCTCGATGGTGTGTGGGTGTTGATTCTAAAGCTGCGGCGATTGGGAACAGCTTCCAGCCGCATAGAAGTATTCCACCCGAAATAGCCACCCAGCTCAGAGGCAGGGAGAGTAGCGGCTTAACGGCGAGGCGAGCCGAGGGGGGGAGTAGCGCAATCGCAATTGCTCCGCCGATTATCCATGGGTACCCGAGTACATACGCGTAGGATAGATTCTCAAAGATCCATATGCCACGCCCGATGCAGATAGCTGCTACAAGGATTATGGCCGAGGATAGCAGTTTAAGGATTAGGTGCTTCATTAGTTTTCGTTACGACGACAATGTACGCAAGCTGGCGCTCCTCCCTGTCGCAATAGCACGAGGGGCACGACCTACGCTATCTATCGTGACATTAAGAAAAATTTAACGCCATCTGTCGTAAGAGAGGCTCACGGTAGGATGCGACGCACTTTAGTGCCGATGCTAGCGTCATGGGTGCAAAGCCCCCCGATACCTTCATCAACCAGGGAGGTGAGCCACCTACTCACCATAATTTAAGTACTTGAGGGTGGAGCTGCGAGGTCCGGCCCGTGTTGTTTATTCAGAACGCGATATGCAAACAAGGTGTTATCTTGTCAGCGTGCGTTATCTCATTTGCGACTAGTGACCCATAGTGCGTATAAGACCTTGGTGAGCTCTCCTTCGAAAAGAAGAGCCCCGTCGTCGCTCAAATGGTTATCGTCGGCATAGAGGCGTTGTCCATTAAATTCAGTCATGCAGGTCCCTGAGGCGCAGAGCTTTTCGGCAGGGTCTATGATGATAGCGTCGTTTACGGTCTGGAGCGCCTGATCGGGGATGGTATTGAACTCTCGGTGCTCGAGCATGGTCAGAGCCCTACCATTTAACTCCGGCCTTCTGACACTCCAATTAAAGAGCATCTGAGGCGGCGAGTTAATTACCACAACTGAGATGCCGTGGTGGCGCAACGCCTGTATTGTGGCGGGAATCTTGGTCCTTAGAGCGCGTTCGGAGCTCTCTCTTGTTGCCACACCGTCGACCTCGGTCGTGAGAAAGTGGGACTTCGGATCCGGCAACCCGCTGTTCAAATCCTTTAATCCATGAGCATAGACCGACCATCGACCTGCTAAAACGACTACATCCGGTTTGTATTGTATGACCGTATCCAGTAAGCGTTCGGAATCCCGAACGCTCCAACATAAACCATCTTTAGAGCCCACATCCGTCCTCTTTACCCCTCCAAGTGGGTGCAGCCTGCAAACGAAAGCACTACCATATCGTAACGGTGACGCTCCGCAATTCGGAGAATCGGCGCAACCCAGGTGGCCGCATGGGAATCACCCCATACTAAAATCTTTCCCGCCGCATTGCTTAGCGAGTATCCAGCAAAGCACGCTCCCCGTATCAACTCCGGCAGGAGGTAACGTTGAGGACATGAGACCTCTAACTTCTTAGGTTGAGGATTAAGGGCTTTCAGGGTCTCTCCGTAGACTGTATTCACCAGCCGCTCCGGTAGTCCGTGAAGGGAGTAAACTGTACCAGCCGCACAAGCGATCCCTACCATGAGGGTAACGCGTCCGACCGTTTTCGCTCGAAGTGCTCATCCGAATCTCAAAGGATTCTCAACGAGAACAAAGGTCGCCGCGGCTAGACAGACGCCTATAAACATCAATCCCCCTCTCATCGAAGAGGATACGGTATAGCCACTTACGATCGCCGGAAAAGCGAGTAGAGGCCAATGCCAGAGGTATAGTGAGAAGCTGATGTCCTATCCACCCGAGGACTCGATTCGATCACAGTATACGGTTAAGTGTGGATGTCGGACCTGCTGCAATGAGCAAGGTCGTTCCGACCGTTGGGAGTAGCGCATTCCAGCCTGGAAACACCTCAGACCTGTTTATACTAACGAATCCAGAGAGCATCAGAGCAGCTCCAATTCCGGATATGATGAACCTCCCCATAGGGCGGTCGAGGGTCGCTCTCCCACACCTGATTTCAAGTGCCGCTAAGAAGGAGCCGATCATTAACTCCCAAGTGCGATTCTGCGGAAGAAAAAAGTCGGCAGCGGGAGATCTCGTCATGCTGACGATGTTAAGCCCAAAAGATATTGCGGCGAGTAACGCGATAGTCACTATTGGCTGGATCTTAAATCGCCACGCGGTATAGAGAAGTAGATGATAGATAATGTAAAACTGCTCCTCTATCCCCAAAGACCACAGGTGTAGCAGAACCTG
>JBIIEK010000028.1:0-23672 GCA_044237895.1 Bdellovibrionota bacterium
CCAGCCCGACCAGCACGTTGCTGAGCGCTACTCTTTGCTATCTTTTCGATCGGGAGGCGTTTCGTTCGCTGTCGACCACCGTAACGACTAATTCGGGCGAGTCCTGAATCTACTACGTATCTAATTAGAGGAATGGTAAGAGAGGTCTCAGCGATATTTGTAGCGACGATGACTTTTCGCCTCTCTCCGCACCGAAAAACTCTCTCCTGCTCACCCGCGGAAAGGCTTCCCATAAGAGGCAACACCTCAACTGCCTTCGAGCATCGCCCCTCTAGACGATCACAGACCTCGCGGATGTCTCGCTCGGTCGGCATAAAGACGAGTACGTCGCCATCGTACGATTCGTTGAGCACCTCTTCTACGGCGTGAATAGATCCATCAACATAGGAGAGCTCTTCGCCCTCATCATCAGAGAGGAGCGGCGCATAGCGAACCTCAACGGGATAGAGACGCCCAGACACCTCAAAGATGGGCGCGTCATTGAACGCCTTCGAGAAGAGTTCAGTATCGATCGTCGCACTTGTAATTATTACTTTTAAGTCAGGGCGTCGCGTTACTAGCTCTCTCAGGTATCCGATGAGGAAATCGATATTGAGCGAGCGTTCATGGGCCTCATCGATAATGAGCGCTTCATAGGCGGAGAGTTTTGGGTCGCTTCGCACCTCGGCGAGCAAAATTCCATCCGTCATTACCTTTATTCGGGTATGGCGCTTTGTTTTATCGCTGAACCTGATCTTACATCCAACATCATCTCCCCACGTCGCGGAAAGCTCCTCCGCAATACGACGCGACACCGACAGAGCCGCAATGCGCCGTGGCTGGGTGCACCCTATCTGACCCTTGAGACCGAGCCCGGCCTCAAGGCACATCTTGGGGATCTGAGTGGTTTTTCCGGAACCCGTTTCTCCTGCGACGATGATGACCTGGTGAGCCTTTATTGCGGCGATTATATCGCTCGCCTTTTCGGAGATCGGAAGATTTTCAGGAAATGTGACCGTTAGAGGCGTCCTGGTGACGGGGTCCTTCGAGATGTTGTCCATGAGGAGTAAGAACGATTGGTTGGGCCCGTGCGTGGCAGAGCCATACTAGCACACCTGAGGAGATCCCAAAAACAGCGCTTGGAGCGGGGCCAGTAAGGGTTTCGGCAAGCCGGCTTCCCGAAACCCTCAAACGTTATGAACGGGCGTCAGCCCTTCATCACGTTACACGGAAGGTTTATGCAACCTACTGCTTCAACCAAGACGAGATCCTCTCCTTCACCGCCTTCGCCGTGAAGCCGAACTTCTCGCAGAGAACCTCACCTGGCGCGGAGGCACCGTAATGATCGATTCCTATCGCCAGAAGATCTCGGCCGAGGAGATTACTCCATCCGGTTGTGGTTCCGGCCTCAACAACGACCGTCGGGACATCCTTGGGAAGAAGTTTGTCTTTGAAGGTCGCTGGCTGAGCTTTATAGAGTTCAACGCATGGCATCGAAACCACTCGCGTTGGTGTTCCCTCAGCTTCAAGCGCAGCCGCAGCCTCAACGGCAGCACCAACCTCGGAACCTGTGGCAACAATAACGACCTTTGGCTGAGCAACGTCGTTAAGAGCGTACGCTCCCTTAAGCACGTCATCCGGGCTAAACGAAGCCGGACGGGTAAGCGCCGGAAGGTTCTGCCGACTGAATAATAATGTACTCGGTCCGTTTTTACGATTGAGCGCCGCGTAGTAGCTCATCGCAACCTCAACGCCATCAGCGGGACGGAATACGTTCATATTCGGAATGAGTCGGATGCTCATCGTATGCTCGATAGGCTCATGAGTCGGCCCATCCTCTCCCACCCAGAAGCTATCGTGGGTAAAGATGTAGAGCGCCTGGAGGTGCGAGATCGCTCCCACACGCATCGCTGGGCGCATATAATCGGAGAACACGAGGAAGGTTGCAGTGTAAGGAATCCAAGCCTGAGTGTACGCCAACCCGTTAGCCGCGGATCCCATCGCATGCTCTCGAACTCCGAACCTGAGGTTCAGACCCTTAAAGTTATCATGCTCAAGGTCCCCTCCGCCTGATACCGCCGTCTTCGTAGACGGATCGAGGTCGGCAGAGCCTCCAATAAACGAAGGCACATACTTGGAGATTATCTGAATAGCCTTTCCGGAAAGGTTACGGGTAGCATCCTTTTTAGGCTCCTTAAACGCCGCGAGGAGCTCATCCTTAAGCTTCGGATCGATAGTGCGAGCGAGCTGAGCGTCAAGGGTCTTGGCGAGCTCTCCGTTTGCGGAACGCCATGCGCTGTACGAACCGCTCCACGAAGCCTGATCCTGAACCTTTTTCTCGATACTCGCGGCACAGAACGCCTTTACGTCATCAGGAACGAGGAACTGAGCATCCTCTGGCCACCCGAGGTTCTTCTTGGTTGCCTTTACCTCGTCCGGTCCAAGCGGAGCACCGTGAACATCGTGAGTGTTCTTCTTGTTTGGACTACCGAAACCGAGAACGGTTCTGCAGCAGATAAGACTTGGCTTACCCTTCTGAGCAGTGGCCTTATCAAGGGCAGCCGCAACAGCTTTCATGTCGTGACCATCAACGCTCTGAACGAACCAACCGTAGGATTCATAGCGCTTCGCCACATCTTCGGTGAAACACACCTCAGTCTCACCAGCGAGGGAAATCTTGTTATCATCCCAGAGATAGATCAGGTTATCGAGCTGAAGGTGGCCCGCCATCGACGCAGCCTCGGCCGCCACACCCTCCATCAGATCTCCGTCACTCACGAGGGCAAATACCCGGTAGTTAAAATTCTCGGAGCCGTAGCGAGCCGCAAGCATCTTTCCAGAGAGGGCGAGACCCACACTGTTTGCAGCACCTTGGCCAAGTGGCCCTGTCGTGCACTCAACGCCGGGGGTGATTCCGAACTCTGGGTGACCAGGGGTTATACTCTCCCACTGTCGAAAGCTCTGAATCTGAGACATCGGAACGTCGTACCCGAAGAGGTGCAACATCGAGTACAGAATCATACAACCGTGCCCTGCAGAGAGCACAAAACGGTCACGGTTAATCCACGTTGGATCCTTAGGATTGAAGCGAAGATAATTGGCCCAGAGAACTGAGGTAAAGTCAGCCGCACCGAGCGGCAAGCCTGGGTGTCCGCTGTTCGCCTTTTGAATGGCATCGATCGAAAGCGTACGCACGGTGGTGGCGAGCTTTTGAAGATTAGCAAGGTCTAGTGTCATACATCTCCTACATCAATAAAATCGATTTACTACTATCTCCACTTAATCGAGCACCCGAGCGGGTGTACAAATTGCGGCTCCGGAATTTTGCCAGCGAGCACAGCCTCGATCGCCGTCGAAAGGTAATCCTTGGTGACCTTGCTCGGGTCACGCGGGCTATCATTAATCGTCCCGTGATACACGAGAGCACCGGCTTGATTGAAGAGGTAGAGCTCCGGTGTACAGGCTGCGTCGAAGAGTTTTGCGACCTGCTGAGACTCGTCGTAAAGATACGGATACGGCAGAGGCCTCGCGAGAGCCTTCTCCTTCATCTTCTCGAAGCTATCCTCCGGATATTTGCCAGCGTCGTTACTGTTAATGACCACGGTTTTAAGACCTTCACTCTGATAGCGCTCCACAACCTTGATAAGCATCTCTTCACTTCCCTTCACGTAAGGGCAGTGGTTGCATCCAAACGCAACGAGAGCCGCTTTGGCATCCTTGAGGTACTCGGATCCGAGACGCTGTCCGTCCACGTTGACCAATTCAAAAGCGGGAAGCGTTGAACCAAGGGGGAACGCTGTGCTGATAGATTCTCTCTCCATGAGGATCCTTCTCCAATACGAATGTAGGGCTACGCGCCAGCCCCATAGAGTGCTGCAAAAAACCTACTGGGCCAAAAACCTCGGCCTAAAAACTTGATGGACCACTCTCGGCCAGCGCTCCGCGTTACGCCTTCATCGAGGCCGAGTGTCGAGAATGCTTCTCTAGAAACTTTCGAACCTCCTCTGAGAACCACTCTGGGTGCTCAATCATCGGAGCGTGTCCGCACTTCTTTATGGTTACGAGCTGAGAGTTTGGAATCAGCTGATGAAACATCTCAGCCACCTCCATAGTCGTGACCTGATCTTCCTCGCCCCATAAGAGGAGCGTTGGTACCTTAATCTGACCCAAAAGGTCTTTTAGGTTGTCCTTCTTGGCACTTCGAGCCGCGTGTATGAGGTTCAACACTCGCGTGCGATCCTCAAGAATGGTAACGATCTCGTTAACCGCCTCTGGAGTCACAAACTCCTGATTGAAGAACACCTTGGACATATGCTCTTCCACGAACTCCTTACCAGGACGAACCGGAAGACTATCCACCGAGTGCTCGTAGAGACCACTGGTGGCGGTAAGAACGAGGCAATCAACCAGCTCCGGGGCCGCAAGACAGAGCCTTAGAGCAACGTGACCACCGAGCGAGTTACCGCACAACGTCACGGGCGCGAAACCACGATTACGAACGAAATACTCCGTGTACAGAGAGAGGGCCTTAACCTTCACCTCCGAACGATGAGCGTTAAGCAGAGGAAGGCTCAAAGCGATCGGCTTTGAGTACTCCGCCATGAGAGGCTGGACCGTGTCCCAATTCGAGAGAGCCCCGAATAGACCGTGAAGAAGAACCATCTCTGGTCCCTTCGTACCCATCTCCACTGTCTTGAAGGTGGGCTCCTGCTCGTTCACAACCCACAATGGGTCCGTAGAACCTAGCTTAGGGAGGGACTCTTTAATAAATTTGAAGATGCCTTTTGCCATCTGGGCCTAACTAACCGAGAACATACATCTTGATATCGACCAGCTTTCTCGGACGGGCCGTCGATGGAGCGCAAGAACCATCCGACGAACACCCTACTTTAATCGTATCCGTTAAAACCACCTGATTCATAGTATAGAGAGATAGTCCGTGTAAATACGTTGAGAAGTTAGGAACTTAGGAACTTCGTCAGGCGGCCCCTCCGTTAGGGGTCCTAACATTTCGTAGCCCCTTCTGATAAGCCTCCAAAAAGAGCACTAAACACCTAGAATCAATAGACTTTAAGCTTCTTTAAATATCCACCTCAAGCCTATGGGCGTTCTCTTGAATCATACGATATCTGTCCGAGGAATCTTTTCCCATCAAACTTTCTAACATCGACTCCACCTCATCGATCTCGTCGATAGTAATCTGCAGAAGCTCTCGACTTCGAGGGTTCAGAGTCGTCTCCCAAAGGGTATCGGGGTTCATCTCTCCCAATCCTTTGAATCGGGTGATGTGAAGCTTTGAACGGCTCCCCTTCTCCTTTAAGACCTTCTCCTTCTCCTCGTCCGAGTAAACCCACACCACATCCTCCTTCGAGCCACTTCCGAACTTCAGCCGATAGAGTGGGGAGATTCCGATATAGAGATTCCCGGCGGCAACAAGCGGCCGAAGGAATCGGAAGAAGAACGCCATAAGAAGCGCCGAGATGTGCATACCATCGGCATCGGCATCAGTAAGGATAATCACCTTCGAATACCTCAGCTTATCGAGGCGAATATCCTTGCCAGACCCACAACCGAGAGCTGACACAAGATCGACGAGCTCTTTATTCTCAGAGATCTTTTGATGACTCGTAGCTACCGAGTTCAATATCTTTCCGCGTAAGGGAAGTACGGCCTGAGTCGCTCTATCTCTCCCCTGCTTGGCGCTACCACCCGCGGAATCTCCCTCTACGATGAAGAGTTCTGAGTTTTCCGGCTTTGTTGACGAACAATCAGTGAGCTTACCTGGAAGGTTGAGCCGATGACTCACACCTACCTTTCTGCTCACGTTAGCCGAAGCTGACCGCGCGGCCGCTCGTGCCTTCGCGGCTAGCGTGATTCTTTCAACAAGGGCGTTTGCAATAGAGGGTTTTGAGTTTAGGACGTTTTCGAATGTCTTCACCAGCGCGTCGACGGGAGCCTCGAGCTCTGGGTTGTTCAAGCGATCCTTCGTTTGACCCTGAAACTGGAGTTGACTTACAGCACCCGGAACACTAACCGACAAAACGGCCACGAGTCCCTCGCGAATATCCTCGCCCGTAATCTTCACTCCCTTTGGAAGAAGATTGTGGACGGCGATATAATTTCGAAGCGCTTTCGATAATCCACTCTTAAATCCATCCTCGTGAGTACCGCCACCCTTAGTGTGAATTCCATTCACATACGAGAACACTCGCTCCTGGGTTGATTCGGTCCAACAGAACGCGACCTCGATCTTGATTCCGTTCGCGCGATCAAGATCAAAACACTCTCCACCAACCGGGGGAGTATTCTCACCCTCAAGCATCGACTTGAGATACGACTTAATACCGTCTGGATAGTAGAAGGTCTTCTCCGTATCGTCTTTCTGGTTTTTGAAAACTATCTTCAGACCCTTATAGAGGAACGATTTCTCCTCGATAATTTTTTCGATCCTCTTCTCAGAGAACTCTACGGACTTGAAGATCTCGTTGTCTGCTTTGAAAAAGATGCGCGTCCCCTTCTTCCTTGTCGCCCCCAGCTTCTTGATCGGACCTTCCGTCTTCCCACGAGAGAAGTTCTGCTTCCATTCGAATCCATCGCGAAACACGGTCGCTTCAAGTTTCTCTGAGAGAGCATTAACGACTGATGCTCCTACGCCGTGGAGACCACCCGCAGTGACGTAGTTATGATCACTGAACTTACCCCCCGCATGCAACGTAGTGAGGATTATCTCAAGAGCAGGTTTCTTGAACTTCGGATGAATGTCGACTGGAATACCTCTACCGTTATCCTCAATCGTTACGCTCTCACCATCCTTGTGAAGGGTCACGGTAATCATATCCGCGTGCCCGTTCATCGCCTCGTCTACTGAGTTGTCGAGGATCTCTTTTACGAGGTGGTGCAAGCCAGCGTGCCCATCGGTGCCTCCGATGTACATCCCGGGGCGCTTTCGCACCGGCTCTAATCCCTCAAGGACTTCGATATCTACCGCACTGTAACTTCCCTTTGCCATCTGTGCTTCTCCCGTCTACCAAGACGATTTGTGGTCAAAAAACTTAAGCTTCAATGATAGTCGCTCCCGCGATCTCGTCGCGAGAATAGACCTTCGTTCCCTTCAGCGCTCGATGCCCCTTCGTCACTTCGGAGAGAGGAACATCCTTGGTCTTACCGGATTTAAGCTCGAGCATGAGCGTGCCCTTCATCTTGCCTGAGGTAACACCACAGCAGGCAACAAGCGCGTCATCCTCGCGAACACCCATGAGGCAAACTCCAACGGCCGCGCTATCACGAACAGGGATATCGCCCATAGGAATCGCGAGCCCAGACCCATCCTGAGTTATGAACACCATAAGTGGCGCAATCGGAGCCACCGCCGCCAAGAACTCCCCGTCACGGAGCTTCATGATTCGACGCCCTGTCCGCTTCGTCGCACTGAGCTCTGTAAGGGTCAACCCATACCCGGTTCCCTGCTGCCCAACCAACACAAGCGTATCTCCATCCTTTAATCGAAGATCTCGAGAATTGGCGACCGGGGCGTTACCGAGAGGAAGCTCCCCCTGCCCCCCAGCAGTTGGAGCGGCTTGGCCGCTCGCGGATATCCCAAACGAACTTACGATCCGCTCTCCATCCTTGAACTTCAGGAGCTTTTGAATCGGAGTTCCGTATCCACTTGACGCCGGAAAATCCGACACCTTCAAGACAAAGAGCGTTCCAAAGCTTGTCAGAAGCGCCACAGAATCGAGCGTTGTAAGGGCATGCGCCGAGAGAAGTGCGTCGCCCTCTCGGAGACGGGTCGACGTCAGATCGTTCGTTCGCCGAATGCGCTTAACCCATCCATCCGCGGTAATGATGGCGTGCACATCCTCCTGAACAACGTACTGCGTCTCGTCGAATTCGATATCAACATTATCCTTGATAAGTTTGGACTTACGGCGATCTCCGTACTTCTCGGCGATCTGCTCGAGGTCTGCACAGACGACATCTTGAAGGGCGGTCTTGCTCTTAAGAAGCTTCTCGATCTCCTTAACACGCTTCTCCTTCTCGGCGAGCTCTTTCGTGATCTCTTCAATGTTCGTCCTCGAGAGTTGATAGATACGCATATCAACGACTGCGAAGGCTTGAATCTCTGAGAGCTTAAATCGAGCTCGGAGCTTCTCGGCAGCGTCACTTCGCCCCTCGCTTTTACGAACGATCTTGAGCGCCTCATCAAGAGCGTCATAGATCATCACCAATCCCTCGAGGATGTGAATCCGCTCAAGGAGCTGCTTTTTCTCAAAAGCGAGCTTCTTCTCAGTAACGTCAACCCGGAACTCAAAGAAGTGCTTGAGACACGCCTTGAGCGAAAGCAGCTCCGGTCGTGTCGAACCCTCCTCAGCCGGAACCAAGGCCGTAAGATTTACAGCGAAGTTGGATTCAAGGGGCGTGTTCTTAAAGAGGTACGCCATCGCCACCTCCGCATCAGCTCCAGAGGCGAGCTCAAGAACGATGCGGATCTCATCAGTAGATTCGTCGCGAACGTCGACCAGCTGGGGAACTTTTCTATCGATGATGAGTCCAGCGATTCGCTCAACCAGGGTCGCCTTGTTCACCGCATACGGAATTGAAGTAACGACGACAACCTGCTTACCGCGAGCCTGCTCCTCAACGGCCCACTCTCCACGCATACGCACGGAACCGCGACCGGTCTCATACATCTCAACTAATTCCTTTTGGGAGTTAAGGATATTGCACCCGGTCGGAAAATCCGGGCCCTTGATAAGGCTGGTTAGCTTTGAGGTCGAGAGCTCAGGATCCTTTGCTAGTTCAATGATCGCTTTAATCGTATCCTTCAGATTGTGCGGAGGAATACTCGTCGCCATACCGACGGCGATGCCGGTCGCACCGTTAATGAGCAAGTTCGGAATTCGACTCGGCAGAACAACGGGCTCCACAACGGTAGCGTCAAAATTATCTCTGAACGACACGGTCTCTTCATTGATCTCACCGATCACCTCAAGAGCGAGCTCTCGAAGCTTCGCCTCAGTGTATCGATAGGCCGCAGCGTTATCACCATCGAGAGATCCGAAGTTGCCTTGCCCATCTACGAGGGGGTAGCGCAAAGAGAAATCCTGCGCCATTCGCACCATCGCCTCATAACACGCGACGTCTCCATGTGGGTGGAATCGGGCAAGAACCTCTCCAACGACCGCGGCCGACTTACGGTGACTTGAGGAGGGCTTCAAATTCAGATTTTGAAGCATCGCGTAAAGGATTCGTCGCTGTACCGGCTTTAGACCATCACGAACATCGGGAAGCGCTCGGCCGGAAACTACGCTCAGCGCGTACGTAAGATATCGGTCACGCGATTCTTGCTGAAGGCTTGTCTTAAAAGTTGCCATAGAACTCCCAACAACGAGGCGAATGAAATAGCGGCTAGGCCCCTCTTTAGGGCGATCTCTAGCGAGGCTGCTTGAGAAAAACAGTGATTTATTAGCACCCTGATACCGTTCAGGGAACACTTTTCCCAGAAGTAGCTTTTGAAAGTTGTCGCATATCCGGCGCTTGGGCGCACCCCGTAAGCATAAAAAAAGCGCCCTTTTCAGGGCGCTTAGCACAATTCTAGAGACTTCCTAGAATCGTCGTCGGAACTACATGGTCAAACGAAGACCTGCTGTGAGGTTTACGTTTGTCTCCTCGTCGATTCCAGCCGAAACCTTGAGAGCAAGGTCATCAGCAAGGGTCTGGAGAGCAGTTGCTGTGTAGGTCCATCCACCACCGTTAGTGTTGGAGATGGTGTTCATGTTGCCGTACGTAGCATCAAGGTTACCCTCGAGAGTCTCGGTGAGGAGCGTACGAAGACCGAGGCCTGCGTATACACCTGAATCGCTGCTGTCGATACCAACTGCGTCAAACACGTCGCTGTCGATAGAAACGTTCGTTCCGCCAACACGAGCGATAAGGTCATAGTCGTTGCAGAACGTGTCGTAGAACGCTGCGCCGTACTTGAATGTGTTCTGGTTGATGTTACCAGCTACGTCAGTAAAGCTCGAATTAGCGTAGTTGTAACCACCTTCCAAAGCGACATGGTCAACGATACCGTATGAAATCTTGGTATCAAGTCCGTTCGAGTTATCGAATGCGTTAGAATCAAGGTATGACCACTGATACGATGCATCGAAATAGTTGTACTTCATCAAAGGCTCTGCTGACACAGAGGTAGCGCTGCAAGCGAGTCCGAGCGCAGCAATAAGAATCTTCTTCATACACGTCTCCACATAATGTTTAGAGTTGGACTAGTGTCCAGGGCGGACTATTCCAAGAAGATTTCTCTGGCGCAACAGGGAAAATGCTCCAGGCATACCTAGAGATGATGCGCGCCAGTATCTTGCGTGCATCCTGAGAACATCTTGTACGCAAGACGCTGTATTAATTGGCGAACTACCGTCATCACACGCGCCTCGCTCAGTATACCACCGTTTAAAAATCGGGCCGTGGATGGGCAGATTCAGGAAGAACGCAGCTCCAGAATACCCTCGCCAATGCCGCGAGCACCGCCTCTACCGCCTTTTTGTGCACAACTTGAGGAGGCGTCAGAGGCAGGGAGACGAAGAATCCTCACCTCGAAATCTCTTCACTAACCTACCAGCGATGACAAGACGACACGTCTCGAACATTATTCAACCAAATCGAGTCGCAAACGAATAATCAGCCCCCGCGACGACCACGGCCCTATCGGAGCGCGAATCTGTCCGCGGCGCTTACCTTCTCACGAGGGGCCCGGCACGAAGCTTCCAAAGAGCTCTTCAAACCCTGAACACCTCGTCCAGGCGACAAGAGAAGAACGAACTGTACACCGACTAAAACATACAGTAGGAACGTACTCCTATATGTTAGTACTACCGAATTTCTCTCTCCCCCGAAAACCGGCCTTCATCGCATTTGAAGGGATCAATGGGTGCGGCAAAACCACACTACACAAAGGGTTATCGGCTACGCTCTCGAAAGCAGGAGAGAGGGTCATCGACACTCGTGAACCCGGGGGCACCCCTCTCGGGCAGGAGCTCAGGAAACTACTTCTTAACTGGCAGGGAGAACCGAAGTCCGCCAGAGCCGAGCTCCTACTCTTCGCGGCGGATCGAGCCGAACATGTCGACAAGATTATCCGCCCCGGACTCAACAACGGCTCATGGGTTCTCTGCGACCGTTTTCTCTATTCGACGATTACGTTTCAGGGTCACGGCCGGGGGCTTGATCGAGCGTGGATAGACCAAGCTAACAATCTAGCAGTTCAGGGAACCGTACCCGACCTGGTCGTCCTCCTCGACCTTTGTCCCGAAGAGGCTTTTAAGAGGATCGCAAGCCGCGAGGGCTCCGATCCCGACTCGTTTGAACACGAGAAGCTCGACTTTCACTCGCGCATTCGGAACGGATTCCTTGAATGCGCCAAAGAGCTCCCCGTCCCCTTTCTGGTATTGGACGCAACGAAATCGCCGCAGGAGCTGCTGACATTAACCACCAAAGCATGCGGCGTTGCGCAAAACGGCTAACTCCCATAGGGAGACGGCGCAACGGTCTTCAATCTACCTGAGTTGAGGGCGCATCCGTTCTATCCATTTCTTTACCCCTTCTCCCCAAACGCTTTCATACAACCCGTTTTAACACCCAGCGGAACCCTTTCTATAGGAGAGAATTAGTCCTACAGTACGGGCGTGAGCATACTCGTCGGACACTCCCTACAACGAACCCAACTTTCTCAACTTGCGAGAGAGGAGCGTCTCCCTTCAGCGCTTATCTTTTCGGGCATTCATGGGATAGGAAAATTCGGAGCCGCGCAAGAGCTCGCAAAGCAACTTCTCTGCGCGACGGCGAACGCTCCGCAAGGCGGCTGCGGTTCGTGCCGCACCTGCTCTCTCTTTGATTCAAACAACCACCCTGACCTCCACCGACTCACCTTTTCCGGTGAACGAGGCGCCACGGTAGACGACATAAGAATAGTGCTAGAAAATATGAGCCTAAAGCCTTTCATGGGAGGCAGAAAGGTCGCAATCCTAAACGACGCCGACGAGATATCGATAGTTGGAGCGAATATCCTCCTGAAGTCTCTAGAGGAGCCCCGTCCTGAGACATACTTTATCCTTATCGTTGCTAATCCCTCTCGACTCCCTTCCACGATCCTCTCACGGTGTCAGCGCATCTTCTTTGATCGACTTTCAACCGAGGAGCTCCAAACCATAGCGGAGCAACGAGGGCTACCACAGATCGATGCAAGCACGGTGGCTCTTGCTGAAGGTTCGGCAGTCGGACTCGACTCCCTCCAAGCTCGCGCTGAGATGCACGACGACGTGAAGTCTGTCCTCGATCGCGCTTTCAATGGCGACGCGACAACGGTCGGCAGAGCCGCTCAGGAATGGGGCGGGGAGAAGAACCTTTTAAGGGAGCGCCTCGCTTTCCTACGAACGACTATCCGTCAAAAATTACTGGAGAGCGCTTTTGACAGAGACGCAGCGGCGGTATGGGGCAACGCGCTTCAAAACGCTCTCGACGCCGAATACCTCATCCTAGACCGACACGTGAATCCAACACTCTGCCTCCTCAAAACCCTTCAAGGATGCAACCGTCAGCTCTCGGCTACGTACCAAAGCATACCAAACAGCGCGCCATCGTTGGGTGAACTCTTACTAAACGAACGATAGCCTGAGCCTCCCTTGTTGAGACGCTAGCGTCGCTGCCCTCGCCATACCACCGTACCGCGCCGTTCAACGCCCCCATGCCCCATCACCTCACCGTCTGCTTTGCGCTACTTGCGAGGTGTAATTAAACGTCGTCTATGCTAACCTCCCACCCCATGGAAACATCAGACAAACTTGAAACCCCAGTACCTGTAGAATCAACACCAGCCCCGAGCCAGCCTACGGTCGCTCCGATCGCTGACGATGAGGTAGAGATCGACCTCTTTGCTCGTGTCAAACTACGCACAGCGACTATCGAGGCCGTTGAGTCAGTCCCCAAATCAAAAAAGCTTTATCGTATTCAGCTCGATGTCGGAGAGCTCGGCAAGCGACAGATCGTCTCGGGCATCGCTCAACACTACACTCCAGAGCAGCTCATCGGTCGTCAGATCGTAATCGTAGCCAATTTGAAGCCAGCAAAGTTGATGGGTGTTGAGAGTCAAGGGATGCTACTCGCGGCGTCAACGGATGGAGATGGAACACTCGCGCTCCTCACTCCGGACAAGCCGATAGCCTCAGGCGCCCGAGTACGTTAAGCGCTCGCCATGAATCTGACCGATTCGCATACGCACCTCGATTCTGAATCGTTCGATCAGGATCGAGACGCGTGCATCGAACGCGCCTTGACAGCTGGCGTAACCCGAATGCTTTCGGTCGGAACCGGAGACGGACTTGCCGGAGCGCAGCGCGCAATCGCGCTGGCCGAAAAACATCCATCCATCTGGGCGAGCGTAGGCGTACATCCACATGATGCTGCCCACGACACAGATCTTCTCCTCTTCGAACAGCTCGCTCAGCATCCGAAGGTTGTCGCACTGGGAGAGACAGGGCTCGATTTCTACCGCGACTGGGCGCCGGTTGATAAGCAATACGAGAAATTCGAGATGCAGATCGAGCTTGCCAAGAAAGTGCACAAACCCTTAATCATTCACTCCCGAAGCGCAGGGAGCGAGTGCCTGACGATGCTCAAATCAAAGGGCGCAGCAACCGTGGGGGGAGTCTTCCACTGCTTTGCGGAGGACGCCGAGTTCGCAAAGAAGCTATGGGATATCGGCTTTTACGTCTCCTTTCCAGGGCTTCTCACCTTCAAGAAAGCGGAAGAGGTCAGAGCTATCTGCGCGGCGGTGCCCCTCGAGCAGATCCTCGTAGAGACAGACGCTCCATTTCTGGCTCCCGAACCTTATCGCGGGAAGCGGTGTGAGCCCGCGTTTGTGGTAGAGACGGCCACACGACTCGCCGCAATAAAAGGGTTGTCCCTCGAGGAAGTTGCGAAGATAACTACTCAGAACACGCTCAAACTCTTCTCCACCATGAGGTAAGACCTATGGCTTCTCAAACAGTACTCGTTACCGAATCCGCCGGCCTCACAACAATCACTATTAACCGCCCCTCCGCGCGAAACAGCCTCAACATGGAAACAGTCCGAGCACTCTGCGCGGCAATAGACACCACGACCGCTAATCCAAACACCCGATGCGTCCTGCTTACCGGCTCAGGAAGCGAGGCGTTCTGCGCCGGCGCAGACATCGCGGAACTCGTTGCCAACGCAACGCCTACGGCGCGCAGAGCTTTTTTTCAATCGATCGCGGACCTCATCGAAAAAATTCAAACGAGCCACCTTCCAGTTGTCGCCTCTGTGCACGGCTTTGCGCTTGCGGGTGGCTGCGGACTCGCTGCAGCATGCGACATAACGCTGGCAGCAGACGACGCGATCTTTGGACTCCCGGAAGCATCCATCGGGCTCGCTGCGCTTGTTGTCATGGCCCCTATGAGTCGCCTTGTCGGGAAGAAAGCACTCGCTCACCTCCTCCTGACCGGCGAGAGGATCTCCGCTCAACGCGCTCTTGAGATAGGGCTTGTAACCTCAGTACATTCAAAGGGCTCTCTCGACAACGTCGCTAAAGACCTATGCGAAAAGCTTATGAGGCAAGGCCCAGAAGCTCTCAAAGCGTCGAAACAGGGATTACTCGAGGTAACTGAGAAGGACTACCGCGTAGCGATTCGTGAATTCGCCGACCGGAGCGCTCTCTTGAGCATCGGCCCAGAGGCCTCCGAAGGACTCCTCGCTTTTACCCAGAAACGAGAGCCTTCGTGGCGAAGGAATCCCTAGCAGGGCTCCGAACCATCGTCTCGCAACTTCTCAATAAACAGGCCTGAAACGTCTTCGATTATGAATGGCTAAGGCTCATTCCCGATACGGTTGCGGGGCTCTGCCTACCACGAGAGGAACCTTTAAACTCAGCGATCGTTCCCACGCCCTCACGCACCACTATGACATCTCCGAATTCGGTATACCGCTCATAGTCGGTCTCCGCGGATGGATACATCCTGAGCGCTCGCTGTGAAATAGCCGGCACAGAGAGGTAGAGCCGCGCGCGCTCGGACGCCGGCTGCATCAGTCGGTCTTGAACCGCCTGCCGCACAACGATCGGATCAATATCCTTAACGCACGCGGTGGTCTCGTAGTGACAGTACCAATTACATCGTGCACACGAGACAGGAGTCGACACCGCTGAGGTAAGCGCTGAATAGGGCATAAAGCGGCCGAAATGACCGGATCCGAGAATCACTACGTTCGGAGTACCAACGGCACAGGCGATGTGGGCTGGCCCACTCTCGGCTCCGATCATCAAGGCACATCGCGAGATAAGCGCTGCCAGATCCGTGAGGCTCGTTTTTCCAAAGAGACTGATCGCCCGCATACCAGTGCCACGAATGGCTCGACCAAGGTACTCAGCCTCGCATTCCGCACCCAGCCCAACAATCACGTATCCCGCATCGGCAAGCATCGCCATCGTCTCTGAGAATCGCTCATATATGCGCCCCGGCAGTTGCGCTCCTGGCGCAAATGCGATCGCTTTCTCTTTAGGAATCTGCAACTCTCGAAAGAAGCTATCGGCGGTCTGTTCTGATATCGGATCCCGCCAAACAATCGGCTTGCATGCAGCGGCGTGAATGCCAAGCCCACTGAGTAAGGCGTCGTATTTTTCGATCTCCGGCATCCATGTATCGATCTCCGTTACAAGCGCCGTGTACGGGGAGTCCTCTCGAGGCGATTGATCCACGCCCCTATTTTGCTCGTCCCCTTCAAACGCTATCGCCGTAGCTCCCGCAGCCCATCCACATATCCGATCAGAAAGCACATCTCTCGAGTACGCGGTATTAAAAGTAAGATCCGCGTTCCAGCCGCACACCTCCTTCTCCAGGGCGAAGAGCGTGCTCGGATCGTCGAGTCTGAAGGTCATTATCTTGGAGACAAACGGACACTGGGCAAAGAGTTGCGCTACTCGTTCTTGACAGACGACTGCAATTTCAGCGGCTGGATAGCGAGCCTTTAACGGCTCAATCGTCGACGCGCCCAAAACATTATCGCCTATAGAATCTGTTCGCACCCACAAGATTCTACTGGCTTGCTGAGGAAGCATCGATGAGTGAAAAAACCCTCTATCGCTCTCAACGGTAACCGAAACTGACAGGGGCGCAGGAGTAAACTGGGCGATGCAGAATCCGAACTTCTCCCGTGAGTCCGCGAGCACTTGAAAACGGGGATCCCTCTTGAGCCGAGAGAAACTCTTGTGGTGCTTTATGTGATACACATCATCGAGCGCAATGATGCATGGCCCTTTCAGCTTCTCGAGCAGATACGAAAACTCAACAAAGCCCATGTGACCAGCGCTATCAAGGATAACGAAGTCGGGTCTATCGTCGAAAGCTTTCAGCGCCTTGCCAAGCAAATCCTCTTCGACCCCGTCGAAATTTGTCTCTTGATAATACAACGTCGCTCGATTGTGCTCGCGATGATCCACAAAGATATCATCGAACTCGATGTTACGAACACACGACTCCTCAATCTGCTCAACCGTTGGAAGGATAGAACGAGGAACCGACAACCCGTGACAGAGGCGAACAAAAGGGGCAAGCCCAGCCTGTGTCAGGTTGTACTGAGCCTGTGCGATATTCTGTGGGTTAACCTCTATCGAATAGAAACGGGTATCGTTAAGGCCAAGCTGCCGAAGGGTCGATGCAATAACTGACGTTGTTCCAGTGCCGAGATACGTGCCAGTTTCAATGATCTTTGTCGGACGATACTGAGTAAATATCTCTCGAATGCTTCGGGCAAAATCAGACTCCTGAGAGATCTTCGTGAGATCAAGATCTCCGGCGTAGTCCTCAGCAACCTTGATATTCTTGCTCGCCGAAGGGGCGACTTTCTCTTTTGTTGCACACTGCTCAAGAAGCCTCATCACCTGCTCTTGTGCTTCATCGCCCTTGAAGATAGTGGAAAACTTTTGGGCCAACACCTCATCCGTTGAACTGCCTAGATAGCTCACGAGTCCCTGGCAGGCGGCTTCATCTGAAGGAACGCGAGACTCTTCATAAGGAACGGGATTCGTAGCTCGATGAACGTAGTAATCCCTCCAATACTCAACCTGTTGAGCTGGAGGCAGCGCGCGAACAAAGGGCACAACAACCTCCCAATGCTCCTGTATCTGAAGATGCTCACTTCCAGCGGGATGAGACTTCGGCGAAAGCGGAACATTCGCCAGAACCGCGTCGATACGAGCAAAAGATTCGCTCTTTGCGAGCTTCAAGAAAACATCATAATCGATACTATAGAGAAGATCCTCCCGGAAAAGACCGATCGATTCTAGAGCTGCTCGCGAGAAACACACACTTGAACGGTGGGGATGCCCCTCACAGCTCCACCAACGAATGAGTTCATACGTGGACATAGTCGCGCAGGGAACGACCACGTGCCTTTGCGCGCTCGCCGATTCAAACACCGCGCACGAACCATAGACCACAGCAGCGTCAGGAAACTTTTCTAGAGCACTCAAAATCGCGGCGAACGCCCCCGGCTCAAGCCTCTCGTCGCCGTTCAACCATAGCACGATCTCGCCGCGCGCTACTCGAAGAGCCTTGTTCAACGCCTCGCCCTCTCCTGCTATGGGCTCTGAAAGCCATCTCAGGTGCTGATACCGTGAAAGAACCTCAACCGTTCCATCCTTCGAATCACTATCAACGATGAGGTGCTCAAACCGTGCATACCCTTGAGACATTACGCTTTCAATACAATCGGGAAGGCTATTGGCGCAGTTCGACACTGGGGTAATGACTGAGATCAGCGGTAGATGCTTCATAGAGCCACAGGGTATAGACACGGGGGGCAAACACTCCCCCTCCATGTCTATGATTCGGAGCTTTCATTTTCGATTCAATTAGTTAGGAGCCTGGAAGTCGTTATCTCAGCCTAACCCCCTGATTTAATACAGGAAGCGCTCGTACCACTTAAAAGCCTCGCTGCTGCCGCAGACGGTTGTTACCTTGAATAGGTTTCATCGTGCGATTACCCTGAGTGGTATGATCACCTACAACCCCAAAGACTGGTTCCGCCTCATCTTCCGCTTTCACAGCAGCGACACTTTTCGCATCCTGTTGCCTACGATGACGATGCTCGGCGCCCTCACCGGCGGACTAGTTTTTCTTGAGGTGCACTCAGGTCTCAATCTCAAGAGCCCTACAATTTTTCATCAGATCATCGGCTTCGTCCTCTCGATGTTACTTGTATTTAGAATTAACACCGCGTACGAGCGGTGGTGGGAGGGTCGTAAGCTTTGGGGAAGCCTTGTTAACAACTCGCGCAGTCTCATGAGCAAGATACAGTTTATCTTAGGGGATAAGCACACCAGCGATGTTGCATTCTTACGCGACGCGCTTTCAACTTTTCCGTATGCCTTGAAGGACCACCTGAGAGATGAGACTCAACCCGAGAACCTCCCGACGTTCGGCAATCTCGACCGACAAGGACTGCTCAACGCGCAACACAAACCCCTCTACCTACACACCCTCATCATCCGACGCCTCCAGGAGCTACGCGGGCGGGCGATTGTCACGGATGAGCAACTACTCTACTTGAACGGTGAGATCTTTTCGCTCATCGATATTACTGGCGCTTGCGAACGGATTAAAAACTCCCCGATACCTTTCTCGTATAGCTTATTCCTTAAAAAGATTATCTTCGTATACGTCATTACGATGCCTATCGCGTTCTCCATCGACTTCTCCTTCTGGGCAGTTCCGGCGGTAATGCTCATCTTCTACGCCTTCGCGTCTCTGGAACTTATATCCGAGGAGGTTGAAGAACCTTTTGGGACGGAAGCGAACGATCTTCCCACGGATGAGTTAGCGGACAAGATTAGAGCAGACATTTTAACCATCACTACTCCAACGTTGAGCAGAGATGGATCTAGCAGCAAAGCGCCTCAAGCATATGCGGTCGGCGCCAGTTAAGAGAGGGCCTCTTATCCGCTGCATACGCTAGGGTAACCGCTCGCCCCTCAGAACTTTCCTCATTTTAGTGACTCACGAGACACCCTCTTGGAGAAGGCTCATGGCGTGCCACACCGGAACCCGTGTAGTATCAATCCCGAACCCAAATACCTTTAAACAAGCTCCCATATGAATATAGGACGATTCTCAATTCAAGAAATCATCTTCGGTCACTTTCGCTTAGATGGCGGTTGCATGTTTGGTTCCGTTCCTAAGAATCTCTGGTCAAAGAGTATCCCAGCGGACGGTGAAAATCGCATTCGACTTGCATGCCGGTCACTACTTATCCGCCATGAGGATCGTCAATTCTTAATCGACGTAGGGATGGGAGAGAAATGGTCTGACAAGCAACGTCAGATTTATGCGATCGAAAACAATCCTCCCTCTACGTTGGGCTTCGATCCAACAGCTATTACGGATATCATCCTTACGCATCTTCACTTTGACCACGCCGGGGGGATCTCTCATCTCGATAGCTCCGGATCTCCTCAGCTCTCCTATCCCAACGCCAGAGTGCACCTGCAGAAGGCGAACTGGACCCACGCTCAAAATCCGACTTTAAAAGATCGCGCAAGCTATCTTCCTGACACGGTACTGCCACTGAAAAAAGCGAACCTGATACTCCACGAAGATTCCGCAGAGGTCGTTCCTGGATTGAAGCTTCATCGAGTCGATGGCCACACAAAGGGGCAGCAGTGGATCGAGATCTCAGACGGAGAGCAAAAGCTCTTCTTCGGAACCGACCTTATCCCAACCTCGCACCACATCCCCCTCCCCTATCACATGGGGTACGACGTCTGTGCCGAGACACTTTTACAAGAGAAACAGAACTTTCTAACTCGCGCGATGACAGAGAACGCCATCGTATGCTTCCAGCACGACAGCGATATTCCCGCATGTCGGGTGGGAATGTCAGACAAGGGTCACTACACCCTTCGCGAGAGGATCTCGATTACGTGAGCAAATCCACTAGTGCCCGTAGATAATAACCTCATCCTGCGTCCAGATGCCCAGCACATAGGATTGACGCCGCGAGTCACATCCATACACCGTAGATATTCCGTTTTGACGCGCGATATCACCTATGGCCCGGGAATCCCACTCCGCCGAGAGATCCACTCGGGTAGTCGGGAGGGTTATTTGCTTCGTATCTCCCTTGCCAACTCGATCGCCCAAACCAGTGCTTCGCATATCTTTGCAGAGCGGTTGGATGGTATCGGTGTAGAGCAATCCGCGGGGAATGAGGCCGCACCCAGAGAGGGCCACCAGTAGGAGAGCACTTGGCGCAACATACCTCAACATCGCGACATCCTTAAGAGCCTAGTCGCCATATACTATGGTGTCGCGGCGCATGTAGAGACCAAAAACGTAGCTCTCGATCCCCATATCCATGTGATTAATGGTCGTCAGGCCACCGTTCTCCGCGGCCTTTTTTACCCCAGCATCTCCCCATGCGACGAGCCACAAAACAGAGTAATTTGAGGCCACACCAACCTTAGTTCCCAACTCGGTTTTCCACAGGTCCTCATCGAGCGGAAATCTAGTATTACTGTAGAGGCACCCTGAAAAGACGCTAGAAAGCAGGATGCACGATAAGAGCTTTTTCATAAGAGACCTCCAGCTATAGCCGAGACGATTGTGAACCGCTCCGCTTCCAAACTCAAGCATAGAAAAAGAACCCTATCCAACGATGGTACCATCCGTAGAATAGAGGATAATGGGAACCTCATTCGGGTGCCCTGACTACAGCCATCCCTACAGCACCTGACTATGAATTGGAAAGAAGAGCTCACGCTTATCGTACCCTGCAAACTGGAGAGCCAGGATAGAACCGAAAACCTCGCGGCAGTCCTCAGCTACGCCAAACAGATCTCCAACAGGCCCATCACTGTTGTTGAATGCGATACACGTCCCAAAGCCTACCCGCTGCTCAAAGACCTTCCTCACGTACGATACATGTTTGTCGCGACTGAGAGCCCCGGCTTCTGGTCGCGCTCCCTACCGATCAACCAGGGTGCGATGTGGGCAACGACTGATCTCGTAGCGCCATGGGACCTCGATGTCATCATCGATCCACAACAAGTAGAAGAGACGGCACGAGCAATTCTTGAGCGGCGTGCTGACTGGGGCGTCCCCTTCACGAAACTGCACGCCGTAGCTCACGAGGTCTATCGAGAGGTGAAAAACGGTACCTTCACCTTCGACGGTCGGGGCCCAAAGTATCTTCACACAATAGTTGGAGGCGATCATTTCGGCGCAGCCAACATATTCAAACGGGAAGTCTTTCGTCACGTGAGGGGGATGTCTGAACGACACATCGGATGGGGGAGCGAGGATGCCGAGATCGGGGCTCGTATGCAAACCTTAGGGTACACGCTCTTTCGACACCCTGGGCCAGCATGGCATATTGACCACCAAAGAGAACCGACGACAACACGTTCTCAAGTCGCCGCCATAGACCGAAACATCAACGAAACGAGACTGGTCGAGGCGATGCAGTGTGAGCAGCTTCGAGCATACTACGGCATCGCGGAGAAGATCGGAGACTATCTCAAATAGGGTTCGCCCGATGCGTATGCCTGAGAGGCCGGATATCCCTCCTACTGTCGCAACCTATACGTAACGCGTTCATCCCACTCCAACGTGCTCAAGAACCCAGCTGACTTTTCCAGGGAGATATGGTCATATCTGCCCCATGAAGATCAGACGTTATCCCCTTATTTTTTGCGCACTGATGGTCCTAGCTGCCTCTCCTATCCTAATCGGATGCTCGAAGAGGGCCGCGACTGACGGTTCCAAGATCCGCCTCGCCTACATAACCAACGGCGTCGCCTCATTCTGGACCATCGCGAAGTTCGGGGCAGAAGCAGCTGGGAAGGAGCTTGGGGTTAATGTCTCCGTGCATATGCCCGCAGAAGGCATCGTCGATCAGAAACGGATCGTTGAGGACCTCCTCATCCGTGGGGTGGATGGCATAGCGATAAGCCTTATCGACTCTAACAACCAAACTAGCTTCGTTAACGAAACAGCGAAGCAGACGGCTCTGATTACCCAAGACGCGGATGCTCCCAATACAGATCGCCTCGCCTACATCGGGATGGATAACTATCTAGCAGGCAGAATGCTCGGTCAGCTCATTAAGGAATCACTCCCTCAGGGCGGAAAACTCGCAATCTTTGTTGGCCGTGTGGAGCAGGACAACGCTCGCAAACGGAGACAGGGAACCATCGACGAAGTATTGGGAAGAAGCGTTGATTCCTCGCGCTACGATCCTCCCGGCACCGAGCTTACCAACGGTACATACACCTTCGTCGTAACACTGACCGACCAATTCGACCGGGTTAAAGCCAAGGCGAATTGCGAGGACGCCATCCTTCGCTATCCAGACCTCTCTGGTATTGTTGGACTCTTTGCATACAATGCTCCGCTCTGCCTTGAAGCGCTCAAGCAAACGCAGAGGGCGGGAGCTATTAAAGTGTTCTCATTCGATGAGGCAGACGAAACACTTCAGGGCATTAAAGACGGCACCATCGCCGGAACCGTTGTTCAAAACCCCTACGAATATGGCTTTCAATCGATCAAGCTCTTGAAAGAGATCGTGACCGGAAATCAACAGTCTATTCCGCCCTCAAAGTTTATCGACATTCCGGCACGAAGAATCGATCGGTCTACGGTTGATGCCTTCTGGGCCGATCTTAAAAAGAAGACCGGACAGACATGACCTACCTCCTTGAAGCTCAAGGAATCCACAAATCGTACGGAGCCGTCCCGGTGCTTCACGACGTATCGCTCGCCATACGACCGGGCGAGGTTGTTTCCCTGATTGGAGAGAACGGTGCCGGGAAGAGCACCCTCGCAAAGATTATTGCCGGAGTTACACACCCAACCGCTGGAACCCTCACCCTACGCGGAGCTCCAGTATCGTTTTCGCATCCACGGGAGGCCCTCGACGCGAGAATCGGGATGGTTCATCAAGAATTGAACCTCGCGGAGAACCTCACGGTAACCGAGAATCTTCTCCTCGGCCGTGAACCGAGGCGAAAGGGACTACTAGACCGGGCAGCCATGAGACACGAGGCGAAGCGTGCTCTCACCCGACTCAATCTCTCTATCAGCCCTGATACTCTCGTCGCGAAGCTCTCCACCGCCCAAAGACAGATGGTCGAGATAGCTCGCGCGTTATCATGCAACGCGGAGCTGCTCATTTTCGACGAACCAACCTCGAGTTTAAGCGAAGAAGAGGGTCGCTTACTGCTTAACCTGATCATGAGCCTTAAAGCTCAGGGAGTAGCCATCCTTTACGTCTCTCACAGACTGCCCGAAGTGCAGCAGGTATCAGATCGGATCGTCGCCCTGAGAGATGGAAAGAACTCAGGCACCGCAGTCCCACCCAACATACATCGAAACTCGCTCATTCAGATGATCGTCGGTCGAGAGATAACGGACATCTATGGCTATGAGGCTCGCCCACGTGGAGATGATGCTCTCACAATTACCTCGTTTCAAGCGACCTCCTGGCACGCTCCGTGCTCATTCTCAGTTGGCGCAGGAGAGATAGTTGGGATAGCTGGGCTAGTTGGCTCGGGGCGAACCGAACTCCTTGAGAGTATTTTTGGAGTTACACAAGCAGCCTCGGGCGCTCTAGCCATTAAAGGCACC
>JBIIEK010000256.1:0-2820 GCA_044237895.1 Bdellovibrionota bacterium
GGCAAAAGCATGGCGCGCTGGCATCGCTCTCGTCCCAGAGAGCCGAAAAGAACAGGGGCTCCTGCTCGATGCCTCAATCAGAGAGAACATTATCCTCTCCGAGCAGATTAATAAGAGCCCAATAACTCTGCGCGACCAAGACCAAGAAAGAGAGAGCGCAGTGGCCCTCATAACGTCTCTCCAGATTAAATGCCGTGGCTCCGAAGATCTCTGTCGCAATCTATCCGGGGGAAACCAACAGAAGGTAGTTATCGCAAAGTGCCTTCACTCAAAACCGTCAGTCCTTCTCCTTGATGAGCCAACAAGAGGGGTCGATGTCGGCGCCCGACGAGAGATATACTCACTTCTTTTCAGCTTGGCGCGCGAGGGCATGGCGATACTCTTCGTCTCAAGCGAACTTGAAGAGGTCTTGGGTATAGCAGATAGAGTTTTAGTTATGAGTGATGGGGAAATTAGGGGAGATCTCCCTCGGGCATCCCTATCCGAACACGCCATCATGAGCTTAGCGTCATCCCATTCACAGGTAGCCGCATGAAAAAGAACCTAGGACTCCTCTTACTTCTCGTCGGAGCGTGTATCGTTACGTACCTCGTCAACGACAGATTCTTGGCTCCGGTCAATATCGAGAACCTGTTGCGGCGCACCGCTTTATTTTCACTTATAAGCATCGGCGCTGCCTTCGTGATCACGAGCGGGGGGATCGACCTGTCCATCGGCTCGATGGTGTGCCTTGTCGGAACCCTATTACCGTGGCTTACCACTACAAATCATTGGCCCTGCGCATTAGCTCTCCTCTTTCTTCTCGGCGTGGCGGCCACTCTGGGAGCTTGTCACGGGGTTCTGGTTGCAAAACTGAAACTACAACCCTTCATCGTCACACTGTGCGGACTCCTCCTCTACCGTGGGATCACCCGAGGACTCACAGGTGATCAAACTCAGGGTTTCGGTCTCGAATTCGAAGGGCTCCGCTCTATCGCTCTCACCAAGATATCCCTCGGCGGACTCCTTCCTATAGCGATCCCGAGCGTTGCGTTCATAACTTTGGCTGTAGCTCTCGTCGCCGCTCTCGTCATGAATCGAACCCGATACGGCCTTTATCTTCGAGCAGTAGGACGGAACGAGGTTGCTGCAACCTACAGCGGAATTAACACAAACCTGATCAAGGCTCTGGCGTATGTGGCCTGCGCGACTCTAGCCGGAGTTAGCGGAGTCCTCTTTATCCTTGATGTTAATTCCGCTCAGCCCTCCGATTTTGGTAATTTCTATGAACTCTATGCAGTAGCCGCAGCCGTCCTCGGTGGCTGTAGCCTGCGCGGGGGAGAAGCCAGCATCACAGGGGTAATCATCGGCGCAGCGCTCATGCAGGTGCTTCGAAACGCTATCGTCCTGCTAGACATTCCGACCCAGCTTGAATTCGCGATTATTGGTGGGGTCATCCTGATCGGTGTCGGAGCTGAGGAGGTCCTCCGGTCACTAACGAACAGGCGTATAACAACCTAAGATATCGAGCTGTTTTGTCACAAGGGACTCGTCGCATCTCTTGCTGCAACGTTTTGCCGCACCATACCGCGGACCGATCGGAGCGAGGGCTCTCCATTGACACACTCCGCTATCCTTACCTCCGATCTCGACGGACCGAACGGGAGCCATATCTGTTCGCTATAAAGCTAAAGGTTCCTCCCCATAATGGCCGTATCGAGGTTACTCTGATGAGAAGTTCGTGACTCCGAATACTCTCAACCTGCCGAACCTCGCGAAAGGCGGGAAATATCAGGAGCATGACCAGCGCGCGCAAAACACCAGAGAGCGCAAAGAGCGCAAGAAACGGAGATTCCGGGGTCCACACCCCAAGATGGCGAACGATATGTAAAGGCACGAGCCCTACCAGCCAGCCTCCCACAAGGGATCCTCCGAATACCAGCACCCCGTTGATTATCGATTGATACGCTACACACCGAGCTCGCTTGGGTGGCGTTACCGCATCGAACACGAAGTTAGCCGCAGCAAGTGTAAATCCAGCCCAAAAAGCTCCACTATAAAACTGCACCGCGACCACATACCAAAAGTTTGAGGATAGTAGCCACAACCATGGATTAACAGCCACAATAGCTCCACACACCTTCAAAATAGTGCGATTACCAAATTGATCACTTAACGCGCCCCATGAACGCATCACCACAAACTGGGCCAGCACGGCGGTGGCGACTACGATCATGTAATCCGAATAAGACATCCGCAGGTCTTGCAACATATACATCGCGAAGTACGGTCCCGACACCGATGCCGCAAAGTTCATGCAGGAGACAAAAAATACGAACTTCACAAAATTAGAATGTCGCGCTCGTCGAATGAACTGCCAAAAAGAAAATTTGGTCTCAGCGGGAACGTGCAGAGAGACATCCTCAACGAGCGCGAACTGACGTGCCGACAGGTATCTCGCTATCGCCGCAAAGGAAAAAATGACACAGAAGCCATACGCGGCCCACTTAAACTCGGCGAACCAGTGAATTACCTGCCCCGCTCCGATCACCGCCGAAAAAGAGACGATCGCCATCCATTTATTTCGGAATCCGAAAAACTCTCCACGGGAGAGGGGCGGAAGAATATCTCCAACTAAACTATTCCAGATCGGGGCGATAAGCCCGACGGTGATGTGATACACAATCATTACACCGATGAGTATTGTAACCGCTGTGCTTCCTTGGGTGACCATGAATGGAAGTAATGCCACCGGAAGAAGGAGCAACGACTGAATTCTCATAAGTCGAGCTACAAGGTCCCTACGACTCTTGGACCGCTCGCTCAAATGCATTCCGAGTG
>JBIIEK010000042.1:0-18611 GCA_044237895.1 Bdellovibrionota bacterium
CTGAAGCGAAACCGTTTCATAAACTACCCTGGGACCCGTGATTAAACTGACACAACGCTACTGCCCGAGGATCTCTCGCATCGATCGCCAACTATCGTCTAAGGAACAGGCCGAAAGAGCAGACTGTTTCAGGAACGAGATCACGGGTTCATAGAGCTTCACCGCTCTATCAGCCCGTGGATTTTGACCTGGTTTATACGCACCTATGGTGATTAGGTCCTCAACCTCTTGATATTGGCCAAGGACCTCTCGGATCTGCATCGCCATCTTTAAGATCTCGGGATCCACGATGTCAGACATAACCCGTGAAATGCTCTGAAGTACGTCGATGGCTGGATAGTGCCCGCGACCGGCCAACTTTCGACTTAGGACAACGTGACCATCGAGAATACCCCGCACGGTATCGGCGACCGGCTCGTTCATGTCGTCACCCTCAACAAGGACGGTATAGAGCCCTGTTATACTTCCCTCTCCCTCGCACGTTCCGGCGCGCTCAAGAAGCTTGGGAAGAATAGAGAACACTGATGGGGTATATCCCCTCGTGCTTGGAGGTTCTCCGATGGCGAGCCCCACCTCTCGTTGGGCCATCGCAAGGCGCGTAACTGAGTCGACCATTAACATGACCTTCTTTCCGCGATCGCGAAAGAATTCAGCGATTGAGGTGGCAAGGAATGCGGCTCTAATACGGAGAAGCGCCGATTGATTTCCCGTCGCTACAACGACGACGGAACGAGCAAGACCCTCTGGTCCGAGATCACGCTCGATAAACTCTCTAACTTCACGACCTCGCTCTCCAACGAGCGCGATAACGTTAACATCGCTATGCGAGTGCTTCGCTACCATTCCGAGAAGGGTTGATTTACCAACTCCCGATCCAGCCATAATTCCGACACGCTGCCCCTCTCCAACAGTGAGCAACCCATTCATGGCACGGACTCCCAGGTCGAGGCAGTTGTGAATTCGTGCGCGAGTAACGGGATTAGGGGGATCGCGGAACAGAGGAACACTCTCCTCCATAACAGGGAGGGGCTGGCCATCAATGGCGCTTCCGAGGGCGTCGATGATTCTACCTTGAAGACTCTCTGATACAAGCACATGATTGCTCGACTCAGAGGCCGTAATTAAAGCACCGGGCGAGATACCTTCCGAATCTCCGAACGGCATAAGAAGGATCTTATCACTTCGAAACCCTACTACCTGAGCCGGGATAGGGCGAACTTTTGAGTGGATGAGAACTTGAGAACCGATCGGCAGAAGCGGTCCATTTCCTTCCACAACCAATCCGGTCATCTCTGTAACGATCCCGCGGAGCTCGTAATTGCTCACCTGGTCAGCGCTCACCATTACTCGGTCAAAGAGGCTCTGCATACTACACTTACCTAACTCTTATGACCTGTTCTCGTATACGCTCCCAGGCTTTCTCGAGATCGTACTCGGCACTTCCAGCCGCGGTTTCAATGATACATCCCTGACGAATGGTCTCATCAGCAACGAAACTCCACGTTCCATCGAACTCTTTAAATTGCCTCTCAGGGCTTAACGATTTGATCGCTTCTAGATCGTGAGGACTCACACGAATCGCTTTAATTGTCGCGCCGCCGGTGAGCTTCATAGCCTCCTGCACAACCGGGAGAATATATTCCGGATTGAGCTCGACGATGGATCCGACTAGTTTCTTTGCCACCTGCATCGAGAACTCTACAGCTTGCCGCTCGACCTCTCCAAGCCGTTCGAGTATCTGAGCGTTCATATCCTCGATCAGGCCAGCATAGCTTGCCTCTAGGGCCTTAATCCTTTGATCCGCCTCCGTTTTAGCCTCTGCACGACCCTCCTCAAGCGCGCTAGACCGCCCCGCCTCGATCTGAGCCTCATAGTCAGCTCTTAGGGCATCCATTTCGCTCTGGTGACGCTGCTGAAGTTCCTCAACTTCAGACGCTGGGTACAGAGATTCATCCTGCGGATCGAGAGCCTCTCCTGTGTCGCCAGCTTCCAGGGACGACTCCTCCACGTCAGGCCGTGGGGCTGCTGTCGGCTGCGATGAATAATCCTCAAACATCGGATCTGATTCAGCAGCACGTTCGTCGATATGAAGGAACTGCATCGGTTGAAAGGGAGACTCCGGCGTCACCTCAGAGAGGGTCTCCCACGTGGTAGCTTCAAACAACCTTGGCTTAAAGGTGGATACCTTTTGCCGTGATGCCGACTCCGTAGATTGAGGATCAATCGTCATAGGATTCTCAGCTACTCAAGACGCCCTTCATTTAACCAATAGCGAATCAGGAGGGCTGCTTGTTGCGGATTCTCTTTTACGAGGCGCGAACTCTCAGCCATTATCTCGCCGAGTTGTTGCATATCAACAGAGCCACTCAAATCGGGCAACCCTCCGCGAGAGCTCACACCCCCTATGGCACTTGCCGCTGATCCATCACCCCCTCCGGATGCCGAAACACCGCCGCCCACCATAGCCTGAGTCGGGGAAAGCGTGATGTCCCCCTCAATGCCCGGCATACCCTGAGGCAGTAACCTGGTAATATCGATCTCTTGCTCAGAGGTGTCCGTCAGGAACTTACGAATGGGGACGAGGAATACGAACGTGAAGAGGAGAAGCGCGAGAACTGGTACGACGAGAGCTCCCACACGATAGATCATGTTCATCTGATCGGCCTTGGCCAACTCCTGAGTCAGACTCTCATCGGGCTGAAAGAAAGGAACATTCTCGACGGTAACAACGTCTCCACGACTTGAGTCGTAGCCGATCGCTGATTTAACGACCCCTTCTACTTGACTCAACATCTCTTGAGAAAGGGGTTGAAATGCCTTTTGGGTTTGAGCATCCGAAGTTCCGGCGGCTGCCCCCTCCGCGTGAGATCCATCAACTAAAACTGCGGCTGATAGCCTCAGCAATTTACCCTTAGCTTGCGAGCTCTTTACGATAGCACGCGACACCTCAAAATTCTTCACGTTCTCCCTGCGAGAGCTTTGGTCTGAAGTATTTGGGGGCGAAAGCAGATTCGGATCGTTCGTCAGGTTTGATACAACCCCAGGAACACCTCCACGTTGTTGTGTTCCAACTCCCTCTTCGATAGTGCGCTCAGAGCGAGTGACTTGTCCTCCCGGATCGAAGCTCTCTTCTTCGCGTTGACTTGATGAAAAATCCAGGTCGGCCGTTACACGAGCAACTACTTTTCCTGGCCCAAGCACTTTGGCAAGCATCGACTCGATACGCTGGGTGTACCCCTTTTCAACTTCGCGGGTGTATTGGAGTCGGGTCGCATCGGCACCTAAATCCTCCCCCTCTTCGTCTTTCGGCGTGAGAAGGTTTCCGTATACGTCGATAATAGTGACGTTCTCAGGCTTTAATCCCTCCACGCTACTTGCGACGAAATTAGCGATACCGCGCACCTGCTTCTTATCTAACTCACTTCCTGGACGAATCTTCAAAAGAACTGAGGCGCCGGGATCCTGCGCTTGCTTTGCAAAAATGGTCTTCTCGGGTTGTGAGATGTGCACACGCGCCGAGACAACGGAGTCGATCGCCATAATAGTGCGCTCAAGCTCTCCCTGCAGCGCTCGTTGCTTCTTAACCATCTCGCCCATCGTGGTAGTCGCGAAATTGGTGCCATCAAAAAGCTCAAAACCGACCGTTCCGGTCTTTGGGAGCCCCTCTGAGGCGAGGCTTATGCGTAGCTCGTGAACGGCATCTGGAGGGGATACGGAGATCGTATTACCTTCCACTCGATACGAGGTCTTCAGTTCCTTGAGTCGCTCCACGACAGCCCCTGAATCAGCCGGACTCAGATCCGAGTAGAGAACTACGTAATCCGGCTCAGTCGCCATCTTTGAAACAAAGATAATCGTCGAGACAGAGAAGATCGCCAAAGCTGGCATCATGATCTTCTGAGCGAGCGGGAGCTTTAGGAAGCCCTCGAATAATTGCGAAAGGATAGCCTTTGGATCAAGCGTTGCCACAGAACCTCACTAAAAACAGATCAAACTTGAGTACGGATTACTTCTTCGTAGGCGCGGATTATCTTTCCGCGAATTGCGTTCATTAACTGAAAAGCGACGTCCGCCTTCTCTAACGCAACCATCGCTGAATGAGGTGTAATCCCATCCTTCTTAAGGGTAATCCCCTCAATATTGTCGTTAGCTTCGTTCTGCAGGTCGTTCACCTCTTTAAGAGCGTTTTGGAGCATATCCCCAAAGTTTCCCCCCTCACCCTGAGGAGCCACTTTTTGAGCTTTCTCCGAGGTTCCCTGAAGGGGATTTACCTGCTGCAGGAGAGGATTAATTCCGCTGATAGACATGCACTCTCCCTATTATGCTTGGGTTAATATCTTGCTCGCTTCGGACTGCAACGTACGGGCAGTCTCAACAGCGGTCACATTAGCCTGATATAATCTGCTGGCTGACATCAGGTCAGTCATCGTTGCGACAACATTAATATTCGGATAAGCAACGAAGCCTTGCTGGTCAGCGTCAGGATGTCCAGGTTGGTACACCATCTTCGGCGGGGTCTGGTCCTCGACTACTCCCGCTATCCTGGGCTTCTTGAGCGTCATACTATCAAGAGCAGAGGAGAAGCTGCCCGGCACATCATCTACGACCTGAACTACGCGGCGCTCTTTGTATGGTCCACCCTCGGGAGTTCTGGTGGTCTCTGCGTTCGCGATATTAGACGCCAGCGTGTTGACTCTAAGTCGAGCCGCTGCCATCCCGTTTGCGAGTACCTCTATCGGACTAAGATGGCTCATAGTTATCTACTCTCCCTTATAGCTGTTCGAAGTAATCCGATCTGTCTCTTGATAAGGCGAGCCGCATTCGCGTACTCACCACTGTTCTGCGCGAGGCGGCCCATCTGCAGATCGATATCTACATTATTTCCATCGGGCTTCGTCGCGCCGCTGGTGTCTGTGACTGCTTTCGAGGCTTTAGCTGTACCATCAACATCGAGGTGTCGGGGATTCGTGCGAGATTCTGATGGCCCACTCGCTTCGAGAAAGGCTCTGTCTAACTCGTTTCCAAAGGAGACATCTACCGCGCGGTATTTTGGGGTCTCCGCGTTCGCGATATTCGACGAGATCGCTTGGTTACGCTGCCATGTAAGATCCATGGTTCGTGAGAGACCTTTCACCGTTCTGTCAAAAAGCGTATCTAGTATTCGCATATATCCACCTCTGCCAAGACATGTTAAGCAAGTTACATGCTAACCTATTGTGCAGTATGTACAGGCACTTATGAGCACTGATGCGTGTCAAAAGGGTGACACCCGAAACATCGCGTCAGAAAACAGTCACTCATCCAGAGTAGTGACGTGGAGCCTCGCAGCTATCGTACTCGCGAGCCTCATTCTGCGCGCACTATGCGCCACCGGCGAGCTATGGCTCGACGAGATCCTTACGCTTCATCTCATTCGAGGGATACGATATCCGTGGGAGATACTGACGAGCGTCCACCACGACAACAACCATCTTTTGAATAGTCTCTGGATGTGGAGCTGCGGCGAGACGGCACCGTCCTGGCTTCACCGCCTCCCCTCGGTCCTTTTTGCGCCAGCTTCAGTGTACCTTCTAGCAAGAAGTGGTCGCGTTCTTGGGGAACCGGTAGTTGGGGTTATCTGGGCTCTCTTGGTCGCAGTGTCGTATGTGTTTATTTTATCCACATCGGAAGCCCGCGGATATTCATTGGAGGTCTTCTGCGTAGCCCTATGCTTCCATGCTCTCGTCCACGTAGTAACGAGCTCTAGTCCCGCGCGCGCGGCCCGAACGTTCGGTGTCTTTGCTTCGCTTGGAATGCTCGCTCACGCCTCATTCTTTCTCTTTCTTGGACCCGCTGCTGCTTGGCTCGTATCCAACTGCGGAAGCCGGGCCAGCAGTGCAGCCCCTCGGAAGGTCTTGTACACAGCGATAGTCCCGCCAATGATCACAACCCTGGCGCTGACGGTCTTCTTTTATGCTCACATGATAATTGGGGGAGCCCCACTAGCACCTTACTCCGATGTAGCCATTACGACTCTTAGCGTCGCCGTTGGGGGAGAGGCCCTCTCGGCGACTAATCAGACCGCATCAAGGATAGCCTTGGTTTGCGCTATCATCGCACTAGGCGTTGCCTTCCTAGAGTACATCCTTTGGCGTCGAGAGAGCTCGCCCATCGCCTCCCTTGCTGGTATGGTCATAGTCTCCGCCCCAATCGCTGTCGAGATCCTGCAACCCGAATTCATCCTTCCAAGATACTTCCTCATCGCCCTTCTCTTTCTCTACCTCTTCTTTGCCCACTTCATCGTGCGCCTATCTCGATCTGGCTCCCTCGGTAAGGTCATAGGAGCTCTGATCCTCACTCTCTTCGTATTCTTAAATACAAAAACTACCCTTTTATTGTGGCAACAAGGCCGCTCCCACTTCATCGAGATATTTCAACTTATCGCAGCGACACAGGAAGAAAAGGACCGAACCGTTGGTGGAGCTCAAGACGCGCAGAACTCATACCGCCTCGCATATGCCCGCACCATAGAACCGAGCCTTGATTCGATCACTTACATAAACGGGGGCAGAGAGGCCCTGACGCCACCGAAGTTTATTATATGGGAGACGCTCGATGGCTACGAGGAGTTCCCGGCGACTTGGACTTCCAAACGTGGCGCAACCTACGAAAGGGTCTCCGATTATCACCCGGCTCCGCTCAACGGAAGCACGACCTTTCTCTATCGCCTTGTAGAAAAGTAAGATATCAACGCCGATCGTCACGCTGCGCCCGGTGTTTACTTGCCGGACCACGAGTGGGCACCGCAACAGATTGCGCTTCCCTGACGATGCGATCGAATCGCTGTTCAGAAACTGGGGAGAGGCTCTTGGGGGAGAGACGTCGAGGCGACGGGAGTATCGCCGCTAAGGCCGCCGCCTCGCGTGTCGAGAGCGTATTCGCCGACCTTCCAAAATAGTACTGAGAAGCTGCCTCTAACCCGTACACCCCCTCTCCCCATTCAATGATATTCAGATAGAGCTCAAGAGTTCGGCGCTTTCCCCACAGAGCACCAGCGATCGGTGCCATCACCCCCTCAAGCGCTTTTCTCACATAGCTCCGACCGGGCCAGAGAAAAACATTCTTCACCGTCTGCATAGTGATCGTGCTAGCGCCTCTCAATTTCGGCTTATCATCCGCTCGCTCTAATACAGAACCGAGAGCCGAGAGATCGATCCCCCAATGCTCCATGAATCTGGCATCTTCAGCCGCAACGATCGCTTGCTGAACGTTCAACGGAAAATACGACAAGGATTTCCACTCCCAGTCCTTAATCGCTGGCTTTCCCTTAGCCCAGTATTCGACCGCACGAATTGCAATGAGCGGAGTAATAGGAGGATTTATAAAACGAATGAGCAGAACAGACCCCAGCCACACAACCACTACGATCTTCACGCCACGCCAGAGTCGAGAACGAAGGTCTTTAACCAAGCTAGAGGTGTGGGGCCGGCGACGGGTCATGAAGGGACAAATGTAGCCCATTCGGGCACCGCTGGGGAGTACCCCCGGACACCTTCCCTTTAGTTGGATTCCACTTTGTATTTGTGCCTGCGGCAGGCGAGGCCTCCGGCCCTCCAACCGTCTCCGCGACATCTATGCGATCCGCCCGGTCCCGCGACATTAGTACCTAGAGGGCCGACAGCCTCGCCGGCTCGCCGCACTCGAGGATGCCCCGAAGACTACTCCTCTATAACGAGGCCCCCTTGACGGTAATCATTCAACTTATTACGGAGGGTCCGGATACTTATCCCGAGAAGTTTAGCCGCCTCAGTCCTGTTATTATTCTTCGCTCGAAGCGTTTCTAGGATGAGAGCTCGCTCCATATCCTCTACCGTTGTCCCCGATCGTATAACCAAACCACCATCCTCGGTGAGGATGCCCTGCGTATGAGTATCGCGAATCGTCTCGACAGCCTCATGCAACCGCTGAGGCCGCTCAGCACCCAACTGGGGCGGAGCCACTCGCTCCTCTCTCATCGCCTCGAGTTGTTCGCTCGGATTCATCGAAAGCAAGAAATCCGACTGCCTTGGGGTCGCACCGGCAGAAAGGATCGCCGCTCGCTGAACGGCATTCTGCAGCTCTCGGATGTTTCCTGGCCACGGATGATTCATAAGCGCAGAGAGAATCTCATCTGAAAGCTTCGGAGCGTTCTCTCCTAGGAACTGTCGCATAAAATATTCGGTGAGCAGCTTAATATCCGTTTTTCGCTCTCGAAGTGGAGGGAGGGTCAGCGGTATGACGTTCAAGCGATAAAAGAGGTCCGCTCTAAATTTCCCCTCTCGGACATAATCCTCAAGATTTCTATTCGTTGTCGCAAGAACTCTGACATCAATCGAAATCGGATCTTTTCCACCAACTCGATCCACTTCACGCTCCTGAAGCACACGCAGAAGCTTGGCCTGCAGACCAAGATCCATCTCCGAGATCTCATCGAGTAGTATCGTTCCGCCGTGAGCGAGCTCGAACTTTCCGATCTTCTTGGTCTGTGCGCCTGTAAATGCTCCTTTTTCATGTCCGAACAACTCACTTTCAAGGAGGCTCTCTGGCAAAGCAGCGCAATTTACAGCAACGAACGGTTGAACAGCTCTCGGACTACTCGCGTGAACGAACCGGGCTATCAGCTCCTTACCAGTTCCGGACTCCCCTTGAATAAGAACCGTGGCTTCACTTCGAGCTACAGCCTCAGCCACCTCAAGCACGCGCTTCATGAGCGGATCCTGCGAGATGATAGGACGCCCCTTCGATTGCTTTGACACTCTCTGTCGGGATGCTTTACTTTCCGGGAGGAGCACTCTCTCTACGATGCGCTCAAGGTCTGACGCCGAAAAAGGCTTCGTAATAAAATCTGCGGCTCCGTTCTGCATCGCCTCAACGGCTTGAGTGATCGTGCCGTAGGCAGTAATCATGATAACCGGCATCTCTGATCCCCGTTTCTGGAGCGTCGAAAGAAGCTCGGTACCGGACATCTGCGGCATCTGCTGATCCGTGATGAGAAGGTCAAACGACTCTTTATCAAGGCTGTCGAGAGCAGCAGCACCATTATTGACTACCGTGACGTCGTAGTCCTTTCGGATGAGACACGTCTTGACGGCGAGCTGCATCTGGGGATCATCGTCTGCCACAAGAACGCGCGTTTTCGCAGCCGAATGAGCACGCTCAAGATTCTGATTTTCAGAGTCATTGATATCCATATAAACTCCCCCTACCCTTGCACCGCTCGACGCGGAAGACGAATTGTAAACTGAGCCCCCGGCGTATTTATTGCCGAGATCTCCCCACCATGGGCAACGACGATCCTTTTAACAATCGACAGCCCTAGTCCGGTGCCCTCACGGCGACCAGAGGCAAAGGGCTCAAACAACCGCTCCATAATATCGTGTGGAATTCCGACTCCGTCATCACGAACGATTATGAATACCGAATCACTTTCCGCGTCGTCTCTCACTCCGATCTGAATAGCTCCGGAGAAAGCAGTCACCTGCAACGCGTTTGTAATCAAATTATAGAAGCACTGCCGGAGCGCTTGCCCATCCGCTATAATGAAGGGATTACCACCAACCTCGAGCTCTATCGTTACATTCTGTCCATAGAGACCAAAGAAGTGGTGCCGCACCTCTTGCGCTAGGGAGTGGATATTTACCGGCCCTAGATGGAGCTTATTATTTTTTGCGAAATGCAAAACATTCGAGACCACCTGGTCTAAGCTTGAAATGCTCTTCTCAATCTCCTCTACCAACGCTAAAGGTTGGGGCTGGCTCGACAGGTCGTTTTTTAACATCGAAACAAAGAGGGCGATCGCTCCAAGTGGGTTTCTGACCTCATGCGCAAGCGCAGCCGCGGTCTCTCCAAGCATGGCTAGCCGTTCTGAACGCTTCATCTCCTCGTCCTTCTTCCGCAACTGCTCCCGCAGATCGTCGATCTCCTCCATCAGGACCGTGTGTCGAAGCTCCAACTTGGAACTACTCTCGTTAAATCGTTCTATCACGTCGACGAGATTCGATACTGCCTCAGGCGTTTGAGCTTTTTGTTTTGGTGTTGCAAACATATCTCACCCCACCGTTGGCTGGTCTAGTCGTTGCCATTCCGCCTGCTCGAGCGCGGCCTGCATCAACACAAGCCAAGAATCTGATGGAGCGTATTGCTTCTTGGAATACTCCTCGATTCGACGAGCGGACTCGATATCGCCCTTCGCAAGGGCTACTTGCAGGAGTCCGTAGTCGCCCCAGCTATCCACAAACACTTCAGGATATTCATGCTTGCCCTTCTCAATCCAAAACTTAGCGCGGTCAATCTGCTTGGTTTCTAAAGAGAGCCCGGCCAGTAGCCGAATAGCTGTCGCTGTGCGCTCATGATCCATAGGAATAGCCTCGAGGTGACGCTGAGCCTCTGCATACTTCCCCAACTTCATCTCGACCAGACCGAGGTTAAAATACGCCTCTGCTTTGTCGCCTCCCTGAACCTCAACCATCGCTCTGGAAAACTTCTCCTGAGCATTTCCGTACGCTCTCATGCGGACGAAGCTTTGACCCCAAAGGAGAAAGGCGCGGCCTCGGAGGGGAGACGGCTCCCCGAGAAGCGAAACAGCTTTTTCGGCGAACAAGCACCCCTCTTGATATCGCTCCTCTTGGTATTCAAGTACCGCTCGCGAGAGAATCAGTCGAGCGCGGGTATCGGGTGAGAGTTGTGAGTCTCTAAGGATTGCATCGAAGCTATCAGCGGCCTGTCGATTCAGACCCAGTGCCCACGCACTCTTTGCCGCAGCGATCTTAGCCTCTGGAACGACTTTTTTTGATGGGAGCAGTTCGTATGTCGCGAGCGCTCTAAAGTGATCGCCCTCGACGTTCAGCTTCTGAACATCCGACGCATGTTGCGCGCATGCCTCATCGACAATCGCAAGCATAAGGAGCGATATCGGGAGGATATATTTGATGAGCACCGTTCTCATGGTTTGCACTCTTTCAAGATTAGCCCGCGCACCTCTAGTTACACTGAGCGTCGCCCTTATCTCCCTCTTCGTCCGATGAAACGATTACCTCAATCTTACTCTCAAGACTCTTCTTCTTTATTTTCTCGACGAGAGTCGTTCTGTTTAGACCCAAAAGCTTTGCGGCAGCCTTCTTGTTACCACCCGTCTGTGAAAGCGCTGACGTGATGAGTTTTGACTCATACGAATCTACCAACGCGTTGAAATTCACCCCGGTCTCCGGGAGTGTTAGATCGTTAAGCGACGACGTGAACGACGTAAGAGGGGCTGCGTCTTCTAATAGGTATTCCGGAAGGTGAGCGGCCTCAATGGTATCCCCGTCGCTCAATATCGCTACTCGCTCAACGACGTTTTCAAGCTCGCGCACGTTACCCGGCCAACGGTACGAACTCATTCGTTCAAGAGCATCCAACGAGAAGGTTAGATTGGGCCGTCCTGCCTCTCCCGCTTGTCGATTCAGGAAATAGGTCGCTAACGTACCCACGTCATTTCCTCTCTCGCGAAGAGGAGGAAGACTTACTGGAACAACTTGGAGCCTGTAAAAGAGGTCCTCTCGGAAGCGTCCGGCCTTCACCTCTTCCGCTAAGTCTTTATTCGTGGCGGCGATTACTCGAACATCCACGTCAATGGAGCGAGTAGATCCGACTGGATCTACCTTCCGCTCTTGAAGAACCCGAAGAAGCTTCACCTGAAGCTTAGGGCTCATCTCTGCGATCTCATCAAGGAATATGGTACCACTGTCAGCTAGTTGGAATCGGCCAACTCGATTATTGATTGCCCCGGTAAACGCGCCCTTTTCATGACCGAAGAGTTCACTCTCCAGGATATCCTCTGGAATAGCTCCACAATTTACGGGGACAAGCTTTCCAGAGCGACCACTTAGGGAATGAAGAGCTTTGGCGATAAGCTCTTTACCTGTTCCGCTTTCACCAAGGATCAGCACCGTTGATCGAGTCTTTGCGACCTTTTCAACTACGCCGAAGATCTTGTGCATCTCGGGACAGCCACTTAGAATACCGAGAAAGGGCTTGGGTAACGATATCGGAGAGTGTGCTGGTGTAGCAGCGGGAAAAACAAGATCTTGCGCGCCAGAAAATGCTACTGTGTGCATCATGAGAACCTTCCTTGTTCAGTGTTCGCCAGTGGAAGTAAGCGATACTCCGCTAACTCCTCCTTGCCTTTTTTGTACTACCAACCTTCCTTGCATCGCCTTCCCATCCTAAGGGGAATGCGATGACTGTCACGGTTTTGGCAATCTCCATACCAGGCACGACTATCAATGTTAGATTCTTGACGAGCCAGATACGGCTCACATGTTTGAGATCGACGAATCCCCAAAAAATCAGAGGGTTAGTCAACTAGGCGTTATTTTTCTTACACGGCAGTGTCATAAAAATGCCCTTTGCACTTCCGAGCATGTAAAGATTTGTGTTCAGTTTTGTACCAATTGTGTCGACATACTTTGCGGGGTACACGACGCACCTCGCAAGAAAGAACCGGCCGTCACAAGACGGGGATACTCAGTACGGCAGAGCGGATCGAATGCTCTAATTGTAGGTATTGGTGGCATCACTCATCAGCAGGTCTCGCAGCGCGAGGCCGAGTGATAGCCTGAATGATTCTGCACAGCTCTCAATATGTCCGACGGGAGCCTGAATTACGGTTTTGTACCCACACGTTTTGGTACTCATCTCCCATCCGGCGTGAAACAGAACCGCCTGCCGAGCTTCACACTGATAAATCATCTGCTCAACGGTAGGAAGCCAAAGAAAGGTGGATCGCAGCTCGTCAGGGGTTAATCCCTGTGGGTCGACAAGGATGCTCACAGGATTGCGAAGTTGGCGGTCTGTGACCTCATCTCCCACTTCCGGGTGCCAGAAAAGCCCTGCGACCTCTAAGTCTTGGGCTATTAAGATTAAGCGGTCATTCCGATTCTGGTTGTTATCCACAGCCACCTCGTTGCACACCCTCAGGTAAACGGTCGACGAGTAAGCCCAAAGACTTAATGTCCTGGAGCTCTTTCATCGACCCGTACGAGTTAAGATGCTCCATTAGGACCCGAAAGCTGCAGAGTTTTTGATTCAAACTCTACGAACTTTGCCTACGGAGCCGCCGCAACCCCCGTCCGAGATAAGGCATTATCCATGGTTACGTCTGCGAACTTTACGGCAATGAAAAATGCTCAATATGTGGCGGGGGATAGACCTCAACCTACCGGCAACGATCCCATCGTCACACCTCGAGACGCGCACCCCGAATCGTGACGAATACACCTGTTCTTTCCGATGCCCTACCCCGGTAGTTAGTGAGGACTGGTAGTGACCGACATCTCCTATCGACCATCGGCCAGGATAAGTATGGTAGAGTACACCCCAACAGCGACAACAAGGAGAAGCACGAAGAGTTTAAAGAAGATCACGAGTCCTATACCAAGCACAAAGCCTAGAATCGCCGCTTTTTCACCGTTCTCTCGGACCAGGTTCCGAACAAATTCAAACCTTTCGCGGATGTACTCGCGCCACTCGTCTTCACTTCGAGACCTTGCAAACTCCGTTATGCGGTCTATCACCCGACCAATCACGATCCGTACCTAAACTTTTAATACCCTCGGCATGCAATTCTACCCTTGAGGGGACTTTTCTGAGGCTAGACTACGCTACTTTCTTTCCACGATACCTAACCGTGGCTATACTTACTGAGTATTTGAATTCGTACAAGGGTGGGCGAATCGTTGAACCATCTCGTACTTTTTTTCGGTGACTACATGAATACCAAGATCCAAATTATCTCTCTGGCGACAGCGCTTCTTGCCTTCACTAACCCCGCATGTGCAGCCGATCCAAAAAAAGGCGGAGAGCTCTACGCTCAACGTTGCGCCATGTGCCACGGAGATAAAGGAGCGGGAGATGGCGCACTCGCTGCAACGATGCCGGAGGGACAAAAGCCGAGGAACCTCACAGCCGGGGGGAACAAATATGCGACCGACGATGCCAAGTTCAAGGAGCTTCTCCAAAAAGGAGGCGCAGGTGTTGGCTTGAGTGTACTTATGCCGGCTCAATCAGATCTCAAAGATGCTGACCTTGAGAACATTATCGCGTTCGTAAAGACCCTTAAATAAGGCGAAGGTTATTTCGATGGGGAAGAACTCAGCCGAAAGCTCAGCATACGCAGCGCTAGGCGCCTCATCGGCAAAGGGAGGGGTACTCGCCGCAGTTGGGGAGACTGGAGCCGCAAGATACTTTGCGACTCCAGTTGAGGATCCTGCCGGCGATCCCTCGTATGCTTTTTTTCTTCATGCGGACGGAGCCGGAACCAAGAGCATCGTCGCGTACCTCCTGTTTAAAGAGACGGGTGATGTCAGCTGGTTTCGAACGTTAGCGATCGACAGCCTCGTTATGAACCTGGACGACGTCGCGTGCTCCGGGGGATTACAAGGACTCATCCTCAGCAACACGATCGGACGTAATCGTGCACTAATACCGGATGAAGCTATCTCGGAGATCATAAAGGGCTATCGAGACACCGTCGAGCTGTTGCGATCTCTTGGCATCACCGTCCAGTTAAGTGGAGGGGAGACCGCTGATGTCGGCGATCTCTGCCGCACTCTCATCGTAGACTCCACTCTCACCGCTCGCATACCCCGCACCCAACTCATCGATACAACCCGAGTGTGCCCGGGAGACGCTATCGTTGGATTTAGCTCTTCGGGCCAAGCGTCCTTCGAACATGCCCCGAACTCGTCTATCGGAAGCAATGGACTTACCCTGGCTCGAAACGTTCTTCTGGCACGCACGCACGCCGAGAGATACCCGGAAGTGGCCGACCCAAGTATACCGAAGGAGATAGGATATCGAGGCCCTTTCAACGTGACGGATTACGAGCCGTCTCTCGGAATGAGCGTAGGGGAGGCTCTACTCTCCCCTACTCGACCCTATGCGCCACTTATCAAACGCCTCACCATGGCGCTAGGCGAGAAGATACACGCGCTCATCCACTGTACCGGCGGCGGACAGGTAAAGATCAAACGCTTCGGCCGCTCTGTTCGGTATGAGAAAGATTCTCTTTTCCCAACTCCACCACTCTTTCATCTCATACAAAAACACGGAGATATCCCGTGGAACGAGATGTATACCGTATTCAATATGGGGCACCGTCTGGAGGCTGTCGTACCGGCGGATGCGACTGATGTCGCGATCTCATGCGCCCGAGAATTAGGGATTGCAGCTCAGGTCGTGGGGCGAGTAACCTCTAGTAGTGGGGAGAACGAGGTTATCATCTCTTCGCCTCACGGTGTATTTCACTATTAAGGTTCGCCCACATCACTCTTTCAATTGGTCTGGGAGTCCTTGGTGATGTATCCTTTTGCCATCGATTCTCATGATCTCAAACACTCAAAGTCAATTTGACAACGTAACCGCGGCATCTTCGATCGGCGAAGCGTTTTGGATGCGCGCGACCTCAACACCCGAAGCCAAGCTCTTCACGGTCGCTGTCGCTCCCGACTCGACGGCAACAAGGGTGTGGCAAACTGAAACCTACGCATCCGCATCCCCTAAAATTGCTCGAATCGCTCACCACCTTCGCGCACTCGGGGTCGGCAAAGGGACACCTGTAGCGATTATGTCTCAAACGAGGCCCGAGTGGATGCTGGCAGACATCGCCATTCAAACTCTAGGAGGGATAGCGGTCAGTATTTATCAGAGTCTTCCAGCCCACGACGCGGGGTACATCCTCTTTGACTCGAAAGCCACTATCGTTTTTGTAGAGAACGAAGAGCAGGCTCAGAAGATCACGCAGCTCAAAAAGAGTCCGTGTCCTATCCCAGAGCATGAGGGAGTCGCCGCATCCACTGTGCAATTAGATATTCAACACGTGATCTCTTTTGAGCGAGTTGAACCTTGTCACGAGGCCGTCACCTTCTCAGATATCATCAGTGACGCACGGTACCCGACCGCTGCGCCTTCAATCCCCCCTGACCTTTCACGCCACTGCACAGCATCCTACGTCTATACATCAGGAACTACGGGTCCACCTAAAGGGGTCGTGCAAACACACCAGAATCACCTCATCAACGTAGAGCAGGTCTCACACGCAGGCGTATTCCTCCTGAACGGCTCACTCTTTCTCTACCTGCCGTTGGCTCACTCATTCGCGCGCCTCGCTTACTACGTCGGATTTCTCACATCAGCGCACTTAATACTCCCGGCAGTTATTGACCGGAAAACGTCAAAGATCGACCTCGCTTCGGTTGCCCGAGATCTCCGTGAGGCGGGCGCGTGCGTACTCCCGTCCGTGCCACGGCTCTTCGAGAAGATGGCCGCCGCACTGCAAGCAAAAGCCGCGGGGCGAACTTTCCAACAGAAGATACTACGGCTTTGCATCAAGAACGCGGTAAAGACCTATCCACAACGATTAGTCGGAACGCCCTTATCGATCTGGGATCAGCTTCTCTACCAAGGATTGGCGCCTATTCGCGCTAAAATTAAGGCCCAACTATTTGGAGCCAATTTCCGGCACGGGATATCCGGTGGAGCAAAACTAGATACTGAGGTGAACAAATTTTTCGATGCCCTCGGCCTTCTTATTTGTGAGGGATATGGGCTAACGGAGACTTGCGTCGCCACTCACGTAAATCTTCCTCACCGACGAAAGATAGGAAGTGTTGGCCCTGCCCTTGAGCAAGTGGAGGTCAGGATATCTCCAGAGGACGGGGAGATCATGATGCGGGGCCCTAACGTCACTCAAGGGTATCTTCACCGACCACAATCCACCTCTGATTCCTGGGACTCAGAGGGTTGGTTCCATACAGGTGATGTCGGCAGAATGGACGACGAGGGATTTCTGTATATTACTGACCGTAAGAAGGAGCTCGTTATCACCGCGGGAGGGAAGAAGATCCCTCCCCAGAGCATTGAGGGGCTCTTCAAGCGTCACCCCTTCATCTCTCAGACCCTCTTCTTCGGCGAGGGAAAGCCTCACTGCGTTATGCTCATTACGCTTAATGAGGTGGAGTTAAAGGGTCTACTGACCAGTCAAGGATTTGAGATTCCCGCCGACACAAAACTTTCAAAACTTCCAGCCGTGCAGTCGCTCGTCCAGAAGGCGGTCGATGACGCGAACGCTGGGCTCGCGAGCTTTGAAACGATCAAACACTTTCTAATCCTAGATGAGGACTTCAGCATCGAGAATGGATTACTCACACCGACCATGAAGATGAAGCGGAAAGCAATTACCACGCGCTACAGAGACGTTATCGAGTCGCTATACGCTCTTCCCCACTAAGATATCTATCGAAGTAGTTGCAGCGCCAATGACGGTAACTGATTCCCTTGAGCAAGAACGGCAGTGCCTGCTTGCTGGAGGATATTCAACCGAGTAAGCGCGGCGGACTCCTCAGCGACATCCACATCTCGAATTCGACTCTCTGCGGCCAACTGGTTCTCTCGAGCTACACCGAGATTGATGATAGCAGTGGAGAGTCTCGACTCCACACCTCCGAGAATACCGCGGGACGCGCCGACCGAGTAAATCGCAGAATACACGGCATCAAGAGCCTGCCGAGCCGCGGTGGCGGCGTCAGTCGCCGAAGCACCATTAATTGAATAGGTCAGAGCGCCTGCGACGTTACCTAATCCGATCCCCGCGAGGGTTACAATCTGGTTGTTGTATCCGATCTGTGATCCAGTTCGTGTACCCGCCCCCACTTGAATCGTAATTGCACTACTTCCTGAGAGCAGTTTTATACCGTTAAACTCCGTTACATCCGAGATGCGTTGAATCTCAGAGCCAAGCGCGACAAACTCATTTGAAATGACGGATCGTTGTGTATTACTGAGGGTTCCGTTCGCTGCTTGTGAGGCAAGTTCGGCAAGGCGACTCAGAATCGTCGCGACCTCTCCGAGCGCTCCATCCGCGATAGCGATGGTTGAGATACCGTCATTGGTGTTACGAATGGCTTGCTGCGCGATTCGGGCATCGGCCTTCAGCGTCTCTGCTATTGCCAACCCCGCCGAGTCGTCGCTACCTCTGTTAATTCGGTATCCTGAAGACAGCCGATTGAACGAGTTACTCAACTTCGACCCGGTAATATCCAATCGACGTTGAGCTTGCAGCGCTACAAGATTGCTTCCGATGCTAATAGCCATGGTTCACACCTCGAACACACAGGGTACTACAGACCACAGGCGGCTATCGTGGCGCTCTGACACTACGCAAACCTTGCGCACTAAATCCATCCGCAGCGTCCCTACTGCATCAGTCTTTTGAGAGTGTAAGAAAGGTACTACAGGAACTTCAGTGAACTCCTACGTGCCGTACTTCTTTACAACCTGTCAGAACGTTATCTCTGTGATAACCGCTCTACCAGTGTTTCGTCACATCACACTCTTTTCTTAACCAGAAAATGCAACCTCAACCTTTTTCAATAAAATCGCACTTATAAAGCTGCGCGCTCGTCTGCCAGAAGGCATGTCTGTTTAGAGGAGGCGCACGTGGCTTCATTCTCTAAACGTCGAGCACTCAGATGGATGAACACCACAGCTCCACACACTGGTCCTGCACTAACCTCAAAAAGTAATTTTCGAATTGTTGCTCCAAATTTTCTCAAGAG
>JBIIEK010000144.1:0-7789 GCA_044237895.1 Bdellovibrionota bacterium
CGGTTCATGCCGACCGTAGGTGTGGAGCGGGAGTAAGGCATATCGTTTCTGGTCTGACGTTTACCCCTCTCTTGAAACAAAGTTGTTCATAAGTCGTTCGATTCCTCCCCGGTAGGAAACCAAATCGAAGCAGCTTAGCAACGACACGTACTGAGGAGTAACATGGTACGCTTGGCCTACAATATAGTGCACATCCCAAAAATCGGTGACACGCAGAGATTTACCAAAAGAGCTGCGGACCTCTTCGCTGCGGCCGGCATCGAGGACCTCGGAGTTCCATCGGTCCATACCCCCTCTATGAACGAGGTCATTCAGTTTCATGAGAAGAATCCCAACTTTCGATACAAAGCTCACGAGGTTTTCGGCACGCCTTTTCCAGGAAACTGCGGCGTAGTTGGGGCGTTCGCGAGCCACTACTCGATATGGAAGCACATGACAGAGACTCGTCATGATGCCGTCATTATTGTTGAGGATGAGTCCTGGCTAACAGACGATTTTATGCACACTATTAATTGCATGCTTCTGTGCGCTCCAGCGAACTTCGACTTTATGAGCCTTTTCGTGCCGCAAGCCCAAAAGGTACTTTACAACCCACAGAAGCATCAACACGTGTCACCGGGCCTCTGTAAATCATATCAAACCGCCAGCTCCGCAGCGTACATCGTGAGCCAGAAAGGAGCGCTCACCGCGCTCTACGATATCGGATTGTTCGGATTCGCGTTACCGATCGACATTTACATCTGGGGACGAGGCCCAGGGAAATTCTCCAACTATACCTTGAAGCCGGAACTCCCTCCTATTGTTCAGTTAGCCGGGGACTCAGCCGGACATACCGCCGGTGGAGAGCCATTAGCCGGACCAGTCGAGGAATTGATAGAAGTTGAAACTGTCGATGGCTCGAACGACGAGTTGATGCATTAACGGATGATTGCTAGGTGGCCTGATGCCCCCTTTCATTCCGTGTTACAGGTGCACCTGGGATAATTATGCGATTCGTCCGAACCCGAGACGGACGCACCTGGAGGGCCAGCGGCCTCTCCGGCTCGCCACAACCCTTTACCAATATTTCTCTACGTGAAGGTTTCCGGGGGTCTTCTTCGAATGCACGGTATAGCCGAGCTTCGTTGTGAGGTCTCTCTCCAGATCATCGATCATGGCCGGATTACCACATAAGAATACGTGGTCCGTCGTAGCGTTTAACTGAATTGACCCATCCTCGAAGAGAGCCTGAACTCGTCCCTTACGACCGCTAAAAGAATCGGGTGCGCGGCTGGCTATCGGCAGATACTCAAACGCTGTGCGTTGAGATACAAAGGAATGAAGCTCATCCGCATAGGCAAAATCCTGAGGATACCGAACGCCGTGAACGATCGTTATCTTTCGGCTGGAGGTCCACGTCGTTGGGGTACGAACCATCGACATAAACGGAGCGAGCCCAGTTCCAGTAGAAACAAGAACGAGGTTGTGATCATCGGGGATCCCATCGAGGGTAAAGGTTCCCGTCACCTTTGGCTGCGCAAAGAGTCTGTCGCCTGGCTTCACAACAGCGAGCCTCGACGTAAGGGCCCCGTCCGGTACGATAGCGATATAGAACTCAAAATAGTCCCCCACAGCCGGAGAGGAGCCGATCGAGTAGGCACGCTTGATGAGCTTGTCTGCGGCAGGAGCTTCTACCTCTTCAGGAGCACCCGGGTATCGAGGAGCCGATCCAGGCAACCCCAGCGCGACATACTGCCCTGGTTGAAAGGGTGGAACACCCGCATCCGGCTTGACCTGGAGGATCATGAGCTCGGGAGTAACATCGATACGGCCTACAACTGTTGAATTTAACATGATGGTTCTATACCCTACTGGACACAAATAATGAACGGAGGCAGGATCGCAGATTATCCCTCTCCTGAAAAGCGCACCGGATGACAGCTCGTGGATATAGTCCTTGTCGAACCGCAGATACCCCAAAACACTGGCTCAATTGCCAGGACCTGCGCGGCTACCGATACCCCACTACACCTGGTGGGCGCTCTCGGTTTCGACCTCTCTGAGAAGGCAGTCCGCCGGGCGGGCCTCGACTATTGGCCCCACGTAAAACTCGCCCGACACGGAACATGGCAGGGATATATTGAATCGCGAGCGCCCTCAAAGGTGTGGCTCTTTTCAAAGTTCGGAGAGCGCCTCTATACGAAAGCCGAGTTCGGCCCAAACGACGCTCTTGTGTTTGGAAGCGAGACTAAAGGTTTGGGGGAGGACTTCCTGGGTCAGTTTCCATCAGATCAGATCCTAAGAATACCGATCGTAACCGAATACGTTCGAAGCCTGAATCTAAGCAATGCCGTTTCGATAGCACTCTATGAGGCTCGCCGGCAGCTTGGTATCGATACATAAGCCGAAGACTTGAGTAGCTCTCGCTCCACTGGTATCCAAGAATTCAGAAAAAGCGTTTGTCTCAGGAGCGACCGCCGTTCGATGGCCAACACAGAGGGCCCCAACTCATCGGGACAACCAAACCCGGCAGCTATCATCAATCAACTCGTGGGATCCTCCGCACCAAACTCATTGGCTACGTTACAACAGCTCCAGCAGCTCTCGCTTAAAGCAGAAGCTGCTCGCGATTTCGACGCCGCGCTGCAGTACAATGAGGCAGGTGGCGAGTTCATTGAGGCAGCTCCCCCTACCTTCAAAGCCGCCGAAATAACATTCCAACTGAGCCGTGGGCGATTGCTTTTTAAATCAGGTCGCTACGATGAGGCTGCTATCGCTCTGCGAACGGCACTAGAGGTATCAGCTCAAACGACCTTTCTAACCCCTGACCACCGCAACCTCACCTGCTACCAGGCATGTCATATCTTGGCCGGTGTTCGCTTTCACCAAAAACATTTTTCGGAGGCCAGAACCCTGCTTGAACACGCAGGGATCTATGCCAAAGAACGTTTCGGTGAGACTAGTCTTGAGTTCATCGACCTACTCCTTGAAAAGACCCAAATCAGCTCGGCGATGAATCAGAACATCAAAGAGGTTCTTGCGGATGGACAGCGCTGCAAACGAGCCATTTTGGGAGCTAACTTACTCTCTGACGATCAAACAGCTTCCCTCGCTCTGGACCTCGGTATGATCTATTACGAGCACGGCGTGTGGGATGAGGCGAAGGTCGTACTTCAGATAGCAGCCGCCCTATCCGACGAACCGATTCGAAAGACGAAGGCCTTATTGACCCTCGGCCACATCGCTTTCCATCAATCAGATACGGCAGAGGTGACAGTCTACCTTGAGGATGCCATGAAGATGTGGATGGACAGGGCCTTCCCTCCTCACCTTGAGCGGCACATGGTCAACCTCCAAGGGCTCGTCGCACAAGCGGAGGGAGATGAGGAGGGGTATCTTCACTATCTGCAGAGGGCTTGCGAGATAGAACCTACAGAACAGCTCTCGTTTGAGGATCAGATAGATCTTCACTCTCGCCGCGCCACGTATCTCCGCCTCAAGGGATTTCCTGAAGAGGCCGCCCTGGAGGTATCTCAAGCGGAGGCGCTGGTCACTCGCGAGATGGTTGCTCCCCTTCAGAGATTCAAATTCTACCTTGAACAGAGCTATATCCATTATACCGATTGCAACTACGAGATATCGCTCTCTGGGATCGATAAAGCGATAGAGCTCGCTGGTAGCAGCCTCAAGAGCAATCCGATCCTCCTCGCGCGCGCGTATGCGCTTCGAGCTTACAATTGGAGCGCCATCTTGAGTGAGCCCTGCACCTCGTCGTCTCCACAACTATCAGGGGCACAACGTAACCTCCTTAAAGATGGAGAGATGGCTCTCAAACTACTCTCGGACGCAGATTCCGAGCACTCTCTGCAGAAACAGATACTCAACCTTCTCATCCGCACATGCGAAGAGCAGGGCATGAAAAGGCCCTTACAGTTGCTCCGATCACGACTTGACCAGTTATCATTCCGCTTTCCGGATTAGCAAGTCGACCTAGGCACTCCGGCAGTAAGGAGTAAGTATCGGCTGGCCCCCCTCGATTGCCGTGGATGCAACGATATCCCAACCCTTCTAAACCCCTAAAAGGTCGGGGGTTTCCGGCACGTGCACTATGCAGCCGATCCTTCAGCTAACTCTGCGGTCTGCCGATACAAAAACAGACGAACAAAGCGGGTTCTATACATCTGCCGGGAGCACCATGAGATTACCCCCCAACGAAAAAGAACGAGTAGCTAAGGTCAAGAGCCTTCGGATTCTCGATTCTGAACAAGAGTCTCTCTTCGATGGTATTACAACGCTCGCTGGACAGATCTGCGACTGCCCGATAGTTTTCATCTCACTGATCGAAGCTGACCGTCAGTGGTTTAAGAGCCGCATAGGGTTTAAGACCCAAGAGTTACCGCGCGATATCTCCCTCTGCTCGGAGACGATCCTGGGAAATTCCCTCTACAGCATCCCGGATCTCTCTCAAGATCCTCGCCTCGCCCAAAACCCACTCGTGAGAAACGAGCCGCAGGTCCGTTTCTATGCCGGAGCTCCGCTCATAACCAAAGACAACTACGCTATCGGAACACTGTGTGTCCTTCATACGAAACCGCATACGTTAACTGAGGCACAAGCACTGGCTCTGGAGACCTTAGCCGCTCAGACCTCTCGCCACATCGAGATGCGAAGCGAATTGAGCCTCTTCCAGGCGAAGGTGAACGCGCTCGGCGAAAGCGAGAGAAGATTTAGAACGATCGCTGATGCCTCGCCGATGCTGTTGTGGATCTCTGATGAAGCAGGCAACCGCACCTTCTTCAATCAAGCATGGTGCGAGTTCACCGGACTGAGCCGGGAGGATAGTATTGCAGATCATTGGATGAAGACGATCCATCCTGACGATCGTGACGTGTATAGCAGAAAATGGATAGAGGTTTCGACGCAGCGGCATCGTTTCCAGCAGGAATTTCGACTCAGGCACGCGAGCGGCACCTATCGATGGGTTCTTGAGCAAGCTATGCCTATGTTCTCCTCAAGTGGTCGACTTGAGGGGTACGTGTCATCCTGCGTGGACCTCAGTAGCCGATTCGCCGACGAACTTCAGTACCAAAACAATGAGGCTCGATTTCGAGCGATCAGCGAGGCCGCGCCCCTGGGGATCTTTGTTACCGATTCGGACGGAAACTATATTTACACCAATCACCAATTTCAAAGGATATCAGGACAGAGCGCCGAGCAGAGCCTCGGCTCTGGGTGGCTTCGCGCTATTCCCGAAGAAGACCGCGAACGTGTCGCTTCAAGCTGGTACGCCGCGACCAAGACGGCAAAACCCTTCGAAGAGATCCACCGCTTCATCAGACCAAACGGGGAGATCGCTTGGGCAAGCGTTAAGGCCGCCGCCGTGAACTCTACAGACACCGTGAGTGGATGGGTAGGTACGGTAGAGGACATTACCGCTCGCAGACAAGCGGACGCCGACCTTTTCGCCGCCAAGCAATCTGCCGAAGCTGCAATGCACGCTAAGGGACAGTTTCTTGCGAATATGAGTCACGAGATCCGCACCCCCCTCACAGCGATTATTGGATTTGCAGAAGCACTGAGGGATGAACGGAAGCAGAACCCAGAAGAACTTCACTGTCTCGATGTAATCCTTAACAATGGTCGTCACCTCCTTGAAGTAATCAACGGCATCCTCGATCTATCAAAGATAGACGCCGGTGCGCTTCACATTGAGCAAACGCAATTTAACCTGATTGAGTTGATTGAGGATGTTCGAATGATGTTCGCTCCGCGCATCGCAGAAAAAGCGATCTCGTTCTCAGTCAATTACGAGTGGCCACTCCCCTCAGAGATACGCAGCGATCCTCTCCGTCTAAAGCAGGTGCTCATCAATCTTTTAAGCAACGCGATTAAGTTCACTGAAAATGGCTGGATAGAGCTTCGCGTGATGTACGATCAGACTAAGAGAACTGTTCGGTTTGTCGTCGCCGACTCAGGTATCGGGATCGAGAACAGTCAGCTACAGAACCTCTTTCAACCGTTTTCACAAGCGAATGAAAGCATCACACGCCAATACGGCGGGACGGGGCTCGGATTGAATATCTCGGCCCACCTCGTTCATGCATTAGGCGGCGAGATCTTTGTTTCCTCACAGGAGGGTGAGGGTTCGATCTTCTCCTTCTACATACTGCCGGAGCAGAGGGCGCCACTTACTCTTATTTCAGATATGCCGGGGGACGACGATCGCTCTGTACGCTCCTCTACGCCACGCCCGAACATCTCGGGGCGTGTGCTCTTCGCCGATGATGCCCTCGATAATCGGCGACTCGTAGATCACCTTCTTCGCAAAGCTGGCGCCGATCCGATCCTAGTCGAGGACGGGCAACAAGCTATCGACGCGGCTCTAAACGGTGCTTTCGACCTTATTCTCCTCGACGTACAGATGCCGAACGTCGACGGCTTAAGCGCGGCTCGAGCTATGCGAAAGGCAGGGATACGTACCCCAATCGTCTCTCTATCAGCGGGTGCCATGACGAGCGATGTCTTGAAGGCGATCGAAGCTGGTTGCTCCATGCACCTCGCGAAACCGTTTAGTCGAGAATCGTTTTACGAGATGCTTAAAAAGTTTCTTGTGGGCGAGACACAATCAGAGCTCCCCTCCTCTGTGGTAGTCAGTCATAAACTAAGTGACGACGCCGAGATGAACGAGCTACTCGTGGAATTTATCGATACACTCACTCCCCGACTCCACGAACTTCGAAGCGCGTGGCAACAAACCGATTGGGCCAAGGTAGAGGCGCTCGCGCACAAACTTAGGGGAAGTGCGGGTCTCTACGGATATCCTCACCTGAGCACGCTGGGAGACACCCTGGAGCAGCAAGCGAAACAGGGAGATGAAGCCGCTGGGGATACCCTTTTAGAGGTCGCCCGCGAGGTAGAACGGGTGGTCGCGGGGCGGGAATATACCGTTCATGGCGGTGCCGCCCACGCCCCCTAAGGCTGCGAGCGACAAGCTCAAATCAGGCAACCCACTGAAACTACCGTATATTATCCCTTCCAAGCGCCCAATCGTCGCAGTAAAAAAGTATTTTGAATTGAAATGATAAAGCCGATATACTGATAAGATGGCGAGAAGATTGTTTTCTCCGCTTCGCAAGCTGTCCACAGGGCATCTTACGAAGTGAGGCGTTCAGCTTAACTCAAGGTTACGAAGGTTATTCGCTAGGTTTGCACAAGCTTCATTGCATGTGCCTGTTTTGGGTATTTGAACCGGACTCCCGAGAATCCATAGTGGATTTTCATTACAATGGGTGCTCAGGAGTCTGGTTCACATGTCTCATAGGTTTATTTTTTTCGATCTTTCTTGTCAGTGTTTTTGTTTTCTGAACGTCCTCCCTTCAAATTTTTTTATTCTCTCCTCTTCTTAATCCACTAACAAAGAGAATTTCTACTTCACGACGCTATAGGTCTGCGCGCGATCATGTGGGGACGCGATGCCTCTCCAATGTCATTCCACGTTACATGTGTACCTGAGGCCGGCGATGCCGCCGGCCCTCCATTCGTTCACGCGAACATTGGGCGATTCGCATGACCCCGCAACATTTGTACCTGGAGGGCCGGCGGCCTCGCCGGCTTGTCGCGACCCGCGACATTAAACGCATCGGAACATTTGTACCCGTGGGCACCGAGGCCGGTGCCCCTCCAATTCATTCCACGTTGCATTTGTACCTGCGGCCGGCGAGGCCGCCGGCCCTCCAACGAACACCCCGCTAGAGGAGCGTCAACACCAGTGCGGCGACTATCAGGCGGTAATACGCGAACGGTCGCAAGC
>JBIIEK010000145.1:0-7758 GCA_044237895.1 Bdellovibrionota bacterium
CCCCTCAGGGTGGAGTGATAGTTAAGTCAGGACAGGAGCTCGCACTCATCGTCCCTGAGACCGCTAATCGAGCGGTAGAATTGCTCGTGAGCGGTAACGATGCTCCTCTGGTTTCGGTGGGGCGGCGTGTTCGGCTCCAGTTTGAGGGTTGGCCCGCGGTTCAGTTTGCCGGGTGGCCTTCTGTGGCGATCGGAACCTTCGGGGGGACGATAGGTGTCATAGACCCTGGTGCTGGAGAGGATGGGACGGTCAGGATTATCGTGTTTCCGGACCAGGGAGAGGAGTGGCCCGATGCCCGATATCTACGTCAAGGCGTCCGGGTCGTGGGTTGGGTTCTTCTCGATACCGTCAGGTTAGGATGGGAGCTGTGGCGTCAGTTTAATGGGTTCCCACCAACACTTAGTACGAGCGCTCCCAGTACCCAAGTGACAGAAAAGAAGCAGATAGCTGGGGGGCGGAAATGAGGTTTCCGTTACTCGCTACCTGTATGGCTAGCCTTCAAAGAGCATCTTTGATCGGCTGGGTGTGTTTGATGATGGTGTCCCCGTGTGAGCGGGGCTTTTGTCAGCAACGGGGCGGCGCCTCGAACAGCACCGGCAAGGGATTCGATAGCAGCCAGGGAAAGGCACCTCTCCTCGAACTCGACGATGTCATATCCGCGACACTCAATCACCACCCCGCGCTCAAAGCAGAGCGGCAAGAGCGAGACGCGGCTGATGCGGACCTTCTCAGCGCCGAGGGAGGATTCGATCCGAGTATTAAGGGGGAGGCTCTCTCGAACGTCACTGGTGGCTACACTGGCAACTATGGGTCTACCTATGTTGAGCAGCCCCTCAAGTTTTATGGGAGTAAGCTTATCGGGGGGTATCGTATCGGGGATGGCACGTTTCCGATCTATGATAACTATTACGACACTAATTCAAAGGGCGAGGCCGGTTTCGGAGTAGAGGTGCCCCTCGCGCGAGACGGTCCGATCGATAGACGTCGCGTAAATATAGGGAAATCGGTCTCTGGGCAGAAAGTGGCCGATTCGTTAATTGAGCAACGTAGAATTGAGCTCGCACGAACGGCCGCTTTGATTTACTGGGACTGGACAGCTGCGAACAATAAAGTGAGGGTGTATTCGCGATTGCTGCAGGTCGCCGAGGAGCGTGATCGTCAGATCTCTGAGAGGGTTCAGAAGGGAGATCTGCCGCAATTCGACCGCGTTGATAATGAAAGAGCTGTGTTGCAGCGACAAGCCCAACTGCTGGCTGCCGAACGGGCGGTGAGGAACACCGAGTATAACCTTGCGCTCTTCTTTCGGGGGCCAGACGGAGAGCCTCAAAATGTTGCCGGAAGGAGGGCTCTCGACCGAATCCCTTTGCCACTATTCGTTCCAGTTCATGCGGGGAGCGACCCTGTTCAGGAGGCCACCTCGGCGAGGCCCGAGTTCAAGAATATTAAGGCGCAACACGAACAGAATAGACTAGAGTTGAAGTTGGCTCGCAATCAGATCCTGCCACGATTAGATCTTCGAGTGTTCACGTCAAACGATTACGGTTCGGGCGATCCGTTGAAAGATGAAACTGAGGTGAAGGCAGGTCTTCGAATCGAGATACCTTTAGCAACACGGACTCAGCGGGGACGGATCGATTTCTACGAGGCTCGAGAACGTAAACTCGAATTCACTGAAACTTTCTTACGGGAACGGATTCGTGCAGATGTCCAGGACGCTTTAAATGCGCTTGAGATAGCCAAGGATCGTGTGGACGTTGTTGGAAGGGAGGTTAAGGTCTCTGACGATCTCGCTCGTGGGGAGTTGAAGAGATTTGAGTTGGGAGACAGTAACCTTATCTTTGTAAACCTTCGAGAGCAGAACTTCGCTGACGCGCAGATTAGAGAGATCGAAGCGTTGCAAGATTACCAGAAGGCTTTCGTCGCGTTTGAAGCGACCCTCGCTCGGATTCAAAAGCCGGCCAAGTAAAATACTACTGGGGTATATCGGTGCTCCTCTCGCTTCTCTTATTTCTTATTTCGTGATTTGGGCACGTTATCTCTGTTTAGTCTCGGATTGTAAAGTTGTTCAACGCTCCGTCCGACTCCACTCTCATGCTGAGGTAGCTCAGTTGCTGTAGTGTGATGTCCTGTTGTTGGGAGGGAGTATGTTTCGTCGTCTTACCTGTACCGCTTTGACTGCGATTGCGCTGGTTCCTGGTATCGCGAAGGCTGTGGATCCGGCCGTACAGACGAGTATTCTTGACGCTATCGAGGGAATGCAAAATCTTCCCTATGCCAACGTCGATTACAACTATCCCCCGGTGGTTCTTTTTGACGGAGGGAAGCTGGTTTTTGAGGGCTCTTTTCAGCCGCTCAACGACGGTACCTCTCGATTGCATGCAGAGTTGCGCAGAGCGCTTCCTGGGGATGTTACCTACACCGGAAGAAATTCTCCGATTATCGAGGATACTCCGTATCGTCAGGCGTCAGCGTTTCCTTCCGTGAGTATATTTCGAAAGCAACGAAATCTCGAGGTGCGAATATGGTTCGCGCCCCCGAGGGGAACAGATAATTTCCCGACGTTGCGTGGGATGGTGACCGATTTGAGTAATGGATCAATCCTGTCGTGTGCTCAGAGTGTTATATCGTCGCCTGTGAACAGAACGATTAACAATGAGAGGCCCGCTGCGGGGCAACCGTGTTCCTTCGGTTCAAAGTTAATCTACGGCCGTCCGGATTTTAATGGGCTCGGTATTGAATTGACAGGGGGTGTTGGGATCGCCTCTGATCCTGTTACCGCCCTGTATGTCTGTAAAGAAAAAGGGTTCGACGGCGTCGCGGATGTTCGTGCCCGATCGTACAGCTCTCCGAGGAACAATACCATCGCCAAGCGGAACGGGACGGATTGGCAGATCCTGAATGCTCGCGCATACAATAGCCGAATCGAGGAAGGCGGCCTCCTCTGTTTCACTGAGCAGCTGTAGGAAGGGCGCGGACCGGATCCGGCCGTTCAAAAGATCGTGGGCGATGAACATCGGTGGTGCATCGCTCACGCGTTCGACGGAGGGGTTGGGAGGGCCCCCCGGTTGATCGGTTAGGGCGGTGTCACGAGTTGGCTAGACCCTTGGCGAGTTCCCCTAATTCTATCATCGCTCGGTGACTGAATGCGTAGCGTTCGTACTTTGCAAGCTCCTGAGCAAAAAGAGCTCGCGAACCCATCTGCATCAGCAATTTGCAGCGCAGAACAAAGGCGATCGGATTGTCCGGCCATAGTCGGAGCGCTTCATCTGTCTTAGTGAGAGCGTCAAGAAGCTTGCCGATAGTACGGCATTCGAAAGCTGACACCGTCGCCGCAATCGATTGATCAGCTACCATTAGAGCTGATGTGAGCGAAGCACTTGGTTCGGGAGCTGGCCAGATCAGATCTTGGATGAGCCATCTGTAATCATCCCAAGCGACTGGATAGGTCCCCCATCGATCGTAAAATTCGCTCTGTGAAGTTACGGGGAAGGAGCCCTCAGGGCTATTGTTGAGCGTTATAGAGCCGTGGTGATGAACAATCGACGTGGGGATGTATCTGCATGCGCGGCCTCGATGTCCGATCTTTAGACAGAGGTCAATGTCCTCTAACGCGAGCACCGAGAATTGTCCTACCTCAAAGAAGAGTTCTCGCGAGAGGAGGATGCATGCTCCTAGCAACGCTTGATAGTTTCGCGCCTTATTGGCGCCCGGAAAGGTAGCCTCTCGACCATGGTAGATGGGATAAAACGCGCCGTTGCCAAAAACATACCCGGCGTGGTTAATGAATCTCCCGTCCGGATATAAAAGTTTTGGCCCTACCACTCCCACCGTGGGATCCTCAAGCGCTTCGACTAAAGGGGCGAGCCAGTCGCGTTGAGGGATCGTGTCGTTGTTCAGGAAGAGCAAGAGGGGGGCGGTGCTCGCGGCGGCGCCACGATTGCAGGCCGGGGCAAATCCCTCATTCGCCGCTACGGAGACAACTCGTATGGCGGACCATCGGTCACGCCAGGCGTCAAGTTGCGAGGAGGTTTCATCGCTCGAGCCGTTATTAACAACGACAACCTCTAGAGGGAGATCCTCTGTTTGATGCTGGTTAAGAGCAGCAAGGCAGTCAGCGGTATACTTCCACTGATTGAATACGGGAATGATTATTGAGACTAAGGGAGTGTGCATACGGCGACGGTGATAGTATCAGGGGTATTCAATTGGGAGCGCTAGACATAAAAGGGGCCTCATCGGCTGAGCAGTCGACATTGCTGTTAGAACCCCAAGATGCCCTTGAGTGGTTGTTTATCCTTTCCTTTTCCCTTTCCTCCCAGGAGTTTGTTCAGTGCATCTCCGGCTTTTTGCTCGATCGCCTTCATACCGGCGCCTTGAACGAGCTTTGTGATGTCCGGTATGACCAGCAAGAGGGGGCTTTTCCCTTGGATCAGAATCGGGATCGCGAGCCGCCCGTCTCCCGGTAGTATCGAGGTAATCGTTTTCGATCGCTTCGCCATAGAGCCCGAGATGTCGGGCGCGAAGGAGATCGTTGACGAGAGCTTCAACTCTCCATCGAACGTAACCGTGCCGTTGCTGACTAAGTTAAAGGCGTCGCTCTGTGCCTCAAGGGAGTTTATGGAGATAGCTCCCCCCTGTATCCGAAAATCGGAGGTGACCTGTTTGAGCGCTGTATCTTTGGCGTCAAAGTATTTTTGATGCTCTGGAGCGATGTAGCTGCGCAGCGATCCCTCTAAGAGAGGGATGTTGGTGATCTTAGAAAGTACAAGATTCGGAAGGTTGACCCCCTTGAGCGCTCCATCCTTGAAGAGTAGCGTTCCTCGACCGATTAAGGTGTTTTGGAGGGTTGCTCCTAGTGTGCCCGAGAAGGACCCTTGGAAGTTCGCAATCGTACCGGTCACTACGTTGGCGAGGGTGGGTTGAAAAGTTTTGGAAAGCTCGATAACTGAGACCCCCTTTACAACGGGCTGAGAAGAAAAGTTTTGTGGTGTCCCGAGGCCGAGCGTCGACGGAGCTCTTATCTCCCCTCCGAATCCCTTGATAGTGAGGGTGGATAGTACGACAGATGTTGGGGTTATCTTCGTTTGTGTGTCGACGTTCAAGGGGGTCCCGTTCAGCTTGAGCGATAGTGCCGTTGATGACAGCAGGAGGTTTTCAACATTCCCATCTGTTTGCACCGTGCCTGAGAGGTCACGAATCTGAGCGGATGGAGCGTCGGCGCCTACAGTTGAGAGGCGGATAGGACCTGACAGAGCCAGTGGTGAGGTTGAAGTTGTCTTTACGACGAGGGTAAATCCTACACTTCCGGTGGTCCTATATTGAGCTAGTATTGGCGCGACCCCTTGAGTAAGGAGCGCGAGCTTAGCGAGGTCCAGGCCGGATGAGGTAACGTTAAATGTTCCGCCCTGCGTCGTAGTGGAATGGTTTCCGTTGAGCGAGATCTCTCCGGCGCTGGTCGTTAATTTCATCGTATTGATGGCGAGCGCGCCTGTAGTTTGATTGAGGCTAATATCTTTGCCTGAGAGGGAGAGGGGGATCTTGCCGTCCAGTAGAAGTGAGATGTCTGTTGATGGGATACGAGTTACCGCGCCGTCGACGGATACTCCAGCATCAAGGTTCACCTTTGAGAGGGCGGTTGTTCTCTTAGTGGTCCGATCTTCGAATGTAATCATTCCATCGGTGATACCTATTCGTTCGATATCAAGGGCGAGAGACTCACCGGGAGTTGCAGGCGAACCGTCTCGTTGAATCTGTTGCTGCTGTGAGGGAGCAGGTGCTCCGGGGTTGATTCCTGAGACGGTGACACCAGTCGTATCCTTTACGAGCGTGATGTGGGGCTGAACTATCTCAAGGTCGGTGATAGAGAGCTTCTTGGATAGGAGCGCGGATAGAGACACCGCAGCCCTTAACGCCGCTACTGAGAGCGAAGAGGTAGTTCCGGCGGCGTTAAGAACCTTTACATCCTCGACGGAGAGTTTGGCCGAGGGAAAAACTGAAACGGAGAGGCGGGATAGAGTGACCCGGGTGCCTAATGCTTTGCTGAGCTGTCCTTCAATCTGCGGCTTGAAGCCGGCGACGATATCGTTGGCCTTGAAACCGATTACGACGATAGCGATGACGAGGAGGGTCGCTCCAGCTACAAAGGCGATAAGTAACTTTTTCTTCATAATAGCTGTCGATGATAGGGGGAACCCGATGCCGCCGCAAGGTCTCGATGTTACACGGGTTAATTGGGTTTGAGGCGGTGTCTTTTGATAGTCCGATGCTATACGGGGAGGGAGTTATTAGGGTACAACATGGAAGCGCCCTGAAGGTTTATCGGGCTGGAGCCGTTTTAATGTCTTTACGAGTAGTTGTCAGTGCGGGGGAAGTTTCAGGTGATCGGCACCTTGCCCGGGTGGTGTCCGTATTGCGTGCTCGTGTTCCCGATGTCGAGATTCGAGGGATGGCTGGTGCCGAGTGCGAAGCCGCTGGGGTTGAGCTTCTCGTTGATTGTTATCGCACCGGCTCAACGATGGGGTTTGGAGATGTGCTGCGTTCCGCTGGCAAGATACTCTCTGCGTTTTCCGCCATGTCTCGCTTGATTAAAGAATGGAAGCCGGACGTTCTCGTGTTGGTGGACTATCCTGATTTCAACATGCGGCTCGCCAAAGTTGCTCGTTCTGCCGGTGTGCGCGTTCTTTACTACATTCCTCCTAAAGTCTGGGCGTGGCGTGCGGGACGAGTTGAGCAGATTAAGAGAAGCGTCGATCGTGTTGCCGCGATATTCCCGTTCGAGCCTGCTTTTTTTGAGAAGCGCGGATATGACAATGTAACCTATGTGGGACATCCGCTCGGCGATCGAGTCGAGCCCCTCTCCGCTGCAAGAGAGGAGAGTTTGCTCCTGCTTCCCGGCAGTCGTCGCTCTGAGGTAGAGCGAATTCTTCCCCCGATGTTGCGCGTGTTTGAACACCTGGCGGCGAGTCGCAGTGGTCTCATGGGGCGTGTAGTTGTAGCGCCAAATATGTCTATCGATTGGCTTGAGGGGCTCGCTCGAGGTGTCATTAGCGAGGGGGCTCTCAGTCGTATCTCGTGGATTAAGGGAGATTCATTGCAGGAGATGAGGAAGGCTGCAGCTGGTATTTTGAAGAGTGGTACCTGTAACCTCGAAGGTGCAGTGGCTGGTCTGCCCTTCGTGTCCGTATACAGTGGCTCGAGTCTAAGTAAGGTGATAGCGTCAGCTCTCGTTCCACTCAAAGAGTATTCGCCAGTCAACATTATGAGGCCGGGCACCGTACGAGAGGTTTTCGGCGTCACCATCGATGAGGCCGAATTGGAGCGGCAGGTAGGCGCCCTCCTCGATCCTGGCCCCGCGCGGGTTGAGATGATAAACGCCCTCAGTGAGGTTCGAGAGAGCCTTAGGGTCGAAACGGGGCGAGATGGTGGGGCGAATGTCCCGGAGAGGGTGGCCAACCTCGTCGTTGCAATTGCGCAGGGCGATTCCTTGCTTAATGGAAAGGGTGCGTAATGTACAAACGGGTAATGCGATATCTCCGATCTCACCGATTCGCGTTCTTTAGCGCGCTTCTCTGCATGGTGTTATTTGGGGCGACTGATGGGGTGGTTCCATTCTTGGTAAAGCATATCCTCGATGGGGTGTTTACCAATCGCGAACATGACAAGCTCATTCTTCTTCCGGCGGCGATCGTTGGCTTTGCGGTGGTAAGAGCGGTTACTGACTTCGGGCAACAGTTTCTTATGGCAAGCGTTGGCCATCGA
>JBIIEK010000018.1:0-26211 GCA_044237895.1 Bdellovibrionota bacterium
ACAAAGGCGGGTGTAACTATCTGACTGATCGGTAGATGGTTGTAGAGCCTGTTATCTTGTAGGTGATTTAGTCTTTGTCCTCGTGATCAGCCGCGGCAGGCGCGTCGGAATAAGCCTCCGGATGTCGAATCTTGCCACCTTGATATGCTGCGTATGCTAGGGCGCCACTTGTGATGACGGAGAGAAGCAGGACGATTTTAACGCCTTTACCATAGAGAGCTTGAGCTCTTTTCCGCACAGCGAGCATAACAAGGCTTCCGATGCCGAGCGCGACGGAGAGCCAGAAAGCTATGTCGGCTATCTCCTCGTGCTCTTCAATAAGGTCCTCTGAGACTCCCGGTAGATGTTCGATGATCTCCTCAGCTCCTTCCCCTAAGAGAAAAGCGGGGACGCACAAAAGGGTGGCAGCGACTAAGAGTGAGAGCGCTACGGTTGAAGTCGTTGATTGGCGTCGAGATAAAGCAAACGCTAATAAGAGAGCCGCGGTAGGCGTTAAAACAACAGGAAGGTGCACGAGAGTAATGTGTAGGTGAGCGGCGTTCATACAATCCTTACGGACAAAGTTTGTACCTTCATTTCTGGAAAGTCCGTATTGTACCCCACATTAGATTGATGTCCACAGCCAGTCTCATCCACGCAGATAAACTGGTGTTCGTGAAAAAGATTCCCCCCCTTCACGTGAGCCTGCCGGGAGCTTAGGCGAGCTCAAGAAAATCTAAGTTGCTAGCATGACGACAATCACCCCCTGAAGATCGTTATGAGGTTTGGGGGTGACCTCGATCATGGAAAAAATATGACTCAGAGCACTGGTTCCCTCAGCCCAGGAGCCTTAGCTTTGAGAAAGAGGTGTCGCTCCCCGCTTGTGAAGGTGGGAGCCGGTTTTCGACGCGCCTCTAAGTTTACGTTGGTTCGTTTCAATCAGGTTTTTTCGACACCCTGCCCACCGACGTGGGTGGGGTGTGCTTACTCCCCAGCCTGCTTGTGCGCTCCGACCTTAATCGATCTTGTGGGGAGTATTTTAAGAGCGCATATCATGAATAGAAAGTTCATTCGAACTCTCCTTGCCCTCTCTGTGACGGCATTCTCTTCGAACGCCTTCGCGCAAACATCGCCGTTACCTGTATTCCCTGGAGCTGTGGGCTTCGGAACGACCACTGTAGCGGGGTCCGGAAGGGGAACCTCACCGGCGAATACGACGATATATAAGGTGACTAATCTGAATGACTCTGGCACGGGGTCGCTACGAACCTGCATGCAGGCGAGCGGTCCGCGAACGTGTGTCTTTGAAGTGGCCGGATATATCAACCTTCTTACCAGAATTACGGTAAGGTCGCCGAATCTGTCAGTGTTCGGACAGACGGCCCCATATCCCGGGATTCAGGTGCGAGATGGAACGATAGTTGTTCAGGCGGACGACGTGCTGATACAGCACATCGCCTCGCGACCTGGAGATCGAAACCTTCCGACAGATGGGGGGAATGGTATTAAGGCGAGCGATCGAGACGCGATGGGTGTTTGGGGAATTAGCTCGTCGGATCCGGTTGAGCGCATCGTGTTTGACCATGTGTCGCTAACATGGGGAATGGACGAATCGTTCTCGACGTATACTGGAGTTAATAGCACGGCGGACGGAACGACTCCGGTGAGGAACTTAACGATTTCGAACTCTCTCATCGCGGAGGGATTGAATAACTCGAATCACGGAGATACTGAGGGAAAACACTCAATGTTTTCCCTCCTGGGCTCGAACACGAAGAACATGACCTATTATAGAAATGTCGTCGCTAATTCGAATGGACGACACATTCGGATGAAGAGTAATTCAGATATCGAGTTTCTGAATAACTATGTCTACAACTTCGCTAATACCAGTACGAGTGGGTATAACGAGTGGAACATGGATTACAGTTCGAGTGGTACTGCCAACCGAATCAATTTCATGAATAATTACTACAAGCGAGGTCCGACAACCGCAGATACAACCTCGCCGGTGTTCTTCTACAGCAGTTTGACGCCAACGGCATCACGAGTCTACGTGTCTCACAACATCGGCTCTAATACCCGGCCAAGTGATTCGGGTAGTGAATGGTTGATCGCAAACGCGAATGGCAAGGGACTTCCATCCTCGATGCAGTCTACCGCCCCAGCATTCACCTCGTCGAATGCAGCGAGTAGCCTCGTGGCTCCCGATGGCCTTCTCAGCACGCTCTCTCCAATAGTTGGAGCGCGTCCTTGGAATAGGTATCCGCACGACACTCGCATTATTAATGAGGTTGTTACGAATACCGGAAAGCATAAGGATTGTACGACTACGAAAACGTGTTGTGTTACTGGAACTGGCGGAAGTGGTTTCTGTCCGGTACCCGGAACCATTTTGATTGATGGTTCGATCAAGAATACAAGTAGCCCCAAGGATGCCTGGTCAGTTATTTCATCTGCTACGAGGACCTTCACGATTCCAGCAAATCCGATGGTTATCGCGGCGAATGGATATACCAACCTTGAGAACTACATCTTCTCGTTTACGAGTGATGCTGGATCAGGGTCGGTTGCGACCCCGACACCGGTGCCTCCGACAGCAACTGCTACTCCGACTAGGACGCCTACGCCTACACCGACGGCTACGTATACGCCGATCCCGGTGCAGCCGACAGCGACTCCGACGCCGACATTTACGGCAACGGTGGTGCCACCAACTGCTACGAGTACGGCTACATCGACACCGGTTCCGCCTACCGCAACGGCTACATCGGTTCCGGCGACGGCTACACCCACGCAGACCACGAGCAAGTTGTACAACGTCATCAAGGTGACGTCGCTCGCGGACACTGGAACCGGAACGCTACGTAGTTGTGTTTCGCAATCCATGCCTCGAGCGTGTGTCTTTGAGGTCTCAGGGCGCATTAAGTTGGCGTCGGATCTAATAGTAGCCGCTCCTGATCTGATAGTTGTGGGTCAAACAGCTCCATCGCCGGGCGTCATGATTACGAATGGTGGGTTCACTATTCAGACGCATGATGTACGGATTGAGCACCTCGCGATTCGACCAGGGGATGAGTCTACTGGCACGACTCCGGCGTCTCGTAGGGCTGTAACGGTCAGTGGAACCTTGGCATACAAGGTAATGCTGAAGAATCTGTCGATGTCGTGGGGAGTAGATTCCAACATGAACACGATCGGAGGAGTGGATAGGGTGACGGTTAAAAACTGCATAATTGCGGAATCGCTCTGGCACTCAATCCATCCATCGGGGGCTCGTGGAAATGGAGTCTTGGTCTCTGAGAAGGCGCGTAATGTGATCTTTGATGGGAACCTCCTTGCGGCAAACATGGATAGAAATATCCGATGGAAGTACGACACTCGTGGAGAGATGATCAATAACGTGATCTATGGATGGGGAGGTACCTCAAACTGGAACACGACTAACATCTCAGACCTCGATAATTTCGACGTAGGAACCTACCTCGACGTTATCGGAAACGTGTATCGTTCGGGACCAGAGGGATTAGCCACAGCCTACGGTGTCTATAGTCAGAATACGCCATCGGGTACGCGGCTGTTCCTCTTGGATAATATCGCCCCTCAGGTAACGAATGTGGAGTCTCAGTATCGCGCTCTCGCTAGAGTGCTTACGGGACCTACTCCGATACCGGCGTCTCTGACCTTTGAGAGTGTACTTGCTCAAGCAGGATCGAGGCCGTGGGATCGAAATGCCGATGACCTCCGTGTCATCAGCGGCGTGAGAGGAAAAACTCTTCGCCTGCGAGATGTGGTTGGAACGTGGCCTACGTATGTTAAGAACTCTCGCCCAGTAACCGTGATCGCGGATCCTATTACTGAGGCAGGCCTTGACGCATCTATGGCCTTGTTTGAGACGAACTAGACCTAAAAACAGGGTTAGAATCTCGGAGGAGGCGAGTGGCGACACCACTCGCCTCTTTTTTTGTCCTCACTGTGTCGCAGAGTGTTCTCGTATGAGTGTTCTCTTTTCGTATACTAGCTCTCGCGCTCATCGCACCTTTTAACCCTTAGGGGGCATAAAATCACTTCTAGCGAACTCTACAGTTGATTTTTTCACCGAGCGAGGTAGGCTTCCGCCCCAAATCGGGGAGTCCCGGACGAAACTTCGTTAACGATCGTGGAGGATATGTGAGAAGGAGCATTCGCCTTGTAGTTCTTATGGTTGCGATGGCAGCTGTTATCCCCCATACAGCCTCGGCGCAGGGGCTTGGTGGTCTTGCTAAGGGGACGGGACAAGAAGCCGCACCTCCAGCGTGCCCGACTCCGATTATCGATCCTTCGCTGTGGAGTAAGAGTATTACCGGTGGATTCAACTATACTGAGGGAAATAGTAAGACCAGCAGCATAAATCTTAACGGTAAGCTCCTGCGAGATTACCTGAGTGAGTCTTGGCGTTTCGAAGCTGATTACAACTATGGTAACGCAGCTCCTGATGGAGATTCCGTGCGTGAACAAACCAAGAATAATACTCGCGGCACGGCGGAGTATAAGCACATCATTACCGATGGAATCTTCTGGGGAGCTGGAAGCTCTGTGTTCCACGATGACATCTCAGATATCCGGTATAGAGCAATCGTTAATCCCAGTATCGGAGCGTATGTCGTCCGTGAAGAGGATACGAAGCTTAGTCTTGAGGTCGGTCCGTCGTACGTATGGGAGAAGCTCGGAGACGAGACTGAAAACTACCTTGCTCCGCGCGTTGCCGACCGCTTTGAATGGCGAATTAGTCCGACAGCTAAGATCTTCCAATGGACTGAGTATTTAGTCAGCGCGGAAGATTCCGATAACTACATCGCTAACGCGGAAATAGGTATCGAAGCCGCTCTGACCTCGCTCGTTAACCTTGTTGTGTTGGTGCGTGATAACTATGTCAATCAACCCGCCGAGGGACGGGAGCCGAACGATGTCGCTACCATCACAGGCTTGAAAGTAAATCTTTAATCTTCAAGGAGTCGACCGATGAAAGCAGCTACTGATAAGGCCGTATCCATCCTAACTGAGTTCAAAGCGTTCGCGTTTAAGGGCAACGTCGTTGATTTGGCAGTCGGAGTTATTATCGGAGGAGCGTTCGGTAAGATTGTAGACTCACTCGTTAAGAACATCATCATGCCGATAATCGGCAGTTTGTTGCCTGGCGATCAGGGGTATATGGGGTGGAAGTTCGTTATCAATGGGAAGGATATCCCTTATGGGCTCTTCATTGGTGAGATAGTTAACTTCCTTATCGTCGCCGCCGCGCTCTTCTTTTTCATTGTTAAGTTCTTGGGTTGGATCTTGAAGACTAAGGAGCAGGTGCCCTCCGGACCTCCACCTCTGACGAAAGACCAGCAGCTCCTATCCGAGATACGAGATCTCTTGAAGAAGTAGCAGTTAAGGATTGAGATGTTTCCTCGATTGGGCCTGAGAGTCTTCGTAGCGGGTACCGCCATTGTTTGTATTGGTTTAGTTTTTCCGTGTTCTGCCGCGCCGAGCGACCAATTTGAAAAGCCTCCAGTCCTATCTGCGAAGGACCTTTTACCGGAAAACATCCTGAAAGGCCCAAATCACTCGGTGAGTGACAAGGTAGTTAGTGACGGCTACTTCAACCAGTATCAGCTCAATTCATCTCTCGGTAATTTTAGTGTTGAAGGGCAGCAGCTCCTTGAGATCCGAATAGGCGAGCTCTACGCGTTAGCCGAACTCGATAAATTATCGAGCTCAAAGGTATTTGGTGACGCGGTGTACGAGGGGGGTAAAGCGACTGTTTTGGCTCCTGTGAAGCTAGTCCAGAAGACCTATGACACCGTGTCGGATCCGCAAAAGGTAGCTGATACCGTAAAGAGTGTTCCTGAGGGAGCGGAGAAGCTGTTCTCGTGGGCATACCGGCAAACGAAAGGGGCTGTCCAAGGAGTTTCTGATTTTGTCAGCTCTGATAGCGATAAGCAGAAGGAGGAAGCCGTTGACGATGGTAAATCTGTTTTGTCGCAGGGGAAGGACTTCGGGTTGAAGTACCTGGGGTATACGAAGAGGGAGCGTGATCTCTTCAGGCAGCTACAAGCTAACCCGTATTCGACCAATCAGGTTTTGCAAAACGAGGTGGTTCGGGTTGCGGGGATTGGAACCGCTGTGGGCACGGCCTTTAGGTTTGTTCCCGGGCTTGGGATCCTTGGAGAATTAAGCACGTTCAACCGATGGTACGGTAGAGCAGAGCAACTCTCTTTGTATGAAGACCCGGATGAGATCCGGAAGAAGAACCAGGCCGGGCTGATAGCGATTGGCGTTACGGACGATCTGGCGAAGCAATTTCAGAATAGTAAATCATATTCGCCCTGGACGAGAAGGTTCATCGTGTCTTCGCTCACGAATCTTGGGTCAGATGTAACAGGGCGAGCGCTGTTCATTAAAGCAGCGGTTCAAGCGCAGAATGAACCAAGCTCCCTCTATTTTGTTTCGGTTGCTGAATATCTTGAAAAGATCGACAAGACGAAGCCCCTTAATCGAATCGTAGCGTCCCTCTATCTACCCGCCGGGGTTACGAAGAAGGGCGTTTTGGTAGTTCCTCTCTCTGTAGACTACCTCTTCTGGACGAAAGAAGTGGCGGGCGTCTTCGATGACTTTAAGAAGCGGGTCGCCCTTGAAGAGAAGTTCTCCTCTGTCGAAATATATGTCCGAGGTCGCGTGAGTCCCCGGGCTCGCCAGGCTCTTGAGGGGCGCGGCGCTACCGTCATTGAGGGGTCCTGGATATGAGGGCTTCGGTGTTGGGTCACCGTGTCGCTGGTGGAGGTTGCTGCTGGGAGCCGGATCTGCTTTGACTCCGTGCTTCGCCACCTAATCTGCCGATCTCAGCCATGTGTTTACGATCTCGACTGACGGCCATTCCGCCTTTACGCCCCGCTTCTCGAGCTTCCTCTGGAGTGAACTCGTGGGCATGGCCCCTTTCATGAGCGACCTTCCCGCCTTTACTAGCAATCTGTCGCTGTTTCTCGGCGTCCATAGCTGCAAACCCTCTTGGACGTTTTCTTTCCTTCTCTTCACCGTGTGCCATTTCGATCTCCTCCGCTTGAGAGCTTATCTACTCGGGACGAGCTTACGGGGACGGAGGAGCAAACCGGTATGATTGGCGTTAATCCCCTGGATTGAGAACGCTTGTGGTGTAAAGAAGCGGTGACAATTCACTGATAATTAAACGCCGTTGCCGCAAATCGGGGGCTGAATCTTGAGGATTTTGCTCGAGTACAGAGTGGCGACTAACGACCTTTTCACTTGGGTTAAACAGCTCGATTCTCTCGTAACCATCTGGAATAATAGCGAGGATCTTCTCGTTTATAAAATCGCTTTGACTGGAACGTTTTCTCGCTCTGTAGAACGCGGCGGCGTGTCTGCTCTTCATCAGTTGTCACTTTAGGTGTCCTCACACTAAGACAGGAGCAGAGTTGTCGGTATGGTCTACGGGGTAGGCCGTCTCAAAAATAGTCCGCCAACTTGTTAGCTAACATAGATAAAGAGGGATCTCTTTTTATGGAAATGATTAATTTAGGGCAATTTGAGCTTGTATCCAATGCATTCTCATTTGCTATCGCAGTCATGGGTGCTGCAACCGTATTCCTTTTCTTAGGACGTTCGCAGGTTGCTCCACAATACAAAACGGCAGTTACAATCAGCGGTATCGTTACCCTGATCGCTTTCTACCACTACTGGAGAATCTTTGATTCGTGGCAGGCTGCTTACACAGTAACTGCTACTGGTCTCACGGCTACAGTACACAAGTTCAACGATGCTTATCGCTACGTTGACTGGCTCCTTACTGTTCCGCTTCTCCTCCTTGAGCTTATTCTCGTTATGCGTCTCTCGCGTGATGAAACTATCTCAAAGGGCAAGTCCCTCGCGACAGCTGCAGCTCTCATGATTCTCCTTGGATACCCAGGAGAGGTGAGCAATGTTACTGGAGAGCGTTGGAAGTGGTGGTTCCTCTCGATGATTCCTTTCGTGTACATCGTGATCAACCTCGTTTCTGGTCTTACTAAGTCGATCAACTCACAACCTGAGTCTGTTCGTCAGTTGGTAAGTGATGCGCGCACATTGACTGTGCTTGCATGGTGCTTCTACCCAGTTGTATTCGTTCTTCCGATGCTTGGCGTTGGTGGAGCTGAGGCAACTACGTACGTACAGGTGGGATATACGATCGCAGATATCGTCGCTAAGGCGGTATTCGGTGTGTTTATCTTCGCTGTAGCGGTTCGTAAGTCTGAGTCTAACGCGTAAGCGAGAGACAACGACCTTACGGTTCGTTTAAAGCAGCGCCCTCGGGCGCTGCTTTTTTTTGTGCTTTCTATGCGACGCTTCGGTGGAAATACCGTACCGACAAACATCGGTTCCTGATACGGTTCCCCTATGAGAGCGGTTGTTGTCGGAACAGGAGCGGGGGCATTGGCGAGCGCTTTGCGACTTCGCGCGATGGGGCTAGAGGTCGATGTTCTTGAGGCGTGTCCTGACCCCGGAGGTCGCGCTAGGACGTTCCATTTTCACGGACACTCGTTTGATGCGGGGCCCACGGTCATCACAGCGCCGTGGCTCTTTGATGAGCTCTTTGAACTCTTCGGAGAGCGTCGGCCCGAACACGTTGAATTTCTTCCTTGCGATCCCTGGTATCGACTCTCGTACTCAGATGGAAGTTCCCTTGACCTTGTGCCTGATCCGATTCGGCAGAAGGATGAGATCTCGCGGCTATGTCCCGCGGACGCGTATTTCTATCCGTCGTTTCTCAAGCATAGCGAGGAGTTGTATCGAGTAGGGTACGAGCAACTTGGCGCTGCGGACTTCACATCCTTTTGGTCAATGATTAAGGCGACACCGCAGCTTATTAGGCTTGGTGGTTTTACGAGTCTATGGCGACATACCGCGAAATACTTCCGCGATCCGAGGGTGCGCCAAGCTTTCTCTCTTCAACCTCTACTCGTTGGCGGTAATCCACTCAACACGACCGCCATCTATGGTTTGATTCACGCCATGGAGCGGAAAGGGGGGCTCTGGTTCGCTCAGGGAGGAACGTCAAAACTCATTGAGGCACTCGTCTCACTTGGTAAGAGGCACGGCGTTCGGTTTCATTTCGGAAGCACCGTTGACGGATTTGAGACTGATAGCAACAAGAGGCTCGTCGGAGTGAGATATACCCAGGGCGACGCGCAGTATTCGATGCCGTGTGACCTTGGCGTATGGGGTGGAGATCCTCAGGCTGGATACAAGGCTCTTGGTGCAGAGCGCCTCTCGCTGCTTGAAAGACTACGATTGAAGACCGTTGCCTCCTCTATGGGGCTGTATGTCCTTTATTTTAAAACTTCCAAGCGATATCCAGATGTGAAGCACCATACGATCGTGCTTTCAGAACGGTGGGAATCTCTGCTCAAGGAGATATTTCGGGGTAAAAAATTACCTCCCGATCCAAGTTTGTATCTCCACCGACCGGTTGCGACCGATCCCAGTGTCGCGCTTGATGACGGGGAGCTGTTCTATGTCCTTGCGCCGGTTCCGCACCTGGGGAATTTCTCTTCATGGGAATCCGAGGAAGGCGACTTTCGCGCCAAGGTTCTGAGCATCCTTGAGGACCGGATACTTCCGGGCCTTTCCGAGTCTCTTGCGTTTGCGGAATCTGTGGATCCTCGATACTTCAAAAGTGCTCTCTTGAGTCCGCTCGGTGCCGGATTTTCTATCGCCCCCATACTAAGTCAGTCAGCGTGGTTCCGCTTCCATAATCGGGCAGATAGGGTGAAGAACCTTTACTTCTGCGGAGCCGGGGTTCATCCCGGCGGAGGCTTACCCGGTGTGGTGACCTCAGCTAAGGTTGTTGAGTCTCTTGTGAGGCGAGAGTATCCAAACGTATCCAGTACCGGTGGGATTGAGAACCCGCCTCGGCAAGAGGCGTACGCATGAACGATGATTTGCGCCTGATGACTCGAGCAGGCAAGACCTTTTACTTCGCGACGTTCTGGCTCACCGCGGAGGCGAGAGAGCACGCCGCCACCGCCTACAGCTTTTGTCGAAAGATTGACGATATCGCAGATGGAGGACTCCCTCAGGAACAGCGGGATGAATATCTCCGTAGTGTGACTCGAGCTCTAAGCTCCATGGATAGAGCTTTTCCGGGAATGGAGCGAGTGCTCTCTCTGATTGAGCGATTCCCCGATATTAAAGAGCCCCTCATCGCGCTCGTGGATGCCTGTCGGGAAGATACCACGGATCTCATTATCAACACTCAGGACGATCTTTTGAGCTATTCGCATGGAGTTGCCGGTAATGTGGGATTGATTATGTATCCGATCCTCGGGGGACGAGCCCCGGAGGGGCTTCGCTACGCGGCGGATCTCGGTATCGCGATGCAATGCACAAATATCGCGCGCGATGTCTTTGAGGATCTGAGAAGGGGAAGGATATATCTTCCTGCTGAGTGGCTTGAAGGGATTGATCCCCAAGATCTCCTTATGGGAGACGCTCAGGTTGAGCAGGTTGTCGTAGGAGCAGTCCGACGACTGTTAAATGTTGCCGAGTTGCACTACGAGCGGGGCCTTGCTGGCATTCATTTCCTTGCGCCCCGTTGTCGGTACGCGATTAGAGTTGCGGCTCGGTGTTATAGTGCGATAGGGGAGGGAGTGCTTCGGGGTGGAGCTGTAGCGCGTGAGCGATCGGTAGTTCCTTTGTACAAAAAAATACTCCTTGCCTGCGAGGTCTCTGTGAAAAATGTGCGTGCCTCTGGAGTAACTCTTTCCGCAAAGTAAAACGTGGCGCAATCTATAGGCATTCGTGGATCGGGAGTAGCGGGCTTAAGTTTGGCCCGCGAGATCCTTCGTGCCTCGCCAAGCTCCTCCGTGCATCTCTTCGATAGAAGACCCCGGCTACCACATCCTCAGCGAACGTTCTGTTTCTTCTCTCCTCTTGAAGATTCGTTGCCCGTAGAGCCTTACAAGAGGTGGAGCAATGTGCGGTTTAGAGGGCGAGACTTCGACCGCTCCATAGCTACGGAAGCCGCTCCCTATGCGCTCGTGCGGGGAGAGGATTTTTTTAGAATAACGCTGCAAGAGCTTGAGGAGCGCGGAGCACAATTCTCGTGGGAGTGCGCGCACACGAATATTCAAGACAACGCAATAATGACGGATGGCGGAGTCTATGAATTCGACAAGGTTGTCGATGCTTCGTTTGAAGTGTCAGAGGCACGATCCCTTTTATGGCAATCGTTTGGAGGGTTGTGGGTAGAAACGCAGGAGGATTCTTTCGAGCCTTCGACCGCTCTCCTGATGGACCTCTTGCCGAGTAGTGAGAGTAGCCCCGTAGTATTTGTGTACGTGCTTCCGATTTCAGCAAGGGAAGCGTTGATAGAGCACACGACATTTTGTTGTCGGCAGATGCCGTCTGCATGGCATTTTTCCGCCTGTGAAGAGTGGATTCGGTCTCATGTTCATGGAAAATATAGAGTTACCAGCCGTGAAGCGGGGGTAATCCCTATGGGGCTTGAGCGCCCCGGAGCGACTCAGAGTATCGTTATAGGGAGTGCCGGCGGCGCGATTCGTGCTTCTACCGGGTACGCGTTTCTCAATATCCAAAAGCAGGCCCGCGACCTCGCAAGAGCCTTGGCGCGAGGAGATGGCGGTGATGTATCACGAATCCGCGACGGACTCCCTCGATGGTATGCGACAGCGGATACCCTCTTCTTAAAGGCCTTGGCCAAGGCACCTCTTAACGGTAGCCTTCTGATGGGGCGATTGCTGCATAAGGCTCCTGCGCAGCCTCTCGTACGGTTCCTGGCGGGAGAAGCGAATATCGTTGAGGCTCTGCGGGTAATGTCATCTGTTCCGAAGATAATGATGATGAGGACACTGATGTCAGTATGAACTTTGGCACTCTCCTCGTTTCAGGCCTCGCGATCCTCCTTGCCGTAGCTACTACGATTGAGTCGTCGATGGGTGAATGGATCGCCCTCAGCTTGATCGTCCTCGCTGGGATCCCGCACGGCTCCTTTGACTTGCGTGTCGCCGAGGCAAAGTGGGCTGAGACTTCCCGTTCTAGGCTCTCCATTCTTGCGATCTACATTTTCTCGGGAGTGGCGATGAGCGCTCTTTGTATAGTGTTCCCGACTGTGGGATTGGTGCTCTTTTTACTGATCTCCATCCTTCATTTTAGTGAAGGAGAGATGGCTCATGGCGGAAGGGAGCGAGGCTGGGTGATCGGTTGTTGCGCGGTAGTATTACCGATAGGGCTACATCTCTCAGGAGCTCAGGGATATTTACGCTATTTTGTTCCGTCGGATCTCTTAGAGAGCTTATCCCCATTTTTGCGGCTCTTCGCGATTAGTTTGGTTGTAGTGCTTTCTATCCAACTTGGTCGAGATACTCTTCGGGAGGATCGGGGCATCGACTCGGACACACTTCAGCGCTGGGTGTGTCTTGGAGCATGGCTACTTCTTCCGCCACTGTCAGGATTTTGTGTTTGGTTTATCGGACGACATTCGCGCAAGCATCTTGAAGTATGCAAAGAGCTCTTCCGAGGAAGTCGCTTTGGAATGCCACTCGATTTTTTGGTTATCTCTCTTGTCGCAATCCTTCTGATTACCCCACTCTCATTGCTCTTTGATCTTCGAGATATTAATCAACTCTTCGCCGCGACAATCGTGCTCATCGCGGGGCTAACCCTGCCGCACATGCTTGTGACGCACGACCTGCGGGAGACGATGAAGCGGATGCGACTGCGCTCCTGATCCCTAGTAATCACCACCCTTTCAGGTGGATGGGACTAGAGACATGGGTGTTTTAATCTGTCGGTATTGGTCGATGTTCACACAAATGAGGGCTGTTTGAGGCACGAAAAAGCGATTCTCCTCCATAAGGTTGATACGAGCGCTGTGACGAGCGCATAATTCCCGTTCAGTTAGGGATAAGCATATGGTGATACAGATAAAAGCTCACGGGTCCGAAACTCCTTCGGATCGACGCGAATTTATGAGAGCCGGCCTCGCAGGGCTGTCCGCCGCTCTCTTCGGTGGAGGATGCGCCAGTGTTCGTCAGGGACAACCAGACACAGCATCCCGTCTCCAGCTCGGCAGAGGGGCTGATGCACCTCAGCGCCAGCCAACCGCTGAAGAAGTTATTCAGCAGAGAGTTAAAATCGGAGTTTTTGTTAATCAGCAGGGCTCAGGTCAGATATTTGATCGCTCGTTGCAGACGCTTGAATCTTCGGGCAATGGCCAGGGGTTTTCTGTTCAAGTTAATGCAGGACGGGGAGCGCCTTTTACCGTTGATATAGTCGCCATGGGGCAGTGGTCTCGGAGCGTAGAGCAAAGACTTAGGGATTACAGACAGACCTCTGTCGTCGTGGACCTCGACGGGACAGTTCATCCCATCTATGCGGGGCAAAGGTTGTTAGTCGAGAACCTTCCGCCGTGTCCGCGGGAGTATAAGAAGTAGCACTCCAAAACCGACAGGGGGAGTTTTTTAGATCTTCGCGTCGAACGAGGGTTCTCCGTAAGCTTTCTTTCGCAAGTCTTCCAGGTGAAGCCTGACCTCGTCAGGCAGATGCGTTCCGCTGCTACCGGTAAAATCATCAAATATGTTTCGGCGATAAGCGGTGTACGCGAGCTTAGCCTCATGAGTGTTCGGGAACTCTTCGATGCACTGTTCAAGATACATCTCACCCCATCCTTCAGTGAAGAAGAGCGGTAGATTAGAGTAGGCGAGCCCTAACATATAGAGGCCCTTTCTGCGATCCTCCGCTGATAGAGCTCCAGTCTCGAGAGCATCGTGTACCATCGCCGTTCCACGAAGGAGCGCGACATCGTCCTGTTCGAAGTCGATGCCGTGCGATAGCCCCGTTCGAATAAGCTTTTCTCCCGTCGTAATTCGAGCGGACGGTGGCACAGGTTGACTCTTGGACCATTCGTTTAGTCCCTTAATCCACCGACGCACTGAGCGGCTATCGTCCTCGGGCAACTTGGTGGTGACGAGTATATCTTCAAAGAGCTTCGCTCCATCAGCCGGCTTCTTGGAGATTCGCGTCACGACGATAAGGAGGCTGCGCAGAGTTTGATCGTAATAGGGGCGATACTCAGGGTCGTGAAGCACTGATATGAGGGTCTTCTGAGCCTCCGCGAATTGCCGGGTAGCTAGGAGGAAGCGCGCGCGTTCGAGGGGATTAAGCGAGGGATCTATGACGGCGTCGTTTGAATAGTGAGCACTCACCTTATAGGTTGAATGACACGTAAAGCAGTCGGTGGGTAATCGTTGTAATCTCCACCACGCATACGACGCTTTCTTTTCATTGAAGCGTCTCATCGCGTCATCGAGAAGGTCTGTTGTATTTTCAAGATTGGTTTCGAAGCCAGGGAGCTTTTTATACCGAGTCGGTACTTGAGAGAGTGTATGAAAATCCCGACGGAGGGTTTGCAGAAGCCCCTCGATAGCCACTCGATTCTCCGGATTGGTGAAAGCCTCTTCGTTGACGAGGTACGGCTGTAGTCCCCGAAGTGGGTGAACCAGCGACTGCATTGAAGATTTCACATCTTCCGCGAGGGGCGTGGTAAGGGGAAGGCTCAGGGCTACGAGGAGGAGGGCGGCTTTTGATCTTTTCATAGTATAGCTGGAAGGGTAGTACGCTCGTTCCGGTTATAGCCAGGTGGTAAAAAAGTGAAGTGACTTGAGCCAGGTAGCGGGGTTTTTTTCTCTGTATCCTTGTGGACCTGAAATCGTGACACGGTGCTCCTTGGATGGTACGCTGCCGGGCGTGTAAGGGGTTATCCCCATTCGTGTTTTTTGAAATCCTACGGAGCTCACATGTCTGCTGAAGAGATGCCAAAACAATTTGCCCATCAAGAAGCTGAGAAGCGAATCTCTCAGATGTGGGACAAGCTCCAGGTGTCTCGCGGCAAGGTGGACAAAACCAAGAAGCCGTTCTGTGTTGTCATTCCTCCCCCCAATGTCACGGGTATCCTTCATATGGGGCACGTGCTCGATAACGTTCCCCAAGATGTAATGACTCGTTGGCACCGTATGCGTGGCTACGCTGCCGTCTGGATCCCGGGAACTGACCATGCTGGCATCGCGACGCAAAACGTCGTCAAGCGAGCCCTTGAGAAAGAGGGGATCAAGATGCGCGATCTAGGTCGTGAGGAGTTCTTGAAGCGAGTATGGGCTTTCAAGGAAAAACACGGAAGTATCATCATCGAGCAGCTCAAGCGTCTCGGATGTTCGTGTGACTGGGAGCGTGAACGCTTCACCATGGACGATGGATTGATGAAAGCCGTTCTTACGGCCTTCGTTCAGCTCTTCGACAAGGGGCTCATCTATCGCGGTAAGCGGATGGTTAACTGGTGTACCGTGTGTATGACAGCGCTCGCTGATGATGAGGTCGAGCACGGAACGCATGGAAGTCACCTCTGGCACCTCAAGTATCCCCTTGTAGATGACAGCGGAAAGCCGACAGATGAAGTGCTCATCGTTGCGACAACTCGCCCGGAAACGATGCTCGGAGACACCGGTGTGGCGGTTCATCCAGACGATCCTCGATATAAGAGGATAGTAGGGCGCAAGGTCCTCCTCCCCATTCAAAACAGAACTATCCCGGTAATCGCCGATGATTTTGTGGATCAGAAGTTCGGAACAGGCGTTGTTAAGCTCACCCCGGCGCACGATCCCAATGACTATCAGGCGGCGTTGAAGCACAACCTTTCGCTTGAGACTGTGATTGGCGATGACGGAAAGATGACCGAAGCCGCGGGCGCCGCGTACGCGGGACTTGATCGATATCAAGCTCGCAAGAAAGTAGTAGCTGATCTGGAAGCTCTAGGAGCGATGGAAAAGATTGAAAAGCACTCGCATGCGGTTGGAGAGTGCTACCGATGCAAGAGTGTTCTAGAACCAAAGGTTTCTGACCAGTGGTTCGTCAAGATGAGACCTCTCGCTGAGAAAGCCAAGAAAGTGGTCGTTGATGGGCAACTAAAGATCGTGCCTGAATCTGAGAAGCACGACTACTTCCACTGGATGGATACGATTCAAGATTGGTGTATCTCTCGTCAGTTGTGGTGGGGACATCGTATCCCGGTTTACTATTGCGATTCGTGTTCTCATGTAAGAGCGAAAGTTGAGTCGCCCTCTCAGTGTGAGAAGTGCGGAAGCTCAAAGCTTCGCCAAGATGAGGATGTCCTTGATACATGGTTCTCTTCTCAGCTGTGGCCGTTCTCCACGCTCGGTTGGCCGGATAAAACGGAAGAGCTTAATTTTTGGTACCCGAACAACTGGCTTATGTCTGGTCGAGACATCCTTTTCTTTTGGGATGCTCGTATGATCATGGCTGGCATTGAGCTCCTCGGGGAGGTTCCGTTTCGTACCTTAGCGTTGCATGGACTCGTTCGAGATTCTCAGGGACGAAAATTGTCGAAGTCGCTCGGAAATTCGCCGGATCCGCTCAATCTCTTTGATCAATACGGAACTGACGCGGTGCGTGTCGCTATCGCGCTTAACTATCCGATGGGTCGCCAGGATACGAAGCTGAACGACGAGATCTTTAAGTCGGGACAGGGATTAGTTATCAAGTTGTGGAACTCCACGCGTCTTCTGCTCTCCAATCTCAAGGGAGAAGCCGTCGCGTCAGATTCCCGTAAGCTCGATCTCTCCGCCCTTGAGGATCGATGGATCATCTCGCGTCTTGGAGAGGTTATTAAGACGCACGACGATTATCTCGAGAAGAGTGATATTGTCCACGCGGTCAGCGCGATTCGCAGCTTCTTCTGGGATGATTACTGCGACTGGTATCTTGAGATTATCAAGACCCGTCTGTGGGCTGGTGGAGAATCAAAGCAGCGGGCGCTTGAAGTAGCGCTTGTGTGTCAGCGTACGATCTTGAAGATGCTCCACCTCTATATGCCGTTTGTGACGGAGGAGTTGTGGCAGACGTTACAGCAGAACCACATTACCGACGCAGCAGAAGAGGGGGATGTTCGTTCTATAGCGCTCGCCTCATGGCCTAAGGCAGAGATCTATCGCAAAGATAACGATGCGGAAGCTCAGATCGGGTTGATGGCATCGATCGTTCGAGGGGTTCGTGATGTGAAGCAGAACCTAAACATCTCGCTGAAAGCGGCGTTGGCGTCAAAGCTTCTCTTCCTTACAGATACGGCTCGTCAGAACTTTGAACCGGTGCGTGTAGTCACTCAAACAATCGGTGGCATCTCGGAGGTTGTAGAGCACTCCGAGAAATCTACCCCGGCTGGATACGTACCATTCAAGTTTGATGGTGGTATTGGCTACCTCCAGCTTCCGCAGGATATCGACGCGAAGGATATCTCAAGCAAGCTGATGGCTCGAATCGAGAAGCTTCAGAAGACCCTGGCGGGCATTGAAAGAAATCTTCAGAACGCGGATTTCATTGCCAATGCTCCGGCAGCGCTCGTAGAAGAAACGAAAGGCAAGGCAGATGAGATGAAGGAATCCATCGCAAAGTTAGATGACTTCCGTAAATCGCTTCAATAGCCTCTAAAAGGAGAAAGAATATGAGTGATGATAAAGTAAAGATTACAATTCGTAACAACGGCCCGATTCGTGTGGAGGGAACCAATTTTGAGGTTTTAGACGCCGCGGGTAACGCTTTTAACCTAAACGGTCGTACCGCCATATCAATCTGTCGGTGTGGAGCCTCCAAGAAGCAACCTTTCTGTGATGGTGCTCACGGAGAGTGTCAGTTCCAGTCCGAGGTTCAGGCGTACGAGCTGCCGCTCAAGAAATAAATTGTCGCGCGTTCGGACGAATCGCATAATTTTCGCGGAAGCGATTGGAGGGTCGGCGGCCTCGCCGGCCGTACGTCTCAACGAGCCTCAGCCAGCTCAGATACGGTTTAAATTATAGAGATGTGCCGTCGAAGATTAGGGTAGGGACTTCGCTACCACGGAGAGCATCCCATTCGTTGTGGCTACCAAGAGCTCGCCGTCTTGCGTTTCTCCGAGGGTTGCTACTGGATCTGTCGCGGTCACGAGGGTTTCCTTTATCCAGGTTCCTTGTCGTTCGGTGAGAGCTAGCACATCTCTTGTTCCCCGTGGGCTTACAATGACGCTGCCTATCAGGTCGGGGAACTCCTTCCCTCGATACGTGAATCCTCCGGAAAGGGGGGGCGACTGAAGTTCAAACGCGGGAGGTGTTGAGGGAGGCGAGGAGCAGGGATGCTTTATGCACGAAGTACCCTCAAGCAGATTCCACCCATAGTTTTTTCCTGACTCGACGAGGTTAATCTCCTGATACCTCTCTCCAGAGTCGATCACTACAAGCTTTCCGGTGGCCGGTGCGAATGAGATCTGAGTTGGATTCTGAAAACCAAGCGCCCATATCTCGGAAGCGTGAGTCTTTTGTTTCGTGAATGGGTTAGAGGGAGGTGACGTATAATTAGCTACATTAGACACGTCGAGGCGTAAGATTTTACCGAGAAGAGATCGCGTATTCTGAGCATTCGCCCCTTTGTCGGTTCCCTCTCGAACATCGGCTATTCCCGCGTAGAGGTATCCGTCTGGACCGAAACGGAGGGAGCTTGCGTGTGTCGTTGAAGAGGGCTGAGCGACCTTGAGAATCACCTGAAGATCGTCTTCATTCTTCGTTCGGCCCTCGATCGCTCTGAAAGTGGCGATAATTGTGTCGCTTTGCTTATCCGAAAAGCTTACGAAGAATTGTTTAGTCAGGTCATAATTTGAAGGGAAGGTGACACTGGCGAGGGCGCCGTTCAATGACGGATCGAGAATCTCCTCGATGTTGAGAAGGTCTCTCTCAAAGCCGCCACCTTTTACAATTCGGATTCTTCCGCGCTTTTCACCTATGAAGAGTTTCTGTGATCGATCGGGAAGGCTGCCGACCGCGATAGGGTCTTTGAGTCCTGTCGCAAGTTGAGTCAGTTTGGCGGCAGGTAAATCGGCCTTCGCCGTTGAGACTCCAAAAATCGCAACAACCAGAAGAGCCGAAAATCTCATAGAGTCCCTATCTCAGAACGTTAGCAATCGATTGGCACACGAAATCGACGTTCCTCCGGTTGAGGGCGGCAACGCATATTCGCCCGCTATCAAGTCCGTACACGTGATGTTTCTCCCGGAGCGTTTTCATGACATCTGTGGGGAGGCCAGAGTAGGAGAACATCCCTCTTTGGCGAGTGATAAACGAGAAATCCCGGGCAGGAACGGTTTCTTTTAAACGCTCCACGAAGAGGTGTCGCATCTCATTGATGCGGTTGCGCATCTCATCGAGTTCACTGATCCACAATGCTCTGAGCTCTGGATTTGTGAGAACGATGCTGACCAGTTGAGCGCCGTACGAAGGTGGGCTTGAATATATCGTTCGGACGAGCCTCTTAAGTTGACTCAACACCGCGAGGGATTCCTTCTGGGATCCAGTCACTACAGAGAGGCCCCCGACCCGTTCACGGTACATGCAAAACGACTTTGCGAACGAGTTGGCGACGAGGAATGTCAGCCCTTTCTCAGCAAAAAGACGGATTGGCGCTGCGTCCGCTTCCAGCCCTTCTGCGAATCCTTGATACGCGCAATCAATAAATGGGATGAGACTCCTCTCTGCGCAGATAGTTGCTACTTCCGCCCATGTTTTGGCGTCAAGGTCTACTCCAGTTGGATTGTGGCAGCATGCATGGAGGAGCACAGCGGTGGTTGGTTTTAATCCCCTGAGTGTTTCCAGCATATCGGCGGATCGAAGCCCGGAGGTTTTTGGATCGTAGTACGGATAGGTTTCGACCTTAATGCCAGTCGCCTCAAATATGGTGCGGTGGTTCTCCCAACTTGGGTCGCTCAGATATATCGACGATTCAGGGAAGAATTTGCGGATGAAATCGATGCCTATTTTAAGCGCGCCGCTTCCACCAACTGTTTGAATCGTGGTGACTCTCTTCTCTTTGAGAAGTGAAGAATCTTTACCGAAGATCAGCTCTTGATTGGCCATATTGAAGGCCGCGATTCCGTCGATGGGGAGATAGGTTTTTGTGTCCTCCGTTGTGATCCACTGCCTTGCGGCCTCTTGAATGGAGCGAAGCATAGGAATCCGTCCCTCAGCATCCTGATACACACCAACGCCGAGGTTTACCTTCGAAGTCTCAGGATCGCCACGAAACGCTTCGGTTATACCTAAGATCGCATCAGGGGCGGCGGTGGAGATATCACTAAAGAAAGAGGTGGACATAGATTGCTCTGCAAAGTCGGTGAATTAACTCTCAAAACCTAGCACAGGGAGGGAAGAGGGGCCACTCCGGGCCCCAGACCTTACGAGAGGCGGCTGGATGAAGCCTCAGCGAACGTAGTTTGTTCTGACCGCCAGCCTAATCCGGATTGTTAGTTCACAAGGAGGGAGCTCGTTTGTTAGGGATATTTTTCAGATGAGGACTAATTCCGACTCCTCTGGAGCAAGGAGCGACACTTTTCTATTTATCCCGTGAGCTCACCTTGTTAGGGTGCCCGAACGTAAAGACGGTAGGCAGTATGACGAGATCCCAGAGTTCCAGAGGTTCACAATCGCAAGAGTCCGCGAAGGCGGCCGCAGCCTCACCTCTTGAGGGGAATTTGCCTAAGTCGGGAAGTCTCGCGTTTCAAGAAACTGCCCGTTTGTATAAAGAGAACGTCGCCTTCCTAGAGAAGGTCTCTGCTACTCTTCCGAATCTGGCTGTCCTCGTGACGACCGTTAATCCGGCTCGTAGGGATGAGCTCCGACGCGTGGTAGCCGAAGCGCTGCGCCTATCCGAAGTTGTACGGTCTGAGGGAAGGGTGCTTCAAAAAGTGCGATTGCCGCCCGCCGATCGAAGCGAGGTGCAGAAAACGACCCGGAAGGGTGTCGAGCTGAGCAAGAAAATAGGGGGTCTCTGGGCTCGTGTGGAGGAGATCTTCGAAGGGGGAAAGAGTCTTCCGCTCGTCCCTGCGAGGCTTTCTGCGAGCGATGAGAAGGTGCTCTGTAAGGCGATGGCGGAACACAGGAAACGATTCTGGACGGCTCTCCACATGGTTCCCTTTATTCGCGATCATGCGCTGAGCGAATTAGATCGGGTTCGTGATGGGAATCTGAAGGCATCGCGCGTTGTTTTCACGAAACGAAGTGAGAAAAAAAGTGAAGCCAAGTTGACTCGTCACGTCGATGCCAATGCACGAACCGTTCGTGGAATGCTTAGTCGAGCGGATCGGAAGCCTGGCCTTCTTGATTCGGCAAAGATCGCAACGTTGTTGATAGAGGTTCCGTTGACGCCTGAAAAACAAGGGCTTCTCATGGAGGACCTTTCTAGTCGGACCAAGGAGTTGCGGAGTCTTGGCGATCGCCTGACCCGACGGTACGGCTCAGTGATGACGTTCGCAGCCCAAAAAGATCCCGATTATGAGCTGTATATAACGAGAAGCCAGGAGCTTGGGGGAGGTGTCGAACACGCCGAAACGCAATGTCGAGTTCTTGAGGCTCTTATGGAGCCATATCAACGAATCAAAGATTATCTGGTAAACGCAAATATCGGGCTTGTAGGAAGGGTTGTGTCATCGCAAGAGCCTCACGAGGATCTTATGCAAGATGGAAAGATCGGGCTGATGCGTGCGGTTGATAAGTTTGATTACGAAACGGGATTCAAGCTTTCAACTGTGGCGACGTGGTGGATTACGCAGTCGGTCCGTCGTAGTCGTCCGACCTACCAGCATCCTATCGACCTTCCGGGGCACCAGGTCACAGCCTTGGGGAGGGTAAGCAAGGCCGATACGGAGGCGGGCTCCCTCAGCCATCAAGAGCTTGGGGAGAAGCTCAACCTAGAAGAAGACGTTGTCGAGGCTCTCCGGAGGCGTCTTCGTGGAGTGACGAGACTCTCCTCCAGTAATGATGACGGGGTCAGCATAGGAGAGGGGTTAGAGGATTATCGATCGGAGGGGGTGCTGGATGTGGTGCAACGGCGTGAGCTCGCCGACCGCATTAGATCGATGCTCGCGCGAATTGATCGACGGTCGGCTGAGATAATACGGCTGCGGTTCGGTCTAGATGGAGAACCGTGGACTTTGGAGGCGGTCGCGGGACATTTTCAAGTGACGCGAGAGCGTGTGCGCCAGATACAAGCGAAGGCGATCAACAAAATTCGGTCGGGACACTTGGCGAAGATGCTTGAGGATTTCGTTGAGTAGATGGAACGAGTAGGTGGCTCAACGTATTTTTGGGTCTAGCGTTGTCGGCGTGTTACTTCTTTGGATGGAACTTAGTGACCTTGGTTCCTTGAAGCGAGAGCCCTCCCATCAGCCCTTTTTGTTCAAAGAAGAACACGTAGATTCCCTTTTGTAGCGTTGAGCTTGAGACTGAGGTTCCGAAACCTTTGTCCAGGACTGTTAACCCCGGAGTCGCGCCGAGCTCCCATCCAGCGGATTGATCGAGGTAGTGGAGGTCGTCGGGCGTCATGAAAAACATGGCGTATGAAAACTTCTGCGCACCTGCCTGAAGGCCCCATGAACCAGCCGTGGAATTATAATATCCAGCGACTGAGTTTCGCTTGAAAAGCACCCCATTTCCATATTGAGCCGCTACGATGAACCCGCCCTTCACGATATCGGGGAAGACGAGCACGCCAGCTGCCTTGCTCCCTAACTCAGACGCTCCGGGTGTTGAGGCATACAAAACTTTTAGAGCGCTTCGAGCCGAGCGTTCGAGCTCTTTCGCTGTTTCAGCGGTCACTTCAAGAGGAATGAACACGAATAGTACGGGGAGGAGGCTAGCAAGAATTCCAAGTCTCTTCGGGCGTGCGCTTTTCATAGATAGCGTATCGTATCCTCCAGGGCAACGTCGTCCATGAGCGCCGTTATAAGCTTCGAAATGGAGTGAAAAAGCTAGTTGGATTAGGTCTTTGCGTGTTGTGCTACACTAAAGGGTTACTCCCTCATAACATCATCGGGCGAGTTGTATTTACAATCCATCCTCGCTGATGCAGGGACACATCAGAGTTCCTCGTTCTTTCCATCTCTTCTTTTGGGTAGTCCGTACGTACCAGCTACGGTTATCTCTGTTGGTCTTGGAAGATCTACAGCGCAATAATTGCTGGTGAATTCAAACATCAATGAAAGAAATTGTACTTAGTGTTCTGCTCGCGGGCTCTGTGCTTGCGAGCGACTCCGCCGCGGGGCTCGGTCAGGCGAAAGCCGCTGTTGAGATCACCTCTCAGCAGAAAAGCGAGATCCGTAGAGCGATGCAACGGGACCCGAACAACTCCGAACTGCAGCAAGCGTACATGAACGTGTGTGCGCAGTTGGAGATTAATCGGGAAAACGTCAAGGCATGGCAACAGCAACTCAACCTTGAGGAGCGTGCTCGCCGTGATGCTCTCCGCGATGCTTCTAACCGCCGTGGTCCTGCGTGGCTTGGTGGTTGGGGTATCATTCGATAAATCACGATAGGAAGTTTGTATTCACCACGACGTTGCGCAAGGGTCACCCTTTTTGTGCAATGTTATTGGTCGTACGGACTTCCTATCCTTTCAACTCCAGGGTGCACGTTCGTAAAGTTCTCGTATAGGCCGAGGGCCTTGTTGTGGTCGCTTTCGCGAAGAGGGGATGCCTTCGGCCCAGCACGAGGACGTTAAAACGGTCTGTAAGCGACCAATTCATCCTCATAGCTGCCTGAATCACGAATTGTTCCATACTGCTATTGCCCGCTTTACAAGGAGCCGGGCCAAGCGCAAGATTCTCCTGGGTCCTGCTCTCGTAGGTAGGCTCCATATTTATGACGTAGAAGTTACCCGAGCTTCATGGATCCGGTCGTTTCTTCATATCGCCCGCTTAACGCCCCTGTTAAACAGGTACGCTCGCCATTCCCCTGCGATATGGATGGGCACCTCCTCGATCAGATCGTTCGCATCAGAGAGCTTTACGATGAGGGAAAGCGTTCCTTTGTTATCGCTACTCATCGAGATCCGGATCCTGATGCGATAGCTGGGTGTCTTGGGATGGAGTATCTCATTCGAGCGGTGACTCCCGGGCCTGTTTCGATTCGTTGGATGCACGAAGGAACGTTGAGCAGCGCTCTCAAACATGTAACTGGAAAAACAACGGAGCCTATAGCTCATCTTGAGTCGGCGATAGAGGACCACGCCGTCGCGATTGTGGTGGTTGACCAGCCCGATCTTAACCTTTGCACGATGTTGCCCCAATCGCTCCGAGACGATGCACGATTTAAGAATCGGTTCCCCGACATCGTGTTGGACCACCATGGAGAGGCTCGTTATGACCAGGGACGGATTTCGTTTCCAGAGGCTGGAAGTACGGCAGCCTTGGTATGCCGTCTACTTGATCTGGCTCATATGTACTCCCTTGTCCCTAAATCCTTAGTGCTTGATGACGTGGCGAATCGGTTGCCACTCTTATTAAACATGGGCGCCCGCACGGATGCCGGGGTCTCAGTTGTAGGGGAGCTTCCATCCTCTGTCTCTCCGTATACGCGTTGGGTAGTGGAGCAGACTCAAGCTAAGGTCGACCCTGCAGATGCTGCGCTCTTTGATATTCTCAAAACGCATGATAGCCACTTGCTTGAAAAGGCGAGGGCTCACGAGCGGGTGCGAAAAGGGATAGTAATTGGTGGTGTTCTCGCTGAAGTTGTTCTTACTCATGCGGGAGTCGCTGATAGCCCTCACTGCGTTGGGGCGTGCGCGAGCGAACTTTTTCGGGAGAAACTGGCTCACAGGAAAGGACCAGAACGAGTTGTGGTCATCATGTTTGGAATTATTAGGCCAGAGGGCGCGCAAGAGATGCACGAGCTGCACAAGGGAGAAACTATTCATGTCTCCATCAGGACTGAAGAGGGGATTTCGGCTGAGCATATTGCGCGACGCCTCAGCTCTATTGGTGGTGGACGCCCATCGGCAGCGGGATTTCAGCTGCAAGTCCCAGAGAATTTCGAACACGTGAGCGATGAGATCTTCTTGGGACACTGCTTAAGCCTTGCGAGCGTCAAGCTTACCTGGAGAGAGCAATTTTCTTGGAATCTCGATACGAATTAAACTTATTCTACAAGGTCGTCCTCTATCGTAAGGGGAGAACTATCTCGTATTCCTAGTCGTGATGCGAGGTGGGGATGCTGGAAAACCTCAATGCGATCTTTGCCTGAGGGCATGGCAGTTATTCGTGGAACCCCGAGAGTAGGGGATGGGATTCCTGCCGTAAAGATCCGCGGGCTTTGAAAGACTCGAGCCTCGTCCCATAAATCCGCGTCGATAAAGCTCTGAATCGTATGGGCCCCGCCCTCAATAAAGAGTGATATGATCTTTTCTGAGGCGAGCGCGTCGCAGACCTGTTGAGGAATAGAGACCTCTCCTGAGAGTTGTTTCCACGAGAGTGTTCCTGAAGTCTTAGAGAGCTTGTCGTTAAAGATCCAGGTAGGGACCTCCTGATCGAAGAGGTGCAGAGTCTCGGGTAACGAGAGCGAGCGATCGATGACGATCCTAAGGGGGTTTGCGCCTTCCACGTGTCGAACGGTCAAACGAGGATTGTCGAGGAGGGCAGTTCTTGTTCCTACGAGAATACTCATCTCTTGTGCACGCCACCGATGAGTTGTCCGACGCGAAAATTCGCTACTAATCCACTTCGATGAACCATCTGCGCGAGCGATGAAGTGATCCGCCGTTTCTGCCCATTTAAGAATGATGTAGGGGCGTTTAAGGATCTGGTAGGTCATGAAGCGTCGGTTGAGCAGTACGCACTCGCGCTCCCGTACCCGTTCGTGTACCTCGATACCGGCATCACGAAGCTTCTGTATTCCTTTGCCTCCTACCTTCGGATTTGGATCGAGACATCCGACGACCACCCTTCGAATACCGGAGTTCGCCACAAGGTCGGCGCATGGAGGGGTCTTTCCGAAGTGAGCGCATGGCTCTAGAGATACGTACATCGTTGCGTCTTTCAGGAGTGAGCGATCCTTTACGCTATCTAAAGCGTGTACTTCCGCGTGTGGACCTCCATACCGAGCGTGGTAGCCCTCACCGATGATCTCTCCCTTATGAACGATAACGGCACCGACAAGGGGATTCGGCATAACAGCGCGCCCACCGAGCGCCGCTATTTCAAGGGCGCGCTCCATGAAAAACGGATTTATCTCCATAACTGATTCGTATCATGGAGGTAACTTGCATGCACGAGGATGGACCACTTATTTTATAATGACCCAATAGGCGTGGCGCGTTACCCTGGTAAGGATAACGCAGGAG
>JBIIEK010000146.1:0-7694 GCA_044237895.1 Bdellovibrionota bacterium
TGTGTTTGTTGGTGTGACTGTCGGTGTATGAGTAGGAGTATTGGTCGAAGTGTTTGTCGGCGTGTTGGTTGGTGTCTCCGTTGGTGTTTGAGTCGGCGTATTTGATGGAGTGTTTGTAGGTGTGTTAGTTGGTGTTTGAGTTGGGGTACTCGTTGGTGTGTTAGTAGGGGTCACAGTTGGGGTAAGGGTAGGTGTTTGAGTCGGGGTATCTGTTGGTGTGTTAGTCGGCGTCAAAGTTGGAGTCAGAGAAGGTGTCTGAGTTGGGGTACTCGTTGGTGTGCTAGTTGGGGTCAGAGTTGGAGTAAGAGAAGGTGTTTGAGTTGGGGTATCCGTTGGTGTGCTGGTTGGGGTCAGAGTAGGGGTGCTGGTTGCGGTAAATGTTGGTGCCACATAGTTACCGATACAGTATATCGAGGTAGCGTTGTTGCAGCTTAGGGTCGAACCGGTATCCATCCAGTTAGCTGATGACGCAGGATCTCCGACTTGCCCATAGGTACCACTGGAGGAGCTAGTCCAGTCGCTGCAGCTTGGTCCATCGAAGTATCCAGCAATATCAGTTCCGGTGTAGACGCCGTAGGCACCTGACCACGCGGTACGGTCCTCCTTGAATGCAAGGGAGTGTGTGGGGCCGGTGCTCCAGAGATCGGCGCGACTGGCGGCGACTATCTCGCTGTTCATGTTCCAGATGGCGCCGGTTCCAGCTACTCCAGTGAGCGTTCTAGCATTCCACGTCGCGCTTGAGGCCAGTGGGTACCAGGTAGCTCCAACGGAGCTTCCGATTCCTGCGGTGTCGGCGGCGGTTTGGCACTGGCTTCGCATTCCTTCCAGACCGCTCCAATTACCGTTGTTCGTCGTTGACAGTACGAAGATTGAAAGTGGATCGTTGTTTCCGGTCCAACCGCAACCGAAGGAGGGGGTGCTCGTCGGAGTAGGCGTGTTGGTAACCGTTGGAGTTATGGTCGGAGTATTTGTTGGCGTCGCAGTCGCGCCAGATGGGAAACAATCGTCAATCTCCCATTGTTCACAAGCTCTTGAACTTTGATTGCAGCCGTTAATCACGCGGTCGCAGTCGTGCAGGTCGCAATAAGAACAAGCCATACCGCCACTTGTTATTCCGACGTTGGATCCTCCGAATGATTTTCCATCTGCCGCGAAAGCTTGTTTCAAGAACGGTGAGTTGAACGATGACGGGAGTTCGTCGCGTGTGAGTGAACGCGAAGTGCTTTCTGCGAACACAAATAATACGGAGAATAAGCACAGTGCATATAGCACTCCACGCAACGCAGAGAGCGTGATTGCGCGCAGGAGTAGCCAAAGATGTTGCGTCGGGTCTCGACCCGATCGACGAAGAACCATCATAGGTCCTTAAGTCGGCGCGCAAAACTGAATAGTTTATAGGATTTATTATAAAATAAGCTCTGATCGTTAAGTTTTAGAAATTGAGTCTTTCTGTCTCTTTTGCCTAAAGTTTATTCCAAGAGATGCCGTTACTCTTCCGTATTGGGGGGTGTTTATCCGTATACGATTGGGGGCCTTTTCCTGTAGATTGCCGCAAAAGTTTCACCCTGAATCGTATTGGTACAATTTTTGGCGTCGATACCCCGTTTCACAGGGGGGCGCCGCTACGGTTCGGAGCGATTGCGGGCGCCCCTTCCGGTCGTATATTTTCGCCCCCACCTTTCCGCTTAAAAAATACCGACCCCACCGCGAAAAATCGTCCAAATCTACTGTCGCAAATCATTTGCCCTCGGACCGTAGTGTTGTAGAGTCTTGGGCGATGTAACTGGCGCTCCTCTTTTGAGATACGGGGGGCGGAGATTTCAATATCGGAGCTCTCCTATGTGTGGAATTGTCGGATATGCAGGTAGTCAGGATGCGCTTGGTATCCTGATCGGTGGATTAGAGGCGCTCGAGTATCGAGGGTATGATTCCGCCGGTGTCGCGGTGTATGACCACGGGAAGTTCGAGGTGACGAGAGCCACCGGGAAGTTGATTGAGCTCAAAAAAGTTCTCGCTTCAAAAAATCGAACAGCTTCGGCGCCTGTAGGGATTGGGCACACACGATGGGCGACTCATGGGCGCCCTACGGAAACGAATGCGCATCCACATACCGCAGGCCGAGTGAGCCTCATTCATAATGGTATTATAGAGAATTATCTTCCGCTTCGGGCGATGCTTGAGGAAAAGGGGTGTCGCTTCCTTTCGGAGACCGATACTGAGGTCGCCGCGCACCTCCTCAATTCCTTGCTGGAGGATGGGATGGAGCCGCTGGCCGCGATGCGAGCGATGTGCGCTCAAGTGAAGGGTAGTTATGCCTTCTTAGCTTTGGACTCGAAGAATCCCGATCGTGTATTAGTTGCTAAGAACTCAACGCCTATTATCATTGGCCGCGGGGAGGGAGAGAACTTTATCGCCAGTGATATTCCGGCGATTTTACAGCATACCCGCCGCATAATAGTGCTCGAGGACGGGGATTTGGCGCAGATTACGGCGGGCTCTGTCTATATAGAGAACAAAGGTAAAGAGGTTGCGCGTAAGGAGGAGGTTATCTCCTGGGATCCTATTACCGCTCAGAAGGGTGGTTTTAAGCATTTCATGTTGAAGGAGATCTATGACCAATCGCGAGTCATTGGAGACACCTTGCGCGGTCGTATCTCTGAATCTGATGGCTCAGTTAAGATGCCGGAACTTGAGCCCCTGCGGGCCAAGGCTGCGTCTTTGAAGAGGATCGTGCTCGTTGCGTGCGGTACCGCATGGCACGCTTGTCTTGAAGGAAAATTCTTTCTTGAGGAGTTTGCGGGCATCCCATGCGAGGTCGATTATGCTTCAGAGTTTAGGTATCGGACGGGCTTAATCGATGCCGATACCCTAGTTATTGCGGTGTCTCAATCTGGAGAGACCCTCGACACGTTGGGGGCTTTAGAGTGCGCTGTAGGAAAGGGGATTACCCTGGCGGTATGTAATGTGGTGGGAGCATCTATCTGTCGCAAGGCGGATATGGTGCTATACACGCATGCCGGGCCCGAGATAAGCGTCGCTTCAACGAAAGCCTTCACCACTCAGCTCGTCGCGTTGCAGCTCTTGGCGATATTCTTGGCAGAGGTGAGGAACTCCATGAGCGCCAATGCGCGACGGAATGTGTTGCACGCGATGCTGGAGCTGCCAGCAGCTATCGCTCAGACGCTCAAGGTCGATAGCGAAGTGGCGTCAGTCGCGAAGGGGTTCTTCCAGGCGCGCGATTTCCTCTTCTTGGGGCGTGGTCGGTGCTACCCGATAGCACTTGAGGGCGCGTTGAAGCTGAAAGAGATATCCTACATCCATGCCGAGGGGTATCCTGCGGGGGAGATGAAGCACGGACCGATCGCTCTCATCGATGAGCAGATGCCGGTTGTGATGGTGCTTCAAAGGGAGAAGCCACTCTTTGAGAAGACCGTTTCTAATCTTAAAGAGGTGGAGGCTCGAGGAGCCAAGGTGATAGTGGTTACGGATGCCACCGATGAAGACTTAAAGGGGATTTCGGCCCAGGCGGTGGTGAAGATCCCATTTGTGGCTCATGAAACAAGCCCGCTACTCCTGAACATTCCGCTTCAGATGCTCGCCTATCACGTTGCCGTTCTCAATGGGACGGACGTTGATCTGCCGAGAAACCTGGCGAAGAGTGTCACCGTAGAGTAGGAGGTCTTGAGGGTGGGGCTCGTGAACGCCGGCTCTCTCAAGTAGGCGATGGGCTCATGATGGCTCGTGAGGGCACCTGTACCTCATAGGGTGGGGGCGCAGAGGTGTCTACCACCAGTTGCCTATCTTTCTCTCTTCTCACTCAAGTATCCCCGACAAGGGCATCGCGCCCATTTCCCATAGGGCTAACCCCTAGATCCGACCGAATCTTTACGCTCCTAGCTTTAAGCGTCTTGAAATAACTAAAAATTTGAAGTGGTTACGATATTTTGTGGGTTGCGGCTTTGTTGAGGCCCCTGTAATGTCGGGGGATGTAGTGGGATGAAGTGGTATGTATTCCCACTTGGTGTTCTCTCCGGTTGTTTTCAGGTTATGTAGTTTAGTTCTCCAGAGTGACAGTGGGCTGATCAATGATCGATAAGTCTGACCAGGACAATACTGGCGATACGGAGCATCAATCGCAGGCTCGTCGGCCGTCGAAACGCCCACTGCACGTTTTCTTTCGCGGTAACTGTGTCCATTCAATTGACGACAAGGGGCGGGTTAGCCTTCCAAGCGATTTTCGTCGTGTCTTGGGCGATCGTGAGCAGCGCGGAGTGGTGCTGACGAACTACCTCTCTGAAGGATCTCGGTGTGTGGAGGGTTTTGGGCTGGACGCATGGGAGGACTTTGAGTCGCGCCTAAGAGAGAAGAGCCGATTTAGCAGTAAGCTTCAGCGCCTTGAGAATTTTTACCTGAGCCGAGCGAGCGAGTGCGCCATCGATGGGAATGGAAGGATCCTCGTTCCTGGCTACCTTCGGGCCTACGCGGGACTTGAAAAAGAGGTTGTTTTTACGGCCTCAATTCATGGATTTCGAATTTGGGATAAGCGGGTTTGGGACTCCATCTTTGAGGCCTCTGAGCAGGCTCTTTTGGAGAATCCGGACCTATTTGCGGATGTTGATCTATGAGTAGTAAGCCAGGCGTTCATGTGCCGATTATGGTCGATGAGGTGCTTGAGGCACTAAAGGCCGATAAGGGCGGAATGTTTCTCGATTGTACCTTCGGTAGTGGGGGTCATACCCGAGCCATCCTCGATGCCAGCCCTGATGCCTGGGTGGTTGCCCTAGATAGAGACGCTCGTGCAATTAAACGTGGGGAGTCCTGGGCGGCCGAGTACGGGGAGCGGTTGGAGCTTGTTCATACCCCCTTTGCGGACCTTGAGCAGGCGGTATCTTTTCGCGGTTTTGATGGAGTTTTGGCTGATTTGGGCATGTCGACCGACCAGCTGAAAGAGGGGCGGGGGTTCTCCTTTGCTGATGAGGGGGCCCTCGATATGCGTATGGATGAGAGCGCCGGATTGAGCGCTCAGGATTTTGTGAATACTGCCACCGAGCGAGAGATCTATGTGGCGTTGGCTGAGGGTGGGGTTGGGCAGAACGCTCGATCGATAGCTCATGCATTGGTGGTTTCAAGACCCTTTGAAAGCGCAAAACAGCTCGCTGAAGTGGTGAAGCAGTCGCAGCTGGGGAAGAGAGGCGAGTCGAAGGTTCATCCCGCGACCGTTGTGTTTCAAGCTCTTCGAATGAAGGTAAATGACGAGATTGGACAGCTTGAGCATCTGCTCCAATCGGTGCCAAAAGTAGCCAAAAAAGGGGCTAGATTCGCGGTAATCACCTTCCATTCGATCGAAGATAAGGTCGTTACAAATCGGATGCGGAGCTGGGAGTCCGCCGGCAGTTATCCTGCCTCGTGGCGCGGAGCTCGTACTGCAATTCGAATTGGGCACGTTGTGAACAAGAAGCCGATCGTGCCGTGTGACGCTGAAATTACGCGCAATCCGGCATCTCGAAGCGCGCGGCTTCGTGTGTTGGAATTCGAGAAGGATTTTTTGAAGTAGCGAGAAAAAAAATGAAAGTGCTGTCACTTTTGGTAGCGACAGAAAACGAAAATATTTGTAAATATATTCAATCGAGGGTGAGGTTCTATGGCAGTGTGTTTGCAGTATCAGTCGGTTTACGTTAAGCGCGAAGCTGCGAGGGTGTCGGGCAAGGTTCAGCTCTGCGGAGCGGTGATCTTGTTGGCGCTTCTCGGCGCAAAGGTTTGGGCAAAGCTTGAGGCAACTGATCTCGGGTACAGTTTGGCGAGGGAGCGACAGAAGATGGTTGCTCTCGATATGGAGCGTCGAGAGCTTGAGCTTCAGCGCTCGGTGCTCATGCGCCCAGATTCGCTTGCCAAGTCGGCTCGTGAAAAGGTTGGACTCTCCGAGCACAACCTTGGTCAAACGCTGAAGGTGACCTACTAAATTTATTCACACCAAGCCCCTGCTAACCCGATGTTTTATCTTGAGGGTTGCGGGGGTTCGCGTTACATAGCATAGCATCCCTCTGATTCGGCTCCTGTTCGCGTTGTATGGGGAGGGTCCCGGACAAACTGGTCAATGCTATCAAAAAAATCGAAGCAAAACTCTGAACAAATCTCTTCCCATCCGGTCAATTCGGATCGAGTAACTACCGTCAAGAGCACCGGTGGTGGTCCCATCGGACGCGATTTTGCCTTCACTCAGCGCTCGTCCCTCGCTTCTCACTCCCTCGCTAGCGGTCGTCCGATGAGGCTTAGAATCATAGGATTCTTTGCGTTGGTCTGGGTTGGCCTTCTGCTGCACCGGTTGTATAGCCTTCAGGTCTCCGACTTTGAGACATGGCAGGATTGGGCCATTAAGCAGCACGTTTCCGAGGTAGAGGTGGCCTCAGAACGGGGTCCGGTTCTGGATAGGAATGGTAAGCTACTCGCCGTTTCAGTTCCTGCGGAGTCGGTGTACGTCCGTCCGAAGCAGGTCAAGGACAAGGAGAGGGCCGGCAAGGAGCTGGCTAAACAGCTCGAGATGAAACTCTCCGTTGTGGCCGAGAAACTTGCTAGCGGCCAGCCGTTTGTGTGGGTAAAGCGCCAGGTGCCGCGATTCCAGGTTGAAAAAGTTACGGCTCTGAATATTCCCGGCGTCGGTACGGTGATGGAGCCTCGGCGGTTTTACCCCTACAACCAAGCTGCAAGCGCGCTCATCGGTAAGGTGGGTGTTGACGGAGTAGGTCTCTCGGGTATTGAGAGTCTTTACGAGAAGGGGTTGCACGTCGATCACCTAAAGACGAAGGGAACTCGCGACGCCTTCGGCAAGATTATCCAAGTAAATCAGGTTGGAGAGGCGGAGTCGTTTGAGGTTCCCAAGGGTGATGCCTTAAAACTTACCATAGATGCGGACATTCAGCTGATCATGGATGAGGAGCTCGAAATCGGGCGTAAGGAGGCCAACGCGAAGGCTGCGATGGCGGTGATGATTGATTCTGACACCGGGGAGATTCTCGCCCTTAGTCAGTCGCCGAGTTATAATTTTAATAACCCCGCAACGGATTCTAAAAATGCTCTCAAGAATCTGCTGGTGGAGGCTGTTTTTGAACCAGGCTCGACCATGAAGCCCATCGTCGCAGCTGCGGCGATCGATGCTGGAGTGGTATCTGAACGGGACATGATCAATTGTGAGAATGGACGATTCCGTTACTCTACCCATACGATCAAGGACGTTCATCCATCCGGAACCGTTACGTTCCATGATGTAGTGGTTCGGTCGTCCAACATCGGGATGACGAAGGTCGGACTTAAGTTAGGGAGTGATAGGCTCTATACCTACCTGCGTCAATTTGGGTTTGGCCAAAATACCGGCCTCGGACTCGCAGGTGAATCGGGGGGCATTCTCCGAAACGTGAATTCGTGGGCCAAGATCGACACCGCGACCCATTCATTTGGACAGGGTATCGCCGTTACCCCTTTGCAAGTTGTGAGAGCTGTCGCCGCTATCTCAAACGGTGGGACCCTGCCCAAACTCTCGGTTGTATCGCTAGGAGCTCCGCCTGAAGGTGAGCGGGTGATATCGGAAAAGGCAGCGATGACTGCTAAAGAGATGATGTATGGTGTCGTCGAGGACGAACACGGTACGGGATCAAAGGCAAAGATTGACGGGCTTCGAGTGGGCGGAAAAACCGGAACCG
>JBIIEK010000019.1:0-26043 GCA_044237895.1 Bdellovibrionota bacterium
CTGTACAGTGGCGACTCGATACTGTTTGCCCCTGACGGTTCCGCACTCAATGAAGCTTCGAGCGCGCAAGCAATCTTTGCGGCAGAGGTCCGAGCCGAACGCGTCGCTACATGGAGAGAAACGTTCCCAGCCGTCCGAGATAGACGGGAGGCATTATACCGATCGATGTAGGAGTGGCGAGAATGAATACAGTGGCGCAACAAAGAACCCCATCCCCTCCCTTGCCGTTAAAAGCGAAGCTCGGCCTTGCGGTGTTCGGCGCGCTCTTCGCGCTCATTGTGAGCGCCATCGTGCTTCAATTCATCTCTCTCGCCCCGAAGGGCACAGAATTCGCCTCTCTGGCAGACCTTCGAAAAGCGATGACGGACGACGGAGCACCCGCGGAAAAAAATCCGGAAGGCGAAAGCTCTCAGGCATCACTTCGAACGTTGGTACGCTCAAACCCGGACGACAAGATCATCTATACCTTAAAGCCGAACCTCGATATCACCTTCATGCGAGCATCTGTTAAAACGAACTCGTGTGGCATGAGATCTCCTGAGCGACCTATTGCAAAGCCAAAAAACACCTACCGCATCGCGCTCATCGGGGACTCCTTTGCGTTTGGATGGGGAGTAGAACAGAATGAATCATTCGCTCAAGTATTAGAGGACACCCTTAATCGCCTCGCTCCGAAAGGGCGGAAGGTTGAGGTCTTAAATTTTGGCGTCCCAGGATACTCAACCTTCCAAGAGGTCGCGCTGTTTGAGGAGATCGGACTCGATTTCGATCCCGACGCGGTACTCGTCTACTTCGTGCAGAATGATTTTGGGCTCCCTTTCTTCATCAGGGATATTAACGGCAAAGGCGGGATCCTCTCATCACTTAAATTCGTTGAACTTGGAAAGAAGCTCCTCAATCCTGACGAAATGAATCACAAGATATGGCAGATGGGGCTCGATCCCAACCGTGCGCTTTCACGACTCGCTGCCGTCACGAGTGAAAGAGGAATAAAACCCTTTATCGCCATCAACCCTTCACGGTCACTTAAAAAGGACCAGGCGAGGTTGTATGCTTTAAAAGAGCGAAAGATTACCGTTATCCCTCTACAAGAGCCCCTGAAGGAGTACCAGACACGGCATGGGATAACCAACGAGCAGCTCGTCCTTTCCTTCGACCCCCATCCTAGCCCTTTACGACACAAGATATTGGGCTCTATTCTATCCCCATACTTTATGCAGGACATTCAGTGATGGACAAAATAGCTTGGATACGACGATCCTCTATTCTCGCATTCTCGCTTCTCGCCATGAATGTCGCTTCAGCGACACCGGCGCCGTCTCAAAGCTCTATAAAGGGCTTGGACGTCTCAAACGCCCTTGGACTTCCGGAGATCAAGGTAGAGATGGCGGAATCGCGATTGAAGCTGAACCCATCGCCGCAAGCCTTAAACGATCTCGTCATCGCGCTCGAAGAGCTCCTAAACTCGAAATGCATGACGAAACTCCCCCAAACTCTTACCTATCCGGGCAATCCCTCTGATCCGATCTGCATCGCGCGTATGCAACGAATTTTAGAGATCAATCCCGGCAATCCCGTAGGTCTATGCGTTCGCGATGGGATCACCGCTCAGAGCTGTGTGGATGCTTATCAGAACCAACAGCTCTCGATTTTCTACCTGAGCTCATCAAATGAAGGATTCGACCCCGCCCTTAAGGTGGGGCTCTCCGCCGCGGACACCGCCCGAATCACTGGGTTTGAGAAGAGCCTTGCGGAGATTGATCAACGATATCAAATGGCGACGACCGATGCCGACAAAAAGAAGTGTCTCGATGACGCTACCCTCGTCTACGAGCAGGCGCTCTCGGTCGCTTGTCGTATCACCTCCGTAAAACTCACTCCCAAAACCTCTACCGAAACCTCACAGGAATCACTGGAGATAACTAGAACTCGCGAGAGGCTCTTACAAGTTCCGCCTGCTATTCGTGGAGACTATCAACGGGAGCTGACAGAGAAGACTATTAAGGAGATGGAGTCCCCTACGGTGACTACACAGCGACGTAGCGAACTAGAGGCTCTTCTCCGGGTGATCGACGCTCCCGACGCACCAATACCTCAAAAAGCGACCGAGACCGTACGCACTCGCATCGTGCTGGCAAAGTGCAGTGAGTTTATGGAGAACGCGAAGAAGGCAACTCCCGACCTGCCCAATCCAGTCTGCTATCGAGAGGGATGGTATTCACCTCAGTGTGTCCAGGCCCTCAAACGATGGAGAGTTATGAAACAGCAGGAGGAGATCAAGGCTCGAGCAAAAGCGGCACCGGCGAACTCTCCGGCTCCCTCAACTTTTAGGTTTTAACGCCGCCCGGAATCGCCATGAACTGCGTGAGCCATTCAAGACGAAACGTATGTAGTCAAAACGGCTAAGCGGGCAGACCCGGTAGAGGTAAATCACGCAGCAAGGTTGCAATTCTTAAAGGCCGCGTCCTCTGTCACCTCTCTTCCGAACCAAGGGGGAGGAACAAAGAGCTCTGCCTCTCGAAGCGACGAGAACTCCACTTCGGCGATCATCAGTCCCTTGCGAGGTCCCTGATACACATCGAAATCGATGATATGTGCACCATACGGAATGCGGTATCGCAGCTTCTCAACACGCTTTCCTAGCGTTTTGTCCCAGTGCGATGCGAACTCCTCTGCGGATATCTCCTTTTGAATTTCGGAGCGGACCAATCCACCCTGACTCTTCGTGGTGAGATAAAACTCATCCTCACACTCCCTGACACGAACCTCGGAGCCCTCTGAAGCGTTTGTAAGATATCCCTGGCGAATTCGTCTCGCAGCAACGCCTGAGAGCTCTGGAAGGCACTCAACAACCCACTTACGCTCAATCTCAAGGGGGGCTAGCGCCGTGAAAGCGTGCGGTTTTTCTTTCAAAGGATCCTGCTTAACCATGCAATCCGTGATGGAGGTACTCGATACGAGAGCAGAGTGTAAAGCTATCAGACGGGGTAAGCTAGCGGCGCATCCAACAGCCCTAAGCACCTGATTACAATAGCGTTTTTAATCGCCCTCAGCTACCTTCCAGCCCGACACTAGCGCACCAGAGCAGCCCAACTCGTCGTGATGAGAGGATCGCCGTTCACTCACTCGCGTGCATGGCATCCGTCACGAGCTAAGAGCACGGGAGGGGCAAGGTTCGCAACATTTACCGATTTTTGGCGATACTTCTCAGCCAACTCACTTTTAAGGAATAGGCACCTATGAAACCGAGACAAGAGCGACATTCCGACGGATTCACCCTTATCGAACTCCTCGTCGTGATGGGAATCGTGAGCGCGCTCATCGCGGTCGCGCTACCGAAATACAGCGCCTACCGCGCTAACGCATTCGACTCACGCGCGGAGATGGACCTGCGATCAGTCGCCATGGCAGAAGAGGCGTACTTTCTTGAACAGGAGAAGTACCTCTCATGCTCTGGTGCGGCGTGCTCTCAACTTCCCGGCATTCAAAAACTTTCAACCGGAGTTGCTCTCTCTGTCGCTGCAACAGAAACTGGATTCAAAGGCACTTCCTCTCATCCAAAAGGATCCGGAAAGGTTTTCGTGTGGGACTCCTCTGAGGGTGGAATGACGCAATAAGAACGACGCTCAGCAGAAGAGAGAGAAAGACGGAATAGCGAGGAGTCGAACCATTAGGCTTCCGTACCGCTGAACGTCCTGCGCAATGCATCAGCAATAGTACACGAGGGATGATAACCGAGGTCCTCTTTGGCTCGAGTGATGTTGAAATAGTGATGGGTTGCCATCTCAGACACGAGAAATCTCGTCAACAGAGGGGTGGTCTTGATACCGATGCATGCGAGCGCTTTTGAGATCCCTTCCATCAAAGTCGCCAACCCATGCGCTACCTTTACTGAGATCGAGCGCGTTACTTTGGGCAAGCCATGCGCAGCTAAAACGTCATCGATCCATCCCCATAAGCGTATCGGCTCTCCCTGACTAATGAAGTACGCTCTTCCTCCGACTTTCTGTGGCTCCGCCTCAAGCGCCTGCATAGCCAAGATATGAGCTTCCACACAATCATCGATGAAGCAGAGATCCACGAGATTATCCCCCTTGCCGATCCTCGTGAGCTTTCCGGCCCGCGCTCGCTCGAGCACGGTTGGAATCAGATTCGTGTCGTTTGGTCCCCAGATAAGATGCGGCCGCAACGAGACGGTGCGAAGCACACCCTGCCCGTTGGCGGAGAGCACCTCTTGCTCGGCTTGGGCTTTGGTCTGTGGATAAAACGCGTCAAAGTGCTTCGGATAAGGATAACTCTCATCCACATTTTCTAGATCGGTACCATCGTGAATCACACTCGGCGAACTCGTGAACACAAGACCCTTTACGCCGTTCTCTGTGCACGCCTTCAGTATATTGCGAGTTCCCAATACGTTGGTCGCGAAGAAGCTCTTTAAATCCCCCCACATGTCGACCTTGGCGGCCGTATGAAACACACCATCGCACCCTCTAAATAGATGCCCCCAGGTGGCGGGGTCCGTTCCAATATCAACCTGCTTGCTCTGAACACCGAGCGCTTCCAATTCCGGGTAAAAACTTCGAGAGAGGCTGATGACGTCATGACCCCGTTGTCTGAGAGTCGTAGCGAGCGCCTTTCCGACAAAACCACCGCCCCCTGTGACGATATAACGCTTACCCATACTTCTACGCGGCGCGTTGACCGACGAGCATCTTGTCGGCCCATTCTCCGAGTCGATCTCGAAAAATCTTGGCGTTATGACGGGCATCTACCGGAAACGATTTGTGAAAGAAGAAGTGGTGGATCTTAGCCGTAAGCGGAGACGACTCTGCACACGCTTTCAGCTCTTTCAAGAACTCTTCTCGCTGACTTTCATTTTCAGGCCAGAACTGAGGAAACGGCTCTACCACGATAGCTGGCTCCCGGTATCCCCGGATCCCAACCAAAGCAGTGCGACGAACCTTCGGAAGCGTATTAAAAATCTCCTCTAAGGGAACGCTGTGGAATACACCTGCGTCGGAATAGATCGAATGAGATCTTCTACCGCAGTAGTAAAGATACCCCTCTCCATCAAGATACCCGACATCTCCCATGCGATGCCAGAAATGATCGCCATCTAGGATCTTCCCCCCTTTGTTGGCGTCCGGCCGGTGGAGATACTCTGGACTGACCCCTTCGCCCTGCACGATAACCTCTCCGATCTCGCCGGTCTGCAAGAATCGGCATTGATCGATGGTCTTTATCGGATCCGAAGTCGGCTCGATAATCTTAACGGTTACCCCTCGTACGGGTCGCCCTACCGGCGTCCCTCGCTCACCAGTTGCAGCAGCGCTCCATACCTTGGAAGCAAGCTCTGTTGCCGTGATATAGGTGACCGGCAAGGCCTCGGTCGCGCCGTACGGAGTTGACGCTTCGCCGTTCGGGATCGCGCGTTTCACAAGTGCTAAGGTAGACGCTGGCACGGCGGCTCCCGCCATAAAGATACGCTTGATTGATGGCAGTGTAACACCCGTGCGAAGCGTGTATTCCGCGATCTTGTGCCACAACGTAGGAGAACCAAAAGAAGACTCAATACCAAGGTCGCTTACTAACTTAACGACCTGCGCTGGATCTAAAGCGAGAGGCTTACCCACCGGCATTCGAGGGAACACACTCGCCACACCGAGAGCGACATTGAAGAGAGAAAATATAGGTAAGAGGGTCAGATCTCGTACCCCACCATCTTGTCCGAGAACATCCCGAATAATACGGAGCTGCTCAGCCAACATGGAGTTCGTGTAGATAACGCCCTTTGGGGTACCCGTAGCGCCTGACGTAAACGCGATGAGCGCGCTATCTTCAGCTTTAAGGGAGCCATCTCGACGAAGGATCGGAAGCGGAACTGGGCTGAGCGGGGCATTCGCGTAGCGTTTAAAGTGGCCAAGAGAGTGCCCACGGGAGAATCCCCACTCTGATGCACAAACGTGGAACTTAATCCGATGAAAGAGCGCCCGCTTAAGCAAACGTAGCACATGCGCTCGCGGTGAGCCGATGAAGGCATCAGGATTCGCGTCTTGGATACATCGCGCAAGACGATCAAGACCCATCCCCGGATCAACAAAGACAGGGGTTGCGCCTCGCCCCATGACTGCAACACTCAAAGCGAGGAAATCAGCTCCCGGAGAAACCAGCATGAGCACCCGATCCCCTGGAACAAGTCCGAGATCTCCCAATCCTCGTTGGTATTGGTTTACGAGCTTTGCAAGATCGCCATACGTCGTGTGCGCGTAGTGAAGTGCGCTACCGTTAATCGGATCTCGAACCCAACGAGGCGTAATAACCGCCGATAAGTTGGGCGCTGCTTCAGCTATTCGCATCACTTGGTCATAGACCACATGAACACTTCCCTGCTCTCGACCAGCTACTCCATTTTGCAATGGAGCTGGAGCGTTGGTCGTCTCTTCGCGGGAAAGGAATTCGTAAATCGCCGGGATAGCCACCTTTGGAGCGTCATCGAGTACAAGGTGGGAGGCCTCGGGGATCTCTAGCAGCTCTGCTTTAGGGAAGTGCGCGGCGACCTTGCTCAACATCTCCCGATGGAAGCATGGGTCACGCAGCCCCCATACGATCTTCACCGGCTTCTCAGCAACCTTCGGGAGGCCTGCCGCAATTTCAACCATCTGCGAATACGTTGGGTGAGAATGATCAAAAGGTATATCCGCAACGAAATCCCAGATGGCGTCACGACGCTGTCGCGTAGTGTATGGAGCCGCATACCCCTGCACAACCTCCGGGGTGAGCTTCGTGTACGCGCCCATTGAGGTGGTAAGGCGCACAAACGTATCAGTGTGCCGGGTAAAGAACTTTCCAATTACTGGAGCTGCCGCAATCTTTATGAACGAAGGGAGGATCTCTGTCTCAGTAAGGGTAGTGTTGAGGTAAACGATACGGTCTACTTTATCTAACGTACGGAGGATGAAGCCCGTTCCGAGCGGCCCACCCCAATCGTGCATAACGATAGAAAAATGGTCCAGACCAAGGGCTTTCGTAAACTCTTCCAGTTGGTTGATGCGGTCGATCGCACGGAACTTCACCCCGGGGGTACGATCAGAGAGTCCACAACCAAGAAAGTCAGGCGCGATCAATCGAAACGATCCTCTGAGCTCTCGAATAAGGTTGCGATAAAAGTAGCACCACGTCGGATTACCATGGAGACAGAGCACAACGGGGCCAGAGCCCTCATCGATATAGTGCATCTTGTACCCGGCAACGGTTACAAATCGGGACTGGAATGGAAGGACCTGAACCGACACAGCTACTCGCTTAATCGAACTACCACTGAACGCCGAGGAAAAGGGAGTTAAGACCTGAACCGAATCCGGTCAACATGATCTTATCACCCTTCTTGATATCCTTCTCTTCGAGCCCGACCGCGAACGCAGTTGGAAGAGCAGCGGAAACAAGATTTCCACGATTCTGATAGATCGTGAACTCCTTCGTGTGATCGAGTCCAAGGGTATTGTAGAACGCCTCATTTACCTGCCGCCCAACCTGATGGCAGAACACATGGTCTACGTCATCCTTTGTCCACTCAAGTGCTGCCGAAGCGTCTTGCCAGGTGCGGGCGCCGAGAACGGCTGCCGCTGCGATAAGCTTCGACGATTCGGTCTCCATCACAGGTCCAAGTGGCGGACCGTCTACGAGATGGTAGTCGGTGTTACCAACACAGAGATCACAATGCTGGGTGGCAGAGCGAGTCGCGCCGCCAAGGAGCTTGTGCTTAGTCTTTGAGATACTCTCGTGGCAAAGCACGTATGCTACTGCGCCTGATCCGATCGTAAAGGTCGGCAGGAGCTTGAGCAATTTCTCTCGCGGGAGGTCTTGCCCCTCAAGGATGTTCTTGAACGCATTATCAAGGATACATCGAGTGTGCTCTGCAGATACAACGACACCGGCCTTGACCTGCCCCGCGTCGATCAGTTGTCCCAGCATGTAGATTCCATCCATGAAACCGAGGCATGCATTACTAATATCAAGAGCTATAGAATCCTCATGCATCTCAAGGTTGCGATGAATCAGGCAACCCGTCGCTGGCTCAAAGAAGTCTCGCGTTACAGAGCAGCTAAAAAGAGCGCGAACATCTTGCTGTGCGATACCAGATTTCTCGATGGCGTTACGAACGACCTCAGTACCAAGTCCACTCGGCCGCTCACTAATATCCCACAAACGACGCTCACTAATTCCTGTGAGGCGCTCGAGGGTTCCAAAAGGGAGCCCCAGTTTTTGATAAACTCCTGCCAACCTGTCCTCGATCTCTGCCGAGGTAACAACATGAGGAGGAACCGTTATTGCGTAGGACTCTAAGCAGACATTCTTAAATCGAAATGCGACCATAGCTGAACACAATTACACGCGCTTGTGGCGCACTAGACTTTCACTGAGACAAGGTGTGGGAGAAGTACCACATAAGGGGGGGGAGTACCAATAGCAGGGGGGTAGATTTGGCACGAGCCTGGACGGCACGCGCCTCTTTATGCCGCGCCGTTCTCCGATCGGTATTCGCGATGACCACTATGGAAAAGACCGTACGGTTGCACTCGTGCAAGTCCTGGGCGCTGCGAGGTAGGAACCGGTAAAAATCTTAATAGATCTGCTAGGATACCCCCTCAGGCTTCAATGTCAGACCGCCTTCCACCTCACGGATACGACAGAGCCGATATGAGCTAAGAAAGCGAAAGCGTTACGAAAGCTCCTGCCAGTCGGCGACCAACACCGTAAGGGGCTCCATCAGCTTCGCTACGAAATTCAGCTCTAAGGAGAGGCGCTTCGCTGCTCTCGTAAAAAAAAGACCCCCAGTCCGCATAAGGAACTGAGGGTCCAACAGATAGCCCGGGTACCTCACGGCGGCCGAACTATTCACATTTATGAACGTAGAAGGCGTTCAACGTTCGCTGCAGTCAGCTTTTTTCCAGCGTGTGCATCGGTCGCCGATTGGTTGTCACCAACTATGCGCCTACCTACGTCCTCAGCCAGCCCTGCGGCGGCCTCCACCTCTTTAACCGAAGCCGCAGAGGCGCCTATATTCGCCTCTCGAACCTCTCGCGATGCATCAGAGAGAGAGAACAGGGTCGCTGTTGAAGCTTTCAAGTCTTCAACTGAACTCTGCAACCTTCCCAGATGTGGTTCACTATTCTTTCCCCACCCCTTGGCGGTGGTTGAAATCTGAACCTGGTTAAAGATTCGACTGATCGGGAGATACCCCGCAGCCTGTTTTTCTGGTGTAGCAGCGCCCGATTCCTTCGCGTTTCCCGAGGCTAGCCTCTTGAATGCGGAAGGGTTACGAGACGCTTTGGGGTCATAGTCATAATCGCCCATGGTACAACCTCACTGTCTCAAAAGGAGACCCACTTCCAACCACAAAGCGCTGGCCGCGGCCCCTACGTCCTATTCACAACAAACCTGAGAACGTTCGCGGACAAGGCCGGCGCGACGCGCCCCCTTAACCAGAACCTCTCAGACTTTCTTAGTGAACTAACCGTTTCTCTTCCTGCAAGGACAACTATCGGCCCGCCCGCCATTCGCTAAACAATCGGCCGCTAAAAGCAGAGATACCCTCTCAGCAATCGCTTCCTGCACCACCGAGTGAGCAAAACACCAACCAGCCCTTTAGAACAACGCAACCTATTGATTCTACTATGTTCCTATGATTGAAGTCGGTATACAACTCACCCTAGTTCGATATCTGGGTGCTCCCCTTGAGCACGGGTAGTATACTCAGAAGACTAGCTCGCCGGCGCTTGGACAGACGCTCAATTACTGCGTCATTCATAGCCGCTCATCTGTCCGGATAGAGCGCCGCGAGGGGTGCAGAAACGCGACGCTCGGCCGAGGCTGAGAGTTGCGTTTCTCGTTGCGGGGATTATGAGCATGAACGAGACACCTTCACCGAAACTACCCGCTCCGGTGGTCGATGCTGTCACACAACTTCTACGAGCTACGGACCTGCAATCTCTCAGCGCTCTCGGACACAACCTGAATGGGCACACCCCGTTCTCCGTAGCGACGTTCCTCAGCCAACTCTTCGCTCGGGCACCGGAGAGTTTAATTCGATCTCACTCCGCCACAGAGATGGCGGGAATAATTCGCGGTTGCGTCAACGCGGTCTTGAACCTCCCCACCCAACCGGACCGCATTAGTCTAGACTCAATTCAAACCGAGACCTCTACGGCAATATTTTTGGCGTTGCGTGATCAATCATTCATCATTAGCTCGATATCTGAAGCGCTGTCGGATGCGGATATAAAAGTCACAGCCTTTCTTCATCCAATCGTTCACGCTCATGGCGAGCCGATAGCGGTATCATACATCGAAGTAGACCCATCCTGCGCCGAGAACGTCCCTGCCCTCCTGCCACGCTTGCGAGAGATGCTCGTAACGCTGGTACAGGTGGGGCTCGACTTTACCCCGATGCAAACACTTGCGACCTCCACCGCAAATGCACTTTCTAGCTCCCTCAGCCGAAGCAATTTCGGGGCCGTACAAGCCAGTGAGGTCTCTCAGTTCTTACACTGGCTCGTGGACGGATGTTTCTTTTTTATCGGCGCGGGTCGATTCTCAAATACCCTCGCCAGAGAAGCTGTAGATACACTCGGTGTTTGGCGCTCCCACGGAGCCTATATCGACACCCTCACAGCAGAGATCCGAGAGGATCTCGACGCTCTCCAACGCGACAACCTCGACATCTCGATTCGGAAGCTACGAACCGTTTCGCACGTCCACCGAAGAGCGACTCTCGTGCACGTTCTTATCCGCCTGAATGAGGAGAGCATATCATTTGTCGGCTACCTCACCTCGAAAGCCTGGGCTCACGAATCAGATGAAATCCCCGTCCTCCGTAAAAAAGTCGCTTCGGTAGTAACTCAAGAGGGAGTAACTCCCCATTCGCATGACTTTAAATACATGGTCGAGGTTATCGACAACATGCCGACGGATGAAGCGCTGGCGGCTCCGGCAACAGAGCTTGCAACCCTCACACGCCTCGCCCTCGAAGTCTTTAGCCAGGAGGAGACTCGTAGCTTGACGACCGTCGATGCGCTGCACCGCCGAGCCTTCACCACTATTATTATGCCTCCAGAGCGCTACAGCGCTGCGGCTCAGGCTGAAATTCAAAAGATACTAGAGGAGACCTTCGCGGCGACACCGTACTCAAGCGATACCCACCTCGATTCGAGCAAAAAGCGGCAATTCAGACTGTATATCAGCACTCCACTTCCAAAAAGTTCGGAAGAGTTACGTATTCCAGCATACCTCTCCGAACTGATCGTTCATGCGACACTCCCGTGGGAGGAGAAGCTTAGAATACTAGCTCTCGCGCTCAACGAGGATCTCTCACCTCACGGAGTCTTTTCGTCTGACTACCAAGCCGGAACAGAGGTAGACGAAGCCCTTCGCGACCTGACAACGCTCGCTACCCTATCTCCCTCTAACCCAGTCGCTGTCTCTTTGCACGGAGCCTCGGCGAAAAACGCTCTCTCCACAATCTCTCTATTCTCCCGCGAACGAGAGATCTCAATTAGTCTCGCGACACCCGTTCTGGAGAATATCGGTTTAGAAGTTCTCAGCGCGCACTCATACGAATGCCGGGAGGGAAACACGCTCACCTATCTCCTAAAACTGTGCGTGCGAGCGTACGATGGGGAGGGTCTTCTACCGGGCCCGTTTAATGACTCAGTATCCCCTGGCCTCGCAAAGATACTCCGCGGAGATGCTCCAAACGATCCTCTTAATCTCCTTCTGCGCAAAGCTCACCTATCAATTCAACAGATCGGCCTTCTACGCTCGTACTGCGCTCTTTTGTGGCAGGTATCAAAGATTTCAACGAAACGAACGATGTGGGAAGCCCTCGCCGGAGCACCCCATGTGGCTCAACAGCTGTGTAGAATCTTTGACTGGAAGTTTAATCCTGCCCTGAACCTCTCAATGCCCGAGCGCATCCAGCGCGCATTGCTGGAAGAATCTGTGCTTATAGAAGCGCTTCGTCAGGTCCCTGACATTACCCAAGACCGAATCCTCCGCTCCATGCTTTCATTACTCAAGAGCTCTGTGCGTACAAACTTCTTCGCGGGCAGAGAGACCTTGGCGATAAAGCTCCGTTCTCAGGAGATCGAGATAATGCCTCACCCTCGACCTCTTTTTGAGATCTTTGTCTTCTCCTCGCGAATAGAGGGCACACACCTGAGAAGCGCCCGGGTCGCTCGCGGAGGAATACGGTGGAGCGAGCGCATCGACGATTATAGGTCCGAAGTCCTCGGCCTTATGAAGACCCAGAAGGTCAAGAACGTGATCATCGTTCCTAGCGGCGCTAAGGGAGGATTTGTCGTTAAGAACCTCCCCCGACAAAGCGACGCCGTTGGCAAAGCGGTAGAGGATGGCTATCGGGAATACATCACAGCATTACTAACTCTTGCAGACACCAAGCGCGGCGAAACGGTGATCCACCCGCCCCAATGCGTCATTCACGACGATAGCGACCCGTACTTCGTCGTGGCCGCTGACAAGGGCACCGCTACTTTCAGTGATGTCGCAAACAGTATCGCAATCAATGATTTTAACTTCTGGCTCGGGGACGCCTTCGCCTCAGGGGGCTCCGCCGGTTACGACCACAAAAAACACGGCATCACTGCTCGTGGCGGATGGGAGTGTGTAACACGACATTTTAAAGACCTCGGCATACGATTCGAGGAGAGTCCCTTCACCGTTGTGGGACTCGGGGATATGTCAGGGGATGTGTTCGGAAACGGTTTAATGCTCAGCCGAAACATGGCGCTTATCGCCGCCTTCAATCACAAGCACATCTTGATCGATCCCAAACCTGACGTGACGAAAGCTTACGAGGAACGCGTCAGACTCTTCACGTTGCCCCGCTCTCAGTGGTCAGACTTTAACCCGTCCCTCATCTCAAAGGGCGGCGGGGTATTTAATAGGTACGACAAAGAGATCTCCGTCACCCCAGAGATTCGCGAAGCCCTCACCATCCCATCTGACGCGCCCGCTACGATGGACGGAGAAACGCTCATCACTCATATCCTCCGGGCTCAAGTCGACCTCTTGTGGAACGGCGGTATCGGTACCTACGTCAAAGCTCGCTCAGAAGCACACTCAGACGTCAACGATGGAACGAACGATAGAGTTCGGATTAACGCTGATGAATTACGCGCCCGAGTCGTCGGGGAGGGTGGCAACCTAGGCTTTACGCAGAAAGCTCGTATCGAATTCGCCCTGCGTGGGGGAAGGATTAACACGGACGCCATAGATAACTCGGGCGGTGTTGACCTTTCGGACCATGAGGTCAACCTCAAACTCCTTCTCTCCCCGATGGTGGATGCCGGCCGACTCTCCGGCAACGCTCGAAACGAGCTCCTACAAGCGATCGCGCCCGAGGTGGTCTCCTCCGTCCTTCATCACAATCGTGACCAAGCTCTGATGCTCTCCATCTCGCGGATTCGCTCCCTCTCAACGGTCGAGCAATATCGCCACCTCATTCGAGACATGCATCGAATGGGCTATATGGATAGGAACCGAGATAACTTGCCCGACGAAACGGATCTCGATGAGCGAGCGCTGGAAAAGGTAGGTCTCACGAGACCGGAGCTCGCCCTCTGCAGCGCCGCCGTAAAGATGTGGGCAAAGGACGAGATTCGAACCTCTAACCTATGCAGCGATAAAAACCTGGAACGCTACCTCATCAACTATTTCCCGGGACGCATTCAAAGAGAGTTCCCCTCGGAGGTCCTCAAGCATCCGCTCAGAAACGACATCATTGCGAGTGAGATGGTCGGGGAGATACTTCCCGTCGTGGGCATATCGTTCCTTCATTCGATGACCTCGATGAACGGCACACCTGTTGCCACCGCGATGAAGTGCCTCCTCGCGGCTGATTCAATCCTTGGGGGAGCGGCCCTTCGAGAGCATATTCGTGCGCTTGACTCTTCGACCAACAGCGAATCCTTTACTCAACTATGGCTAGACATGGGCACCGCCATTCGAGAGGCGAGCAATTGGCTGCTGACGACGCATGGCGGCTCCCTCCCCCTCGATGAGATCGTCAAACTGTATGCACCGACATTCGAAACCCTCACCACCCACGGGGCGCTCGTCTTTACTGGACAGGAGTTCGTGCGCTTCGAGCGACGAGTCTCTGAGTATACGAGGCTCGGCGCCTCCGAAAGAGACTCGATCGTCCTTGCGCTCTATCGCAGAACTCTTCCCCTGCTGGAAATGCTTTGGTCTGCTCGTGAATTCAAGAGCGACGTACGACTCGTCGCGAGCACCTACTCTCAAATTCTGGAGGAGTTCCGGGTTAACGAGCTCTTTAAGTTTGAGAACCTACTTGAAACGTCGAGTAAATGGGAACACGACCTCATTGTCGGTGCCTATCAAGAGATTCGTCGAAATATCTCTCTCATTACCGGCCAAATAGTTAAGCGAGGCTTGACTGACTCTAAGGACATTCAGGCGGCTCTAAAGAGTGGAAGCGGATACGACGCAATTCGCTCAACGATGACCGACCTGGAGGAGCTAGTCCGTCAGAAACGGCCTTTCCAGATAGCCGCACTCCCAGTTATCAGCAGGCAGCTCCGGCTGTTTAGTATTAAGAGCGCCTCATAAAGGCTCCACGCCTGGCGGCGATTTCGCCCTCCTTCAGCCGCGTGTTCACCTGTCCCATGAAGAGGAGGCAACAAAAAAGGCGGGCGCCTTCTCTTTGAAAGGCGCCCGCCACTCCACACGGTCCCTCAGTGGGGTTACATCGAAACCGAAGGAACCTGTTTATCGCCGCGAATGATATCACGGAGCTCAAGAGCTCGCTCATGCTGAGGCTCGAAGATCAGGATCTTCTCTACTTCAGACTTAGCTTGCTCAACCTTGCCCTGAGCGAACAGGATTCCAGCGAACGAGTAAAGCATCTCTACGTTTGCTGGGTGCAGCTCTAGGTAAGCGTTGATGGCTTTCTCGATATCCGTGTACTTCTTAAGCGGATATCCGAGCTGAAGGACTCCAAGGAGCGCTCGACGATTTTCAGGGTTAGACGCTACTGCCTGAGTGAAGAGCTCAAACGCCTTCTCCTGTTTGTTACTAACCATAGCGCAGAGACCGAGGCCCGCGAGCCCGACATCGTGCTGTGGATTAACAGCGAGAGCTTTCTCGAACCACTCCTGGGCAACACTCCATTCCTGGCGCTCAGCAGCCAAAGCTCCCTTTCCGCACATCGCACGAGGGCACTTTCCGTTCGAGCTGAGGATCGAATCATACGCTCTGTCAGCCTCCGCAAGCTCATTATCCATGACGAGGAACTCAGCCTCGATGCACATAAATCGCTCACGTTGCACCTGAGTAAGACCTGGGCTTCGGCGAACCTTCTCAAGGACCTCCTTCGCTTCGTCGTACTTACCTTCACGCTTCATGTCCTCTACTTCATCCATCCTGCTATCGAGGTAACTCATAGCCTGAGCATTCTCCTCGTCACGAGTTCGGAAGTACTCGGCAGCAGCACCAGTCCCCGCAGCAGTGGACTCGGAGATCGCCTCTTGCATCGACTGCATAACTGCTCCAGACGTTGCCACTGTCGCAGCAGCCTGAGGGTTTTGCTCAGTGATCTGCTTATTGATAAGCGCTTGAAGCTCAGCTGCTGATGTGTGCTCTGGGCACTCAGCTACCACTCGCGAGAGCTCGGCGCTCGACGCAGCCCAGAGGCCCTGCTTGTAGAGAACACCAGCGAGACAGAAGCGAATAGCCGTATCGTGAGGCTTCACCGAAAGATATCGACGAACGGCGCTTTCAGCTTTGCTGAAGGCGTTGATCGCATACGAACACTCGAGAAGCTGGTGCAGTGCGAGGAGGTGCTCAGGCTGCTGAGCCAAGACTCGCTCAAAGAGAGGCATCGCCTCCGCCTGTTTACCAGCGACGACCATGCACATCCCGTATGCCGTAAGGAGATTCGGATCACTCGGGGATATGTTCAGTGCGCGCTCGAAGAGGCTCTTAGCTTCATCGATTCGGCCCGTGGCCAAGCATACAGCGCCGCGTGCCTTCAGTAAGCGAGTCGATCCCGGGAGGCCGACTTCAGCTTGGCGAAGAAGCGCCTCTGCCGTCTCGTACTCACCCTTTCGAGCAGCCATCTCACCTTCTTCGATGAGGTTTTCATAATTTTTCGTATCAACGCTCATATCGTAGACCCCTCCTACCGGTGTCGCTACAGTTGATTCGCTTTGAGTAGCGGACTGTGGCTTCACAACGCCCTCATACGCCGCCAAAGTTTTATCGACTGTATTTTCCCACGAATAACTCTTAGCCATCTCTACAAGCCCCTCCTTAACGGGCGCATAGAAGGCAGCCATAATGGCTGCATTAATCGAATCCGAATCCCAAGGCTGGCAGTAGAAAGCCTTCGTACCGTAGTAGTCGGGCTGCGTACCAGTTCTGGTTACAACGATATTTTTTCCATGCGCGGCTGCCTCAAGAGAGACATGGCCAGGAAGCTCATACCAACTTGGAAGCACATGAATACGACATGCGGCGTATGCCGACGACAACATCTCCGGACTTACCCTCTCTACGATGATCGTTCGTCCCTTTCGCTTGAAGGAGCGTACCGCGGCATCGTATTCAGGTTGATATGAGAACCCTCCACTCGCGAGAACTACCGTAAGTTCGGAGTCCTCAAGAGCCTTTAGCAACATCAACTGATTTTTCCGAGTTTCAAACCTGCCGACACAGAACACGAAGTCTTTCACTCCGTACTCACGCTCGAACAACTCGGGGCCAACAACAGCACCGACCTCATGTCCAAGCGGTATCTCAACAAGGTTCTTAGCGTCCGGAAAATCTCTTCTAATGGCCGCCGTTTCCCCAGAACCGTTCGGGAAAAGGGCTGCAGCATTGCTTACAATCCAATCTGCCTTGAATCGCTCCGCTCGGGGGGCGCTTGCAAGGTCGAGGATATGGTCATTCCACCACTTCTTATCCTGACCGCGACGGACGTAATCCATCACATGCAGGGCGACCAGGTGAGACTGAGTGTGAAACTCAGGCACCTCTTCATAGAGAGTTGTCACAACGTACGGGACCCCAGCAGCCACCGCTCGTTTAGCGAGACACTCTGTGAACTCGGTCGTCGCAAAGTTATAGAGATGAACGAGGTCAAAACCACGTGGATCTGCTGCGCCGGAGACATCGACCGTTACATCGCATCCCCGCTCCTTGAGTCCGGCGCTAAGCCTTTCAACCTGGACGGTGTCTCCGCCCCGGTGAGTAAAGGTCCCTGGACGATTTTGTATGAGGATCTTGAGACCACTTGTCACGACCTTCGGATCGACTTCGATCGTTGGCACTTTCGGACTTTGAAGCGAGGGTCGATCCTCTCCAACTTCAAAGAGCGAGTCGTAAAACTTCGTCAGCATCTCTCCGATAACAGACCAGGAATGTTCCTGAGCGAAGTTCTTCGCGTTAGAGCGAACCGTCTCATAAAGAACTGGGTTCGAGAGCAAGAGCTCAGCGGATAATCCTGGAGGATAGCCGCCAGTGATGTGCCATACGGCATCTCCAAACGCCATCAAGCCGGGCGCGAGTGATGCCATGACAACCGCGCCAGAACCTATCGCGAGCGAACATGCTCCGGAGGCCTCGAAGTAATTGGACTGATAATTCATGACGACCAGATCGGAGGCGGCGAGATATTCGCCCACCTTTGAATCCGGAATAAAGGTCGAGATAAACGTGATATAATCAGAGAGATTGTGGTTATGAGCGAGACCTTTAAGGTCTTCAAGGTACGCCGCGCTATAGGGAGAATCGGTGCGGGTCTCTCCGATGATGAGTCCTCGAGCCTTAACACCCCGAACACGAAGATGCGCGACCGCCTCAATCACGGCCTCCATTCCCTTGTGAGGTTGAATGAAACCAAAGCTCGTGACCAACGGGCCATCTTGCGGAATTCCGAGTCTCGACCGAAGCGAGGATTTCGATTGTGTCTGCAGGTCGTGCCGAATGTCGACTCCGTGAGGAACCACAAATACACGCTCAGGCCGAGCGCCATTAGCGATAGCTTCGATACGGGTCTCATCCGAATGAACGAGGACTCGATCTACGGACGTCACAAGAGCGTGATTCTCCGGAGCTAAAGTACAAACTTGATGAAGATGAGCTACTACCTTTACTCCCCGGGACTGACACCGCTTCACCATCTCGGAGAAGGCGGGCTGAACGAAGAAGCGTCCCTGACAGTTGATGTGAAGAACGTCGATTCGAGATGATTCAATGGACGACTCAAGCTTTGAGTAGTCCTTCGCTTGAGGCCCCGAGCCAAGGCGCTGCCAACAGCGATGTACGAACGACTCATCTTGTCCGATAGTCTGACATCCCGCCTCAGCAAAAACAGCAACAACATTCTCTGAAAGGTGAGGAACAAGGAACCGAGCGTACGTCGCGAGACCACACGCCTGATTCCAAGGCGTGAGGAAACCAACACGCGGAGCCGGCGTTGCAACGCCCTGCGCGCTGGCGCTCGTAGCAGTCAATTTTGTAGTTCCTTTCGGTACTGTCATTGTAACTCTTTTTGCTACCCTTCCTTTGGGAAGCAGAAGTTACGATGCAGGGATCGGCGCGTAGGCCTCAAAGATTTTATACGATTAGAAAAGGACCGAGCCCGGGAAGTTTTCGGGGGTCTTTACGAGACACAATACTGGGACAAATGCAGCATGCACCTCAGTTATATTGGGGACTTACATGCACCTTCGTGAATACCTTCGTTACACGGGGATGGAGAATTACGTTCTCAAAAAATCGAGATTCAAGCGACCCGAAACGGCCATAGAGCCGTGGAAACTACGTCTTGATAGGGAGATATATGTGGGGGTAGTTGACTACCCCCATCGTATTACATTGCTGGAGCTGCGGGAGAGAGATCTCGAGCAGCGCGACGGCAAGCGTCCTCAAGCTTGTCGAGCTTGGGCTCAAGCTCTTTCTCAAGGCTCTCACCAAGCGCCCACCATGACTGGTAAAGCTGCTGTTGGCAGATCTTCTTACATGTCTCAGAGATCTCTTGAACCTGAGGGGTAATATCAAGCTTGCCACGATTTTGAGATGGAACGAGCTGAAGAAGCGTACCATACCACTCGAAGAAGGCCCGAAGGGTATCAACCGCGCTCTTGAGACGCTTGTTACCTACAATCATATCTCCGTCCTGAAAACCCTTACGGGCATCACGGAACTCGAAGAAACATGAGCGTACAACTCGTGAAGCGTCTTGAATACGGTCTGCTACATATTCTTCAGGGAATCCTGTCTGAATATCAAGCACCTCACCTGAGAGCTGAGCCACATTGTGTGACCACTCCTCGTCGGTGAGCTCGCGCCCGTCCATCAAGATGCTAGTCATCATATGATCGGGATCGATTGATACCTTGATCAGCTCTATCAGATCTGTGAAACGAGGAACTGAGGAGCAGTCAACATTCGTGTATTCACCATTTATCCGAACGCGTAACATAGAATCACCCTCTCTAATCACTGGACTAAACGCCCCTTAAAATCTTCTTACCGCTCCCCCAAGTCGACCCCTTTCGCACGCCAAACAAACGCGTGGGCCCCTAGGCTCAGGCATAAAAAACAGCGAACTTCTGACATCGCCGTTCAAGGTCGCCATAGATACTCTTCATTTGAGATGCAAGGTCCACTGCATCGGATCCCTGTAAATTCTCTTTTGCGAAGATAAACATGCGCGTCAGGGCGCCGAAATGTCCGTAGTTAAAGCCTAACTCCTCAATACGACGATCTAATTCGGCGATCTCCTCATTAGCCGATTTAAGCTGTCCGGCCGTCGTTCGGTCGTCTTTGACGAGCCGAACAAGCTTATCCATCAGCGTTTGACCGTAGCTCGCGCACTCACCGATCTGGGAAAGGCCATCGAGGCCCTGATCTACAACGGTAAGACCCGCACCCTTCGGGGTATGTTGAACGGGAAAGCCTCCTAGGTCATCAAGCCACAGCTTCCTGTACGCGACTCGATGACGCGCACACGGATCCTGAGGCGCTCCGTTTATCGGAACCAGATCGATAAATCCAAACTCATCAAAGGTTGAGCGATACACCACAACGTTCCTCGGATCAGCAACATGAGAGGAGACCTCGAATACATCCCCTCGAGCTCTCGAGATCGCCAAATGAGCGACCAGTTCGGGGGAGATCGTGTCATGGCAATCCGGCTTACTACATGGCTTGTTCGGATTACACGGACCGCATCCGATTACCGGCTGAAGCACAAGGTTTCCTTCACTATACGGCCCTGTCTCAAATCCGTACGCGGATGCCAAAAACATCGAGACCACCGGAGTTCCAACGGCCACTGAGATATGCATCGGCCCCGTATCACCTGTGACAAGGACGTCGCTCATCTTCAACATCGCGGCGAGCTGCGGAACGGAGGTCTTTCCGGCGACCGATACCACATTACGTGAGGCGCATCCTTCAACGATAGGATCGATAATATGCCTCTCTTTTGCGGCGCCAGTGAGCACAACTCTCGCGTTATGTTTTTCTACAAGGATAGTAATCAGACTCACGAACTGCTTCGGATTCCACTGCCGTTTTCCTTGGCTTGCGCCTGCCTGAATCGCGATAAGCGGTCCGGTATTGGTGAACTGCGCCTCATTAATAAGCGTCTCGCAGTGATCGAGCGATGGCTGCTCAACATTGATGAGGAGATTTTTAGGATGTGTATCCACATCCGCCGACGCCCTAAAGACGTCTACAAGATTAAGTGAATTATATTGTCGATTCTGATGGAATACCGAGGTGGCAAACAACCTCGCCCAATCCGACTCGATGACTCGATACCCCTCCTCATCAGACGTCCACCCACCGTTCCGTTTAATACCGATAAGGTTGAGCAGTAACGCGGTGTATCCGGACGACGACATATTGAGGCAGTAATCGAAATTCTTGCTCCGAAGACTCGCCACCATCTCCGTCATGTATTCATACGCGTCGATGATGCCATCTTTCTCCCGCGAAATGGACCGCACCACGAAGTTGAGGTCGATTCCAACAATTTCATCGATATTGGGGATAACCTTACACACCTCGGCGAACTGTTTCTCTACCAATACCGTGATGTGGCAGTCAGGGTTCTCCATCTTGATGCCTGCGATGGTCGGAGTAGCTTGTAGCATATCTCCCAACCTCGTGATGTTAACGAGAAGCACCCGCGTTTTGTGAGGATATCGCTTCTTCATACGCCTACTTCTTTAACCCCGATTCTTCACGAGACATTCGAATTATCTGACTGCGGACGTGATGCATGAAAAGCAACTTTTGCTCAGTTTCAGTAAGCTTTCCCTGCCCGGTAACGATATCGGCTATCAGACCATCCAAGGCTGGCTCCTCACCTCGGGCACAGGCTCGCTCGCATCGCTCCTTAAGCTCCGCATCCCCGTCGGCTCGACGAATCATCTCGGCCCATGGACTGCTTTGCTCACGCTGCCTCAGCGTTTCATACTTGCTTGCGTAGATAGTCGACAACATCTGCTCCATACGATGTTCGTAGGTGTGATGTTTGATGACGCGGGCTCTCGCAGCTTCACACACCGCCGCTCGTTCCTCCGGATGCGCTCGGTAATATTCTATCTTTTGACGAAGCTCAGACATGTTCGAGAACGTGATGATCTCCTTTCCAACCTCAAAGAGCTCCGGTAACAAGGACCGTTGATCGCACAACTGAAACGCCCCACATCCCGCGAGCTCAAAGGTACGGGGATTTATGAAATCACCGCTTGGGTCGACCCCATCTCGCTCTGAACTTGAATGAAGGTTGAGATTAACATCCGTCGAATTAAAGATCTTAATGTACTCCTCAGGGGCAACGCGGCGTGACTCATCCTGAACGAGGCGATCAAACGGCTTCCCGGTCGGCCATTCGCTACCCCAGATCTTGAAGGGATATTGAGCCATCGAGGCGAACATCTGTTGCCGGTTATGATAGCCAGCGCCCACAAACGATAGTGGAGAGCCCCAGCGAGCCTTTTCTTCCATCGAAAGCTTCAGTGGCTGATGGAAATTTGGATCGCACGCCGTCGGTAAATAGTGAACCTCACCTGCTCCCGCCGCACGGATCTGCTCGAGGCACTCCCCTTTTTGAATAGTAAAGACGAAGTCGTAATACTTCGCCATGTGACGCCAATACGTAAATCGGAGGTAATCCTCAACGAACCAAAGGACGGTAATAACCCCCTTATTGCGCAACTCCGTCAACGCCTTCGCGGTGATCGGAGCTTGCGCCATACAGATTAAGATATCGACCGGCTTCTCGGCGAAGGCTTCAAGGATGGTATTAGAGATGACTTCGCAGTATTGGCTCCGCATCAATAGACGTCGAGGCTCTCCAACCAGAAACTTCTCGAAGAGCATATAGCCGTCATTAAAACCGCTAACATCTACGCCGCGAACGCGCTGTCCGATGCGTTGAAGAGCTGCTGTGGTATACTGCGCTATGGGCAGAGTCCCCCCTTGTAAGGGCCCGAGCACCGCGATCTTTGGATGAAGCTCAGAGAAGCCACGTTTGGAATAGGTAGATGACTTTGCTCGCTCTATGAATCGCGAATCGAGAACCGCGACCTGGGGTCGAATCAGCAGCTCAGCGCTGCTTCCAAGAGACGCTTCCGTTACTTCATCCCCGACCACAAGCGACTTGATTCCATGAAGGGCGCCTGTGAGATCGCGCGCTTTCAAGGCGGCGACGAATAGAGCAACATTAGCTTCAGCGCACGACACTGGGGTTGTAGTTTGCTTCAACGCGGCTTCAACGTGATACCCCCCGCCGAACCCGACTATCAAGATGTGCTTCGCCCCAGAGAAGCGAGACTCCTGCATGGAGCGGCGCACCCACGATTCGGCCGCCGCTTGCGGCTTGTCAGCGTGGTCTAGGCAGGTTGTCCCACTCCAAAGCGTCGGGCCGTCCTTACTCGGCTTTACCGAAATGTGGTCGGAACTGTAGTCTTTTGTCCCAACAACCCGCTCATACACGGCAGGAAATCGCTCTTTGAGAACGGAGAGATTATTCTGGAATATCTGCTCATCCGCGAATGCTGAGACGTCGGCAGTTCCTCTCTTTTCCACCGCATCACTCTTCGCTAGAACGCGCTCAAGGAGATCTTTGGTATCCACGGTCGCGCTTTGACAATGGGCGAATACGTACTCCACAGCTTGTCGAGCTTTATGCGCATCACCCTCATCCGCGAGGGTCTCAGCGTAGTTGAGCGCCATCCATGCCTCTAGAGCTGCTGGATTCACCTCAGTCGATTCCCCTGCAGGGAGGAGGGCCTGGGAGACCATGTCGACGTTCGTGGCAGCCTGCTGAGTTGGAGTGATCGAAACGAGGCAGTTTACGACTCCCAGCTCAGCGCTACCATCATCATCGATCGCCTGCTCATCACAGCGAGTAACCTGGAGACCAGCGAGGGCTACCGCCGTTGAAAAATTCTCTCGCGTGAAAGAGCGGAGGTGGAGCGTATCACTCTCATGGACGGTAAGTTCTTGTCCGAGATACACCTGAAGTCGCGCGAAGCCCGAAGGCCGTAATACGCGCTTAATCTCGCACAAATATGCGGCGATTACGGGCACCGGCATACACGCGAGAGCGCCGAAACTCCACACAAAATCAACGGAGGACGCCTCAACAGGCTCTAAGCTGACACCGGATCCAACAACGAGCTCTATGGATGGATTGGGCCCTAACAGCTCGCGCGCCTTGTCTACTGCCAAGCGAGAGACATCAAGACCTATAACTTTTGCGAAGTGAGAAGAAGCTGATTTGAGTAGCCGACCGACGCCACATCCGATCTCTAGAGCGGTCCATGAAGAGGTGCCTGTCATTCCCTCTACAACGTTTGCGAAATCCTGCGCTCCACTCTTCCAGATCTGAACATCATCGAGATGCCCCTCTCCCATCCAGAAACGGTAGTCGTGACCGACACGGCGGTCCCAATCCGTTCGCATCTGGGTAGCGAGTTTCTCTAGCGCAGTCGTTGTCGTACGTCCCATCGAGTCATCCTTTCTCGGGCGATCCTCATTCATGTCGTGGAGGAGGTGGCAGCTCCATCGGTATCGCTCCTTGCATACGCAGGGAAGGAAGGAAGCGCTTCTCCTCTGAAGAGACCTTTCAAGGGCTTACACATCACCCAAAGGACACCTCCGGCACTGAGTATCCATGGGTTTTGATGCGAAGAGCTGTTCAGAAGCTGCAAAAAGAGAGCAGTCTGAGCGCTGGACAATTAAATCAATAAAACTATAGGGTTATCAAAATTCGGGCCGGGCTCTGCACGGTTTTCAAAGAGGCGCCTATCCTACAAGGCCCCTTATAGACAGTGCGGTTAAAGACCTGCGCCACCCAGACGTTAGAGCGATATCTGAACCCGCTTGAGCGCCTCACCTACCTTCTTAGCCTCGTCTACAGCTGGATTCTCAAGGTCGACCTTCTTACCCTCGATAATCTCGCGATAAGCCGAGTATATGATATCGATGAGCTGGATAGTCTTCTGAATACGCTTCGGGTCTCGGTAAAGGTTCGCTTCGCTCAGGTAGAACAACATGAAATCGTATAATCTATCCAGGTCCTGAGCGATCGTGCCACCCTTCTCGAAGTCGAGGGTGTTCATAAGCTCGGCGATGATCGCTTGTGCTTTGCTCAAGAATCGACAGAATTTGGCGATATCCTTCTCCTCCAATCCTGCGAGAGATTGCTTGAGGAATTTGATTGCGCCCTCATACATCATGAGCAAAAGGCGACCGCGGTCGGTGGTGGTGATTTGTACCGCTTGATATGTGGAGTGTGGGTTTTTTCCGTACATAGTCGTCACTTTATAGACCGATTAAATCTCACCTCAGGTGACTCTGTGGGAACCGGCCCGATACTGCTTTGGAGGGTTCCGTTGGAGCCTCGCCAACGAAAACTACGAGTGACTATCCAGGTCTTAAATACTTAGCGTCCATGCACTCGAAGAGGTCTCTCGCGTACGAACTTGCGAGGTCTTCATCTCCGATATGTGTAGTATCGGTGAGCTTAGGAAAGCTCTTGAGGACAAAATATAAAAGACAAAAGATCGCGTTAATTCAAATAGATACGACTAATCGGCCGCGCGGCGATTAGGCTCCCAATTCTTGCGCACGTTTAAGCGCGGCTTTAATCGCAGCTTGAATCACGAGATCCGCTTGGCTCTGTGCGAGGATTGAAAGCGCAGCAGCTGTTGTCCCGTGCGGTGAGGTAACTCGCTTTCTTAATTCCGAGAATGAGAGTTGCGAGTGCTCCAGATAGAGGAGAGCCCCTCGAAAGGTTTGCAGCACGATCGCGTGCGCGTCTTGAGCAGAGATACCTAATTCAACAGCCACCTGTTCAACCTGCTCCGCAAGCCAGCAGACGTAGGCGGGGCCACTACCAGCAACAGCCGTCGCGACATCGATCAACGATTCATCCGACACCCGCCAGCCCTTACCCATCGCGGAGATAATCCGCTCTATACGACCGATATCTTCTGCAGTGACGTCCGGTGATGGATAATAAGCCGTAGCGCTCTCACTAATCGAGGCACCGAGATTTGGCATCGAGCGAACTATCTTCGCGTGGTCGAGCCATCCGCTGAGTTTCGTAATTGAGACTCCAGCAAGAACTGACAAAACGAGGGATTCCGGGTGCAAAATAGCTGCTAACGAGGAGCACGCAAGAGCCGCGTCTTGAGGCTTGATGGCGAGCAGCAATACATCGCCAGCCCCAAGTCGTAGCCCCTCAGGAAACTCCCCGAACACCCTACACTGGAACTGATCTTCAAGGGCTTTACGATCGTTTGGATTGCGCTCAATAAGAGTGATGTCATCCGCGGAGTGCTGAGACGCCAGAAGGCTGCGAACGATCGCCGTCCCCAGATTCCCTACTCCGACGATCCAAACCCTCATTGCCGCCGACCGCGCTCAGAGTTTTCAACCTCTGCCACGTCTCCCTCGACGAGACCAAGGAATCGCTAC
>JBIIEK010000181.1:0-6193 GCA_044237895.1 Bdellovibrionota bacterium
CTCAGAGATCCCAGCTCCGGCGGCAGGCACGATCGCAGAGCTTCTCTTTAACGAAGGGGATGTGGTTCCTGTTAAAACGAAGATCGCGCTCATCGACACAACCGGTGGCGCAGTATCGGCTGGAGCGACCAGCGGTAACGCCGCAGTGAAAGAGTCTCCCGCTGCAAAGGTAGCCCCTAGTCCAGAGCCAGTTACTCAACGCGAAGAGCCTGTTCACGCCGAAGGCGGCAAGTTCTACTCTCCTCTTGTGAAGAGCCTCGCTGAGAAACACGGCGTGAGCATGGTAGAGCTCGATGCTCTCAGTGGTACGGGACAGGGCGGACGCCTTACCAAGGAAGACCTTCTTAAGTACGTCGACAGCAAATCGGCTAAGCCGGCTGCCGCGCCGTCGGCCATGCCAGCTGCCGCGAAGACTGCGACAACCACACAAACTCCGTCAGCGGATTGGGGAGCGGATGGAACTCGCGTGGTCATGATGGATACGATGCGACAAGCTATCGCTGACCACATGGTTCGCTCAAAGCACACAAGCCCGCACGTTTACTCAATGCAAGAGATAGACTGCACCGCTATTGCTAACTACCGCGCGAAGCACAAAGCCGCCTTCGAGAAAAGCGAGGGGTTTAGCTTGAGCTTTACTCCGTTCTTCCTTGAAGCAACGGTCAAAGCGCTTGAAGCGTTCCCGTACGTTAACTGCTCTCTTGATGGAAAAAAGATCATTCTCAAGAAGAACGTCAATCTCGGCTGTGCCGTCGCTCTTGGCAACACAGGACTGATCGTTCCGGTTATCAAGAAGGCAGAGGAGAAGAACTTTGTGGGCATCGCTCGATCCCTTAACGATCTCGCTCAACGCGCTCGCAACAAGAAACTCGTGCCAGACGACGTAGCTGGTGGAACGTTCACGGTCACAAACCCAGGCGTATTCGGAACGATCATCGGAACCCCGATCATCAATCAGCCTCAAGTAGCCATCCTTTGTCTCGGAGCTATCAAGAAGCGCCCTGTGGTTATCGATGACATGATCGCTATTCGACAGATGTGCTACCTCACACTCTCATACGATCACCGTATCGTAGACGGCTCGCTTGGAGGACAGTTCCTCGCGTTCATTCGCGACTATATTGAGAACTGGGACCCGAACCGAACGCTGTAGTTTCATGCGAGTTATTAGCGGAACCGCAAAAGGACGCACACTCAAGGCAGTGCCGGGGGATTCCACGCGGCCAATACTGGATCGCGCCAAGGTTCCTCTTTTCGATATCCTTCGTGGAGACCTTCCGGACGCAACTATTCTGGATCTCTTTGGGGGTACGGGGCAGATAGGCATTGAAGCGCTGAGCCAGGGAGCTCGTCACTGCGTCTTCATTGACACAAACGCACGAGCGGTTGCCACAATAAAAGATAACCTCGCGACGACCCAACTTACGGACAGGGCGGAGGTGCGCCACACCGACGCATTTGTATATCTAAAAAACTGCGCCAAGAGCTTCGATATACTCTTCGTTGCCCCGCCGCAGTACAAAGGGATCTGGATAGAAGCGATGCGCATCATCGCGGAGCGCCCTCACCTGGTGAATCCTGGTGGTCAGGTCATCGTTCAGATCGATCCGAAAGAGTACGAGGCTCTTTCCCTCGAGACCCTGAAGGAGACCTCCCAACGGAAATACGGAAACACCCTTTTCGTATTCTACGCTCTTTCTGGAGAGTGAGTCTAACGCAGTGGCGGTTATTGCCCTGTTAGGCCGCTTTCACCTTCTCCAACTCGCTTTGGGGGCATGGCTGCATCGCGCCATGCGTTGCGGCGACCAGGTCAGCGTAATGAACACCCGCGATGGCGCACCGCTCAAGGGAGCTGCCTTTCTGAACGTGATGCACGAACCCAGCAAGGAACGCTTCATGCCACCCTAGTAGATCCACCACCTTTGAGAGATGAGGAGCTATCGAGATCTGCTCTCCAAGAATGGAAGAAACCACTGCACCCTGAAATGGATCCATCACCAAGCAGTAGGAGACACCAAACCGTTCGGTAATCGCCCCACAGAAGAGCTCGGGTTCTAAAACGGGCAGTCCGAGAAGCTGGCAGATAGTGGGAACATCCTCAGCACTCACCCTAAACACCGATGAGACTTGCAACGCTGCTTGAAGGGCCTCAACCGTAACGGAACGAGCTTCACATCGGACATCATAAATCTTGAAGGAGGGGCCGCACCGATTGAGAAACGTTTGAAGCGTCGCGCCGGCTACAAGCGAGGTATGGATATAGCTATTACAATAGAGAACCTCGAAATCATCGGTCCGACCCATAAGATCCGCGTGCTCTGAGAGTTGCGTGACGGCCGCATGATTGAACGAGGCGTATGTAAATCGCCCTCCCTCTGTACGTTCGATAGAAGCGGTGCCCGTTGGAAGCGAAGGATCACGTTGCACGAGGTCTGTCCCAACACCAAGAAGCTTCAGTTCTTGAACGGCTCTATCGCCAAGAGCATCCAGCCCTACACAACCGGCAAAGGTGACCGCATGACCGAGAGAAGCGAGCCGGCATGCGAAAGCAGCACCCCATCCTCCGAGCCTCTCTCCCGAGGGAAGCATATCCCATCGAACATCACCGATAACTAATACAGGATCTTTGACCCCCATAAACCCGCCTCATCAGAACCTCTCTATGGTGCAAGGAATCCGAGTTGCACACAAGTGCCTGAGGCCGCAGGCCCGTAAATCTTTAATTCGGCATGTAAAGGAAGATAAGATCTTTATCCATACCCTTCGGATCAATGGATTTCTCGCGAACAAGAAGGTTCGAAAGAGCGATAATAGTGTGCTCTTGCCCAGGCTGCAGGGTTCGCGTCCACCCAGGCTGAATAAACTCAGCCTTAAGAGAATCGCTTCCCTCCGGTCGATACACCAAAACGCCGAGCCCTTCTTCCCCAATTAGGGTCTCCACTTTTTCGTCATGTTTTTCAAAAGCGAGGAATTTACCACCCTCTACAACGAGGAACTTTTCCACATCAGGATGGGTGTATGAAACGATATCTACTCCACCCCAACCGGTCTTAATAACCATCTCGCCCCCTTGAGCGATGGCGTTAAGATGTCCGGCAAAGGTCGGTGTTGACGGAGCACTAGGATTCGAATCGCGGTACGATGCCACAAGGCCGTTACAATACGAGCGATATGCATCTTGAGACACGAACTTCGGTTCCGGGAGGGAGATACATGACTGATTACGAGCGATATCTATTTGCATAGGGCTATACATCCTTAACGCACTGAGTTTTATTAGCAAAGCACGTTGCCCGCTTCTCCGAAGACGGGAGACGTCCTTCGATCTCAACCTGATCAAATCCATCAACAAGATAGACAGTTATCGGGTCACCTCGACCAATAAGCTCTTTGTTATATCGCTCCTGCCTCTGGAAGCTATCGATCTCTCTCTTTAACGCCTGAAGCGCGTGAGGCTCCCGCACACATATGAAGATCGTACCGATACCAGCTCGGGCCGCCGCCGCAACATCACCGATCGAGTCACCGAACATAACAGCTCGAGCAGGCTTGACGCCCAGCTCAGCACACGCTTTCTCGATAGCAGCTCCGCAGAATGTTTGAGCATCGACTTTTTTGACAGCGTTTCCGATGACAACCTCGACAACATCGCAGGAACCCGAACTGTCTTTGGACACGAGATTAAAATGTTTCAAAGTCTCTATAACCACGTGCTCCTGACTCGCTGAGCACACTGCAACTGGAACCCCCTCCTCATTCGCCCTTTGAAACGCTGAAGCGAGTCCTTGATCAAGGCTTACGTTCTCCATGAACTTCTGGAAACTGTGCTTCACCACGAGGGCCGAGTGATGAGTGAATCGCTCCAGCAGGTCCTGAAAATCGATCCTATCAAGGCCAAAGCGTTCGAATGCCACTTCAAGCATACCACGCAGAACCTGGTCCTCACTCTTTCCAGACTGGCTCTTGTATGTCGCCCATTCATCCGAACCGAAGAGCGAGTTTGTTAACCGATAGCGATCAACGTACTCCGATGAGAGGAAGGCCTCGTTCCCGTGATGCTCAAGTAGGGCCAGGCTCAATCCCTGAGCAAAACGAGCGAGATGCCCATCGTGGAAATGCTCACCCGTGCCGATGCTTATCGTTTCATCGTGGTCAGAAATAATGCCATCGGCGCGAACTCTGAGCGTACCGTTAGGAAACTCAACCACTTTAATCGGCGTGGCGAGCTCCCTGCGATCAAGGGTCGCTCCGACACCACCAGCAAGGTTCGCCCCGTGCATTATATCACGGTGCGTTACCTCGGTTGCATGGTTAGAATTATCGCCATCGACTGGGTTATGAATATTCATAGACAACAATCCTCAGAGACCGGAACAACTCCGGCCGAGAGACCCTTTGGGTCACGTAATCGAACTAATCGACAGATTGTATGCCCATGAAAAGTTGGGCGGCGCCCCGAACGAAACTGATGGTGTCCGGGGAGATGCTGAATAAGTAGGGGGAGACTACACGGATCTTAATTGTTAGTCTAGTATTAGTATCTCCGATAAATCAGAGAAGCTTCACGGATCCAATCACTTACAAAACTCTGAAGAGGATTCAGATTCGCTTCGCACGAACAGAGATTGGGTTTTTCTGCGAAAATCTTGCCTAAACGTAGGAAACAATGATTAAAACCAGATCTCTACGTTGAGCACTCAACCGTTTATAAACGAGGTTAGAATCACCATGGTTGGTAATAGTTCGGATCGGTTCGCTTTAGCTTTGGGCGAGATTCTGTGGGATGTCCTTCCTCATGAACGCCTCCTCGGAGGAGCTCCTGCCAACTTCTGTCATCGTCTAAGACAGCTCGGAGCTCCCGTGAAAATGGTGAGCCGAGTCGGACAGGATCAGCTTGGAGACGAGCTTCGCGCTGGCCTCAAAGGCCTTCACTTCGACCTCTCACTCGTTCAGGTGGATCCGAAAAACCCAACCGGTACGGTAGATGTGACCCTTACCGCCGACGGAAATCCGAGCTTCGTTATTAATCCGAACGTAGCATACGACTTTCTCGAACCAACCCCTGCCCTGCTTGAGGCCGCCAAGAACGCTCCGTTTATCTGCTTCGGAACACTCGTTCAAAGAAGTCCGAAAACCCGGGACACCATCTACAAGGTTCTCGAGGCGGCGCCTCAAGCGACCAAATTCCTTGATATCAATCTTCGCAAGAATTGTTATTCCGCTGAGACCGTAACTGAATCTCTTCGTCGAACTGACATTCTTAAGCTGAACGTAAGCGAAGTGAAGATCGTGACCGAGCTTCTAAACCTGAGCGCAAAATCTTCGAAAGAGATGGCACAAGAGGTTATGAAAAAGTTTGGAGTGAAGATCGTTCTTGTGACGCTGGGTGAGGAAGGTGTCTACGCCATCGACAACACTGGCAAGGAATGCACCGTGCCGGGCGTGTCGATAACCGTAGCGGATACGATCGGGTCGGGTGACTCATTCTCCGCTGGCTTCGCGTTCAAGTACCTCCAGAAAGCCCCCCTTGAGGAGTGTTGTTTCTTTGGCAATCTTATGGGTGCTCTAAATGCCACCAAAAAGGGTGGCATGCCGGATGTCTCACCTGCGGAGCTTGAGCTCTTCATACGAAACCACACCAAAGGTTAGTTCTCGCAAGGCGATCATCGCGTACAGAAAAGAGGTTCTTGTATGCCTATAACTGTCCCGCTCGTTAAAAAATGGAAGGTCGCGGGAGGAGAGCTTGCGCCTCTTGTCATGGTGACAGCGTACGACTTTACCTTCGCGAAACTTGCGGAGGCCGCCGGAATGGACATCCTTTTGGTGGGTGATTCGCTCGGCATGGTCATTCAGGGCCAATCCTCAACCCTTCCTGTGACACTGGAGGAGGTCATATACCACACCCGATGCGTAAGCCGTGGCACCTCGAGAGCGCTCGTTGTGGCGGATATGCCGTTCCTCTCGTACCAGATCTCTGAGGAGCGCGCGATCGAAGCTGCGGGACGACTACTCAAAGAGGGGGGATCGGCCGCGGTAAAACTCGAGGGGGGAGAAGCGATTGCGAAAACAGTTCGGCGACTCGTCGAACTCGACATCCCTGTCATGGGACACATCGGCATGACACCACAATCAGTTCATCGAATGGGTGGATACAAGGTACAAGGAAAATCAAGCTCTCTCGACGGTGCTGGGT
>JBIIEK010000020.1:0-25700 GCA_044237895.1 Bdellovibrionota bacterium
CTCTCTCTCTCTAGATCCACGAGCGCTCTCTCAATTCGCTCTGACGAAAAAGGAAGAGCTGCAACGATCTCCGCGCTCTTCTGAGGTGTTTCTGAGATGCTCCTGAGCACTGCCGCGCGCACCTGCCTCTGAGAGCCATTAAACTTTGACTGTTTCACATAGTGGCGACTTCTCTTGTTTGCCCCCTTGGAGCTTCGCTTCATCTCAACCCCTAGGTCCATGAGCGCATAAAACCACCGTCGAGCATCCCTGCGATACAGAGTCTCTTCAATCACCTGCAGGATCTCTTTGTCTGCCACGGATCTTCTTCGAGGAAAAAATACAGAGAGGTATACCGTTCTAATGTTCGTCTCAATCATCGGCGCCGGGGCGCCAAACGCAAACGCGGCTACCGCTGCTGCCGTGTAGGCTCCCACTCCCGGCAATTCGCGCAAACCATCTACGGTTTCAGGAAAAACGCCATCATGCTCAGCACAAACAACTTGGGCAGCCTTATGTAAATTAAGGGCCCTTCTATAGTATCCGAGCCCCATCCACATCCGCACGACTTCAGCGACGGTGGCCTTGCTCAACGCCTGCACCGTTGGAAACTCTTTGAGAAAGGCCTCATATTTTGGAATCACTCGGTCCGTTTGTGTTTGCTGAAGCATCACTTCGCTGACGAGTATTTCATACGGATCGCACGTCCTTCGCCATGGAAAGTCACGCCCATGCTTCCTAAAAAACGCTAGGACCAGTTTTTGAAAGTCGGCGGTGTCAGGACTGATGCGCTTAGAAAGTGCCGCTATCTTTGTGAGGATATCAAAAGAGGCTTTTGCGGTTTCCATGCCCATATCGTAGCTGGTGCTGTGAATATTTCAAACCTTTGCTCGCCGTGGGGGCGAGTGGCTCCATCTATCTTATTCAACCTGCTTTGAGGTATTCTTATACTATGAGCGACCTCCGTTTTCTCTACAACGATGGCGACGTTTTCGCGGTATATAAGGCTCCAGGCCTTCACTCCGTTCAGCTTCCAAAAGGCGGGGGACGATCCCTCGCCGATGATCTTCTCGCCCATTCGCCGCACCTCAAAGACGTGAGCAAAAATGCAGGGGATGCCGGGCTGGTTAATCGACTCGATGAGGATACGAGTGGCATCCTCCTTGGCGCCTGGACTCGTCCTGTATGGGAGCAGCTCTTTGCGCAGCTCCTCGCAGGGGATGTGAGCAAAAAATATACGGCGCTCGTTGATGGACACCTCTCGACGCCTCAAAGCATCAGGACCTTTATCGGAACGCCTCATCGCGGCGCTCAAAAGATGAAGGTCTACGAGCAGGAGCCTCCTGCGCGGGCGCGCGCCCTCGAAGGCACAACGCACTTTCTTGACTCGCACTTTATAGAAAACCTCAAGGCGACCCTGGTAACCGTATCTGCCTCTCCCGCTCGGCGACATCAGATTCGCATTCACTGCTCGCACATCGGACACCCACTTGTTGGAGACACACTGTACGGCTCAACAAGAGAGCTTCCGTCATCCACACCTCACAGCCGCTTGCCTCCCGGACGTTCGTTTCTTTTACACGCTGAGAAGGTTTCGTTCTCTCATCCCTCAACGGGACATGAGATCGTACTTACCTGTCCGGTTGAAGACGAGCTTGCGCTCCTTCGATAGCGCTCTTTTTTCTATTCGAACGGCACCACTGGTGCATTGCGCTCTTGCTGCCATTGGATAACAAAGGCACCGCTAAAAAGGTGCCTCCACGTTCATGGATCACCTCTATCGATCCTCCTCCGGCATCCACCCGTTCGATAAAAACCTCGCCTTCGTGGGCGGTCCGATGGTCGGGATCTTTAGCAAGGAGCGCAAGGGCACCTTCGAGGCCCTCAGCCGTAAAGGTGCGCTCCACAAAACCTATATCAATCCCATCGGTCTGGAATTGTTCGTGGGCGAGGAGCCATGCATGAAAAGGTATCGTTGTTGGTACCCCCTCGACTGAATATTCCTTCAAGAACTGATGAGTTTTATAGAGGGCCTCGGCCCTATCCCGTCCGTGAACGATTACCTTACTTAACAGTGAGTCGTAAAACGGTGGGATGCTATCGCCCTCTCGGTATCCGCACTCCTCTCGCACCTGAACGGAGGTGCCTCTTTGCCACGAATCTATCAAGCCAAGCGCGGGTCTGAAGTTTTCTCGAACGTCCTCTGCATTAATACGAAGCTCGATAGCATGCCCCGAGAACGTAATCTCCGGTTGGCTCATCGGGAGCGGCTCGCCCATGGCGATACGAATTTGAAGCTGCACGAGATCGACTCCCGTTATCATCTCGGTAACTGGATGCTCAACTTGAATGCGGGTATTGATCTCCAGAAAGTAAAACTGCCGACCAGACACCAGAAACTCAGCGGTGCCCGCGTTGCAATATCCAACACTCTTGGCCGCTCTTACCGCGGCTTCGTGAATCATCTCCCTCACATCGTGGTCAAGAAACGGTGCCGGGCCTTCCTCAAGAAGTTTTTGGTGTCTTCTTTGCGCCGAGCAATCTCTTGTACCGAAGTGCACAACGTTTCCATGCGCGTCACCAAAGAGCTGCACCTCAACATGGCGCGGACCTTCAATGAATTTTTCACAGTACACCTCGGGGCTACCAAAGTTCTTCAGTGCCTCCGCTCGAGCTCTCTCGAGAGCCTCCTGCATCTCGTGCGAGGCCCTAACGATCCTCATGCCGCGCCCACCACCTCCGGCGGCAGCTTTTATGATAATCGGAAAGCCTATCCGTTCAGCCGCGAGCCCTATCTCATCATCCGACGAGGCGCCATCGCTACCCGGAGTTATCGGCACACCGGCCGCCGCCACCGTTTTTCGAGCGTTCGTTTTAACCCCAAGCGCTCTAATACTCTCTGGAGATGGCCCAACGAAGAGTAGACCAGCATCGATAACTTGTTGGGCGAAATCGGCGTCTTCCGAGAGGAATCCATACCCGGGGTGAACGGCCTGACATCCCGTCCCCAACGCGGCTTGAATTATCTTCTTCTTATCCAGGTACGACTCAGCGGCCGTAGACCCCCCTATCTCCACAACCTCCGAGCTCTCAGTTGACGCGAGCGACCCCTTATCTGCGTCAGAGACCACCAGGACCGTGTTGATGCCCATGGATCGACATGCTCGGATTATGCGGCGCGCTATCTCCCCCCGGTTCGCTATGAGTAATTTTTGTATCCTGCTCTGGTGATTCATACAGAAAATTCTATACTACGCCCGATATAACGGAGTTGATATGAGCACTTCTACAAACCAAGCTAATCACCACAAAGTCATCATCCTTGGCTCTGGCCCAGCTGGCCTCACTGCAGCGATTTATACCGCCCGAGCCAGCCTTGCGCCCCTTATTATCCACGGCCCTCTCGCGGGCGGACAGCTCACAACCACAACCGACGTCGAGAACTTTCCTGGATTCCCTGAAGGAATCATGGGCCCAGACCTCATGCAGCTCATGGAGCAGCAAGCTAAGCGTTTCGGCACAACCGTTGCCGTTGATACAATCGTTAAAGCTAACCTTTCGCAACGACCTTTTACACTCACGGGCCAATCGGGCACCTACACGTGCGACTCCCTCATCATCTCTACCGGTGCAGCACCCAAGTATATTGGGGCCAAAAATGAGCGCGAATTGCTTGGATACGGCGTATCAACGTGCGCAACATGCGACGGCGCCTTCTTTAGAAACAAGGTAATCGCTGTTGTGGGTGGTGGAGATTCAGCGTGCGAGGAGGCTTCGTTCCTTACTCGCTTCGCAAGCAAGTTGTATCTGATTCACCGCCGCGACTCGCTGCGCGCTTCAAAGATCATGCAGCAGCGCGTCTTCAACAATCCTAAGATAGAGGTCCTCTGGAACAAGGGCGTTCTCGCAGTTGAAGGCTCTAAGAAAGATGGGGTCACGGGGCTCACGCTTCAGGACACGATAACTAAAGAAGAGACCCTTCTTCCAACCGATGCGCTCTTCGTCGCCATCGGTCATACACCAAACTCAAGCCTCTTTGAGGGTCAGCTTGATATGGACGAAAATGGATACCTCCTTCACAAACCAGACTCTGCGGAAACTACTATCCCCGGCGTCTTTGTGAGTGGCGATGTACAAGACCACGTTTTCCGACAGGCTATTACCGCAGCAGGCTCTGGTTGCATGGCAGCGATCGGCGCGGAGCGGTGGTTAGAAACCCAACACAGCTAGTTATAACAGCTAGCTAGGCATGTTATCCACAGGTTGTGGAGATTTCTGTGGATAACTTGTGAAAGGATGTGGAGAAGTTGTGGAAGAGCCCCCAGCCTAGAGGACAAAAAAAAGGGCCCGTCGTAAGACGAGCCCTTTTTCTTTATCTAAGCCGTAACGCTTACGCCTTCAGGAAGGCGATAACGAAGGCAAGAATAACGAGCGACTCGATAAGAGCCATACCGATGAGCATCGGTGCGAGGAGCTTTCCACCAACTGATGGGTTGCGTCCATAGGACTCAAGCATAGCTGCCACAGCCTTACCTTGACCAAGACCACCACCAATTACAGCCATACCGATAGCCAAACCAGCGCCGATTGGACCGAGTGGAGAACCTTCGGTAACAGTGCCTTCTGCGAATGCGTTAGCTACTGGAGCCAAAGCTGCAACGCTCGTTGCTGCGAAGAGAGCTGTTCTCTTTGCGATAGTTCCTAATGTTTTCATCTTACTCTCCTTGTTGTTGTTAAATGAAACCTATCTTCAATGAAGTAGTTATCTATTAGTGATGCTCACCCTCTTCATGCTGAGTAGCGAGCATAATGTATATCATTGTGAGCACCGTGGGAACGAATGCCTGCATGAAACATACGAAGGTTCCGAGCCCGTAGAAGATGATCGGCACGATAAACGGAACGAGGTCGGACATGATGCCCAATACGATATGGTCCGCCGAAATATTCCAATAAAGTCGCAAGTTAAGGGTCAAGATTCTGAGCGCGGTACCAAACAGCTCAAGCGGCAGAATGAACCAGGCAAGCCACCAAACCGGTCCAGCAAAATGCTTTAAATAATGGACCAATCCCTGCTCTTTAATGCCGTAGTAATTAAACGAGATGAATATAAGGAGCGCCACCGGTACCGTCGTCCACACCGTGGTGGTTGGAGCTGGAAAACCTGGCACGAGTCCAATGATATTAAGGGTAAAGAGGTAAAGGAACACGGTCGCCGTCAACGGGAGATACTTTCGATTCTCTCTGCCAAGAACGGAATCTTGGAAGGCGACAAACGTCTCGATGAAGAAATCAAAGATCCCTGAGGTCGTGATTTTTTCCTCAGGAATTACGCCATCTTCTACCCCTCGAAGTCTGCGACGACGGGTAAGAACATTAGCCGCCTGAGCTCCCACGAAGAGGAGCGCACAGCCTAGCGTGACCGCTGTCACGAGCTTCTGGGTGTTTGGGTCGGTTAAACCGAGTGAATTAAGGTATGTATAGTGTGCTTCCATGGTCTCACTTCGAGCGCCCTTGTTGTATAGGATTTAGGCAATTAAGGCAAACCCTGCTCACCCCCTCCTTTCAGAATCAAATATCCGACGTCCCCATGAGGTCTAGAGAGCAACGACTACACTAATGGACCCGTCTATCCACGACTCTCTCACTCTTCGATTCAATACGCTCAGCATTCACAAAAGCTCTTTGGGCGAGCCGCTTTGTTTAAGTGACTTGAAACTAGATCGGGTTTTCGCTATCCTCCTGTCAGCCCGTCTCTCCGATGCGTTAAAAAATCGTCATCAAATTCTTGTAAAATTTTCCACCCGTACTATAACGCTTTGTCATTCGATCGAAGGTGTGAGCTTTTGCTCGACCGGCTTCTTTCAAAGAGTCGCAAAACGATCGAAGGAATGGTCCGCTTTTTTATAAGCAGATTTTTTAAAGCGTGAGGCGCATGGGCAGCAACCTGGCACCAGAGGATTTCGGCCAGAGCGATTCTATCGCTGAGAACTTGTCCTCCCCGCTATCCTCCTCAGAGACAACCACTGCGCCCCCTCAAAAAACAACAACAGCGTCTCTCGAACAAAGTTGGGCTCTCGCCGTTGCTGATGTGTGCGGTGAAGTTAATCCTCACATCGTCGCCGCATACATCGAGCCGCTTTCAGTGGATGTTGCAGGCTCAAACTCTGAGCGTTTTATGGTGAGGGGTCCCTCTCGCCTCATCTGCAACTACGTTATATCAAATTTCTCGAGCGCTCTTCGTGACAGGCTCGCTCACTTTCTTGATGCACCTGAGCTCGTTCTCTCTATTATTCCGAGAGAACCAACTGCAAGCGCTAACGGCGATACCTCGAATAGCCTTCGTAGACCGGCAACCCCCTTCATCGTAAAACGGGTGCGACCGACCCCGGTAGAGGAGTCAAAGAACGAGCCTCTCACGCAAACAGCAAATAACCCTCAAACTCCACCAGAGGGCGAAATATTTAATAATATCAATCCTCGATACACCTTCCAGGATTTCGTAGTTGGTAACAGCAACCAGTTTTGTCACGCCGCAGCGATGCGGGTCGCCGAGAAGCCCGGCCAGAGCTACAACCCCCTCTTCATCTACGGGGGAGTAGGTCTCGGCAAGACCCACCTCCTTCACGCCATCGGTAACGCTGTGCTCCAGAGAAACCCCCTATCCCGGGTTCTCTATATGTCATCGGAGACCTTCACCAACGAACTCATCCTCGCCCTTCGTCACGCAAAGATGGAGGAGTTTAAGCGAAGGCTTCGAACCATCGAGGTGCTTCTTATCGATGATATTCAATTCATCGTTGGAAAAGAGAGAACTCAGGAAGAGTTTTTCCACACCTTCAACGCGCTCTACAGCGCTAAGCGACAGATCGTTATAACGTCAGATAAGATACCAACAGATATTCCTGGTATTGAGGAGCGTCTTCAGACTCGCTTCTCGTGGGGACTAACTGCTGACTTACAAGCCCCCGATTTTGAAACACGCGTAGCGATTCTCAAACAGAAAGCGCTCCTTGAAAACTTCCACTTACCCGAGGAGGTTGGTCACCTCATCGCAGAAAAGATCTCCTCTAATGTGCGTGAACTTGAAGGGGCGCTGACTCGACTACACGCAGTCAGTTCAATTCAAAACGTTTCTATCTCAATGGATATGGCGCGCATGGCTCTTAAGCCGCTGCTCCAGCCAAAGGTCGTGAACGTTTCCGTCGATGATATTAAGAAGGCTGTTGCGACTCATTTTAATATTAAGGTCGCCGACATCATCTCGAAGCGACGAACGAAAAATCTCTCCTTTCCGAGACATATCGCCATGTATCTCTGCCGCAAACACACCACAGCGTCATACCCTGAGATAGGTGAGCACTTTGGTGGGCGAGACCACTCGAGCGTCATTCACGCGGCCACGGTTGTATCGAGCAAGTTATCCACAGATGCGCAAGTAAAGGTCTTTGTCGAAGAAATCGAAAAAAGACTATTTGGTTAAAGTACATTAAATCAACAACTTAACCATCTTATCAACATCTTTTACCAGGGTGTTGAATAGTGGGTAATTCATAGGTTTTCAACAGGGTTGTGCCGGATATCGACACGTTTTCCACAGGTACTCAGGGGTGAAAATCCCTACCAACAGGGGTTTATACAGAGCCACAAACATACCTCTACAACGCCATGTAACGGGGTAGAGGTGGTGGATTACGTATAGAAAAAGACTCCCGGTAAAACCCTGTGGATAACTTGGTTGAAACGGGTGGGAAGGTGGGCCGAATTGTGAAGTTCAATTTGGCCTGTGGATAATTTCAAAAACTTTGCAGAGGTTACTGACAAGTTTTCAGTGGAATTTTAATACTCGAACCATATACTTAGGGGACTTATCCCCGGAAACAGGGCGGACTTACTATTATTCACTAGATATTTATCTAATAAAGAAACAATAGGGAACCATGGAGATAACAATTTCAAAAACTGAACTCTCGAAACTTCTTCACGTGACGCTAGCGATAGCTGAGAAGAAATCGACGATGCCGATCCTCGGTAACATCCTCCTCTCTGCCGAGGATAAGAGTTTTAAAGTTACGGCGAGTGATCTCGAGATCACCGCGATCGCTTCAAGCACCGCCTCTGTTAAGAAACAAGGATCGATCACTGTCAGCGCAAAGGTGTTCGGGGATCTTGTTCGAGAGCTTCCAGATGGCGAGATCACGATCCGCTCAGTCGATCGAGATCGGATCGAAGTTCATGCTGGTAGTTCAAAACTTAAGATCGTTGGAGTTGGGGCTGAGGAGTATCCAGTACCACCCGGACTCTCCCTTAAGACGAAGTGTAAACTTCCGGCACCTACTTTGATCGAGATGATCAACAAAACGCTCTATGCGGTATCCCTTGATGAAGGGCGATATAACATGAATGGCGTATGCCTTGAGATCACCAAAGATGGAAAATCTTCTGGGATCGGAATGGTAGCGACTGACGGCCATCGACTCGGACTTATCTCTCGACCCCTTCAGGGCGTAGAATTTACCGGACTTTCCCACAAGGGATCCGCAAAGGGTGGAGCCGGATCTGATCATGTAATCGTTCCGCGCAAAGGAATCGCTGAGGTTCGCAAGGCTCTTGAAACTGTGGGAGATGTTCCTGTTGGTGTTGATGTCAGTGAGGGATTTTTGGTGGTTGAAGGTCCCGCATGGAAGCTCGTCGTTCGATTGTTGGATAGCGAGTTTCCAAACTATGAGCAGGTTCTTCCTAAAGGTGTGGGAAACAAGATTACCGTTTTAAGCACCCAACTTGCTCATGCCTTAAAGCGCGTCTCGCTTGTGGTGAGTGACAAGAATAAGGGGGTTCGGTTTGACTTCTTCTCAAATCTTGTACGGATCTCAAGCTCGTCGCCTGAACTTGGTGAGGCTCAAGAGGAACTTGAGGTTCAATATTCTGGAAAAGATTTCTCTGTTGGGTTTAACGCTCGATATATCATCGATGTGCTCTCAACGATCAGCGAGAATCAACCATTCGTTATGGAGCTGAATGGCGAATCAGGACCAGGAAAATTTTACGCTGAGTCCGACGAGTCGTGTTTCGGAATCGTTATGCCACTTCGGCTCGATAAGTAGCTTCACAGGATCGATCGTTGTTTGTTTCAAGCCTTAAGGTTTTTAAGTTTAGAAACTTAGCTGATCAAACGATCGAGCTCGGTCCTGGGGCTGTGTATGTGAACGGCTTAAACGGAAATGGAAAAACCAATCTCGTTGAGGCGCTCTACCTTCTCTCAGGATCTCGATCATTTCGAACTAACTCCTCAAGTGAACTTTTAAAGTGGGGGGAGAAGGAGTGTTCGGTTTTTGGAACTGTTGTTTCAAAAAATGGTACTGAGGAGCTTGGTTTAGTTTTTACTCCGGGTGAGCGCACCGCCTTTTGTAACGGCAAACCCCTGGACTCGGTGACCGAACTTATCGGCCGCCTTCGAGTTATCGCCTTTTCTCCAGCTGATCTCTCCCTTGTTAAAGGCTCTCCGTCGGGCAGGAGACGATTTCTCGATCGACACATGGTGGACCTTAACCCGGGCTTTATTAAAGTTCTCATGGCCTACCAGAGGGCCTTAGCGAGCAAGAGTGCCGTACTGAAGCAACCCGGGATCGATTACTCACACGTGAAGCCCTGGAATGAACTTTTGGCAGAGTATTGTGGAAAGATTGTTGATAACAGGTGTAACTTTATAAAATCACTGTGTGATAAGGCGGCTCTCTTTCATGAACAGTATGCTCCCAGCGACGGAGCACTCTCCATTTCGCTTGAGTCTGACTTTCTGGAGGATGACCGAGTGTTGTCCTTTGATGAGATTCTCGGCCGGTTAGAGAACGCGGCTCCTAAGGAGATGATGATGAGAACCCCCTCCCTCGGCGCCCAGCGAGATGACCTGAAGATAGCCCTTGGCGGGGTAGACGCGAGGTCCTTCGCGTCTCAGGGGCAGACGAGGAGCGTGGTGTTATCGCTCAAGCTCGGCGTCATCGACCTTCTTGAGGCCGCCACCGGAGAATCCCCAGTTATCTTACTCGACGACGTGGACTCAGAGCTTGATAAGGGGCGCTCGGGGCGTCTTTTTAAAGCGCTGCTTGGTCGATCGCGTCAGGTGATCGTAACGGGCACAGATGCCCCCCCGGAACACCTTCTCGCGAGTGAGAATTTATGCACCCTAACCGTCTCTCAGGGGACGGTTGTTTCGTAGATTTTTTCGGCACTTATTCACATTTATCCACACCTTGCCTGTGGATAGAAAAAAGAGCTTAAAATAACCAATTAATTCAGGTGTCTATAGGGACGCGGGGATGCTGGTTTACTCTTTACCAAATGCATCTAACTATCTTACACTACTAAAGTTATCGAGTTTTGGAGGAGTCTAATGAGTACCGCGCCCACTACACAACCAACCGGGCTGGTTTACGATGCTGGTCAGATCAAGGTCCTTGAGGGTCTTGAAGCTGTGCGAAAACGTCCAGCGATGTACATCGGAGACACCTTCTACCGTGGATATCACCACCTTGTTTGGGAGGTTATCGATAACGCTGTTGATGAAGCGCTCGCCGGGTACTGCAACACGATCAAAGTAACGCTTCATACTAACGGCTCTGTTTCAGTTGAGGATAACGGGCGCGGAATCCCCACAAGCATTCATCCAACTGAGGGGGTGAGTGGCGTTGAAGTGGTCATGACGAAGCTTCACGCTGGAGGAAAGTTTGAGAAGGAAGCCTACAAGGTTTCTGGTGGACTTCACGGCGTGGGTGTTTCTGTCGTGAACGCTCTCTCAGAGTGGCTCAAAGCAGAGATTAAACAAAACGGGAAGCTTCACTCGATGGAATTCCGTCGAGGAGATCCGGTTGCTCCACTGAAAGAGATCGGAGCGGCCGAGGGAACCGGTACAAAAGTAACGTTCTATCCGGACCACACGATCTTCTTAGAGACAAAGACCTTCAACTACGACACGGTTTCTCACCGTATACGAGAGCTCGCATTCCTTAACGCAGGTCTTCGTATCATCTTGATCGATGAGCGAATCGACAAAGAGCAGGAGTTCTATTTCGAAGGTGGTATTCGCAGTTTTGTTACGCATATTAACAAATCAAAGACGCCCCTCTTTCCCGATCCTATCTTCGTGAGTGGCGAGCGCGACGGTATCAGCGTTGAGATCGCGCTGCAGTACAACTCGGAGTACACCGAGAGCATTTATACCTACGCAAACAACATCAACACCCCTGAAGGTGGAACTCACCTTATCGGTTTTAAAGCAGCCCTCACACGTACGCTGAATGCGTACGCAAACAAAAACGATCTCCTTAAGGGATTCAACGAGGGAATCCAGGGTGATGACACGCGGGAAGGATTGGTTGGCGTTATCAGCGCCAAGATTCCTGAGCCGCAGTTCGAGGGACAGACCAAGTCAAAGCTCGGAAATAGCGAAGTTAAAGGATTTGTAGAGCAGATAGTTGGTGAGCAGCTCGCGAAGTACTTCGAAGAGAATCCCGCTATCGCCAAGATGATAGTGAACAAGTCCCTTGAGGCCGCGCGCGCTCGTGAAGCAGCTCGAAAAGCTCGAGAGCTTGTTCGGCGAAAGGGTGCCCTTGATAGCGCTGCGCTTCCAGGCAAGCTTGCCGATTGTCAGAACGAGAACCCGGAAGAAGCCGAAATATTCCTGGTCGAGGGAGAGTCCGCCGGTGGGTCTGCTAAGCAGGGCCGTGACAAGAAGAATCAAGCTATCCTTCCCCTTAAGGGAAAGATCTTGAACGTCGAGAAGGCGCGCTTCGATAAGATGCTTTCATTCGAGGAAATTCGAATTCTCATTACAGCGCTGGGCACCGGTATCGGGGCGGGCGACTTTGATGTGAACAAGCTTCGCTATCACAAAGTTGTCATCATGACGGATGCCGACGTGGATGGAAGTCACATTAGAACCCTCCTACTCACCTTCTTCTACCGACAGATGAACGAGGTAATCTCGAAGGGGCACCTCTATATCGCGCAGCCACCTCTCTATAAGATTAAGAAAGGAAAAGTTGAGCGCTACCTCAAGAACGAGAAAGAGTTCACGGAAATTATCATCGGCGGAGGCGCTGACGGCGTCTCTGTTCAGAGCAAGGATGGAAAGTCAGTAACAGCTGAATCGGTGTCTGACCTGCTCGTTCGTGTTCAGGACGTCAAGAGAGCCCTTGAAGAGATTCAGATGGAGCGCCTTGACCAGAGGGTTATCGTCGCTCTTTCAGAGTCTGGCATTCAGTTCAACGAGACCTCTTGGAAGCAAGACTACCTCGCTGGGCTTCTACCGCAGGTAGTGGCGGCTATTAAGACCCGAACGATCGCTGAGCCGGCGGTAGAAATAGTTGATGATCACGATGAAGAGGTGGCGCTTCGAGTGAAGACCCGTCTCCGTGGGGTTGTGTACACTACCACGGTTACTCGACGTCTCTGGATCTCGGATAAGATCTCGGTGGTTCGTACGGTATACACTGACGCTCGAAAGCTTGTTGGAGAGGCTCCCTACACCATCACCGCTACAGGTGACGGTAAGGAGCGAGAGACCGTTGATTCAATCGAGGCAGTTTCCGATTGGGTTGACGCTCGAGGGCGTAAGGGACTTTCAATAACCCGGTACAAGGGACTTGGAGAGATGAATCCTGAGCAGCTTTGGGAAACAACGATGGATCCTCAATATCGACGCCTCCTTCAGGTGACGATTGATGATGCTATCGATGCGGATCAGATATTCACGGTCCTGATGGGTGATGAAGTTGAGCCTCGAAGGAAGTTCATTGAGGATAATGCTCTCAAGATCAGGAACTTAGATATCTAGTTTAATCCAGGGGTTCCGGCGAAAGTTGACCGTAAGCCTCTTCTTCGGTACCTTTACGGACCTCATTTGTTAAGGAGTTGTGTCATGGCATCGCCAACTAAGATCACAGAAAATCGTCGCGCAGCGCACCGCGCAAAGAAAGTTAAGAACCGCAACAAGAAGGCTCGCCTCAAGGCTAAGAAAGCTGCGGCGAAGTAGGCGCGCGATTTGTCGTGACTACGTTCGTTGTTTTCTGCAACGGAGTCCCTATGTGGGCTCCGTTTTCTTTTGTGCTTGCAGATAGCTACGCTACTTTTTCAACAGGTTATCCACAGCCTGTTTCATGAGCGTAAGGGCCTCGATAATTCGTGATCGTGGCGCTCCTAGGTTCAGTCGAACAAACCCCCTCCCCGCATCTCCGAATAGCGCCCCATCGTTTAGGGCTACCCGTGCTTCCTTTAAGAAAAAGTTCGAGGGAGAGCCTTCGATAGCCTTACACGCTCGACAGTCTATCCACAGGAGGTACGTTCGCTCGGGACAGGATACTTTAAAATCTGGGAAGTTTTCCCTGATGAAGCGCACAGCCACATCCCTGTTTGTCGCGATGTACTGGCGGACCGCGTGTAACCAACCTTCACTCTCAGTAAAAGCGGCTTCGCACGCCGCGAGCCCCATCGCGTTGGGGTGAGGTGCAGGACCATCTATCACGCGCTTTAATTTTTTGCGAAGCGCGTCGTCCTGGACGACCGCGAAGCTGTAGCCGAGACCGGGAATGTTAAACGTCTTGCTTGGCGCCATGAGAGTGATGAGATTGTTCTTAAACTCAGGAGCCGCCTTCGCTACCGGTGTGTGTCTCGATCCATCGAGAATGAGGTCACAGTGAATCTCATCGCTGCACAAGATTATGTCGTGAACGTTGCAAATCTCGGCGAGTTTTCGAATGTCTTCGACGGACCACGACTCTCCGGAGGGATTGTGTGGATGACAAAAGATGCAGAGCTTCGTCCGTGGTGTTATCGCTTTTTCAAAAGCATCAAAGTCTATGTTGTACCGGAATGTGGAATCTCTGTTGATAACTTGGGTAAGTGGCACTTGAATGGCTTCCATGCCGTGGTTGGTCGGGCTTGAGAGAAACGGTGGATACACCGGAGTAAAGATAGCGGCCGCGTCGCCCGGAGATCCCACCGCTCGACACACCGCATTCAGTCCGCATACGAGTCCTGGTAGCGGAACTATCTCCCCTTCTGAGATCTCCCACTCGTAGTGCTCGCCACACCACTTTATGATCGTGGAGAGAAGTTGCTTGGAAGAATCTTCGTATCCAAACTCACCGTGCTCCGCTCGTTTAAGAAGCGCGTCGATAACAGCGGGCGGACTCTTGAAGTCCATGTCAGCTACCCACAGGGGTAGAACATCCTGTGGATAACTATTCCACTTGATGCTTTTGTAGATTCTTCGATCGACTGGAATCTCAAAGTAGCTCTCGTCGATAGACTGCGACGTCAGCGAGCTCCAGAATATCTCCGCTCGCGATCCATCCTCGCGAATCGAACTTAACGCATCTGCCTCGTGAAGGAGCGCAAGACTGGAAGCAAAAGGAGAGTGAATGAGCGCGGCCCTCGTGTCGGAATCGAGCTTTAAAAATCTGTTCGCCTCGCCGTGGTTCGCCACGATAAAGGTAAGCCGGTTGGTGTCTTCCTCTGAGAGTCCAAAGGTTGCGCCGATAGAGGGACAGACCTTTGAGGCAAGCGCTTCGTGATTCGGAAAAGAGACGGCACCGGGTGAGCTCTCCGTACGAGTTTCTGGTTTCTTGAGGTCGTGTATGAGGGCGCCGAGTAGCTCAACGAAATCGGCGTCGCGGTGTAGCCGTCTTTTCGCGACGGACCGAAGGTTCGCGACAACGAGACCGGTGTGAGTCGCGACGTCTCCCTCAAGATGCCTCTTACCTTGTTGGCATCCAACAATCGTGCTGAGTCCAGGTATGGCTTCGTTGAGCCACGTGGCGGAGCAAAGTGACGCGACCTCTTGAGCTGATGCGGTTGAGAGGAGCTCGTGAACTCTTGTTTTGAGTGGGGTGGTATCAGGGGGCATGGTGAAAGCGGATTGACGAGATAGGCGGTCTTTTGACTTCTCCGTTATGCGATCCTGGGGCTTGGTAATGCAATCTGTGAATAATCTTGGATTATATAATCAGTCGGGGTTGTTACAAGCGTTTGAATTTACTGAACTCGCGTGAACAGCAGCCTCCCCAGGGATGCTCGGTAGGAACAGGCTCTAAAAACTTAAGTTTTTCGCGCGGTTGGTCGACTTCCTATGGGTGGAACTGGGCACTTACGCGCGAAGTGTTAAATGGCTTAAGAGTGGTTCGCGAACCGCGAAGATAGCAGCGTTTGCACTGGTGCTGGTGTGTATTCATGAGAGAGGGGAGATCGTAACGAGCTTTCTTGCAGAGAAGCGCCCTGCCCCAAGCCTAAATCAGCTAGACAATTTGAACTCCAGCACCCCGCAGTCTGATTGGATTGAGCGAGCGAAAGACGCTATCGAATACTCGCAGGGTGAGGCGACCCTTCAAGAGCGGAACAACGGGGGGCGGAGATTTAAATCCGCCGCCTGGCATTTAGGGAATCATAATCAAAACTTACGCTCCTACATAGGTACTGAGGGATGGGAGCTTAGACCTCGCAAACTAGAAAAAGGGAAAAGGGAGTGGAGTTGGAGATACTCACTTAGGACGCTTAAACGAGGAGAGGTTGCGGAAGAGATTTCACGACCTCCGAAGTCTGCGCTCTCTGGTCATGATACTTCAGTCTTTGTAGAGCATGAAAAGCATAACTTTCAAGAATGGTATCGCAATACAGAAAACGGCATTGAGCAGGGCTTCACAATTAGAAGCAAACCTGCAGCGCACCTGAAAGCTCAAGAGCTTGAGCTGCAAGCCGCCATTGATAGCAATTTAACAGTTTCAATAGCGACTCATAACGAGGTTGTGTTCGAGAAGGATCGAGAGAGCGTTCTTCGCTATGCTGGCCTTAAGGTGATAGATGCTAAGGGCGCGCTACTTCCTAGCAAGCTATCTTATTCTTCTCAATCTGAAGGGCACGGAATTCTCTCTATCCTAATTGACGATCATAAAGCCACCTATCCGATACTAGTCGATCCGCTTGCAACATCTCCATCCTGGTCAGCCTCCGGAGGGATTTCCTCGGCACAGTTTGGTTATTCGATAGATTCTGCCGGTGACGTCAATGGCGATGGATACGGCGACGTCATTATCGGCGCGCCTTTCTATGATAATGGAATAACTGATGAGGGGGCGGTGTTTGTGTACTACGGATCTGCCGCCGGCCTGCCATCTACGCCGAGTTGGAGTATCGAGGGTAATAACGCCAGTTTCATCAAATATGGCGCAGCGGTGGCAGGAGTGGGCGATGTGAACAATGACGGCTTTTCAGATATCGCGTTCAACTCCGTCAATTCTGGATCGGTTACAAACGTCAGACTTCAAGTCTTTCACGGCTCTTCTTCGGGCCTCGGTGTAAGCGCTAACTCAACGATGTCTCCAGGAACATCTCTTTACAACTATTTCGCAACGAAGATCGTAAAAGGTGGCGATATAAACGGAGATGGATTTGGCGATATTTTACTAGCAGCCCCGGATAACGGGAGCGGGAACGGGAAGGTGTGGTACTGCAAAGGGAGCTCGTCAGGTGTAGGAAGCACAACAACAAATTGCCCAGCCTTAACAACAAGTGGCGCAGGCGCTCAAGGGGATGGAACGCTGGGAACTGTTATTTGCTCGGCTAACCTTAACGGAGATTTGTACAACGATATAGTCATTGCTCACCCTTCTTGGGACAACTCTAGTCAAGTAGACCGTGGGAGAGTCTGGTTCGTGGCGGGATCAAGCTCCCTGGGCGCAACGACCCTTAGTAGTTCTAATGCACTTACCGGCACTACAAATTTATACATGCTCGGATCTTCAATGGCGTGCCCGGGGGACCTGAATAAGGATGGATATGATGACTTGGTAGTAGGCGACCTCAGCAGCACAGCGCGAATCTACTATGGGCGAAGTTCAAGTGTTGTCCCGACTCTTAATTCGACATTATCAGGGCTTGCTTCAAATCCTTCAGTTATGGCTGCGGCGGGAGACGTGAATAACGACACCTATCCCGATTTGCTCATCGGGTATAGTTCGTACTCCAGCTCTCGGGGATTGGTAGAGCTCTATCAGACGACAGCAAGCGGAGTGCCGGCAACAGCAGATTGGAGCATTACGGGGGCAACGGCGAGCAGTGCGACAAATTTACAAGTGTCGGCGGCCGGGGATGTCGACACGGATGGATATGATGACATCCTGGTGGGCTATCCCCAATACAATAACGGCCTGGCCACGGAGGGAAAGGTTTGGCTGTATAGTTGGCAAGGAGCGTTGAGCGCAACACCTACGGCGACTCCAACTCCTACCTCAACACCAACCAGTACTCCAACATCAACTCCAACCCAGACGCCAACAAATACCCCGACAGCAACATCATCAAATACGCCGACTCACACGCCAACAGCAACTCCTTCCAGTAGCCCTACGACTGGGCCTTCCTCTACGCCGACAAATACGCCAACGGATACGCCGAGCGTAACCCCTTCTCAGACGCCGACCCAAACTCCAACGCATACGCCCACCGTGACTCCGAGTGCTACCGCGACCGCCTCAAGCACAAGTGTCGGCACTTCGACGCCTCAACCCACATCTACAGCGACTCCTACAACAACACCGACGAGCACCCCCACGCATACGCCAACAGATACTCCCACGGTCACCCCAACAGACACACCAACAACGACCCCCACAATCACAGGAACCGCCACGGTAACCCTAACCCCAACGACAACGCCGACTGCTACTCAAACGAATTCGCCAACGGTGACCCCGACGATTACAAACACTCCAACCGCTACGGAAACACCGACAGTAACTCCGACAGTAACCGTTACTTCAACTGGTACCGTGACACCGACCGTGACGCCAACACCAACACCAACGGCTGTTGAGGGAGATGTTGATGGCGACCTTGTGCCCGATCTTGTCTTCCTGGGCGGGGATCGTAGAGCAGATGTTGTCCTTAATATCCCAAGTGGGGTGATCGGATTACGGGCCTCTAGCTCGCTTTTTGCTGTTGGAATTGGGATTGCTCCGGGCGACCGGACTTCGTCCGTCATTACGGTTCGAAAAGAGGCAGCATCCTATATTTGGGGCTCCTTGGATATTCTTAGAGGAAACGAAAAGAGCTTCGCGACGATACCGTCGAAAGGGCAGCCTGTTTTAGGGTGTTATTTTAGCAACGAGCTCATGCCCAGCACCCTCGTGCGGTTGAAAAAAACGTCGGAGGTTCAAGCGTTTTCAGGGAGCACCGCCAAAATCTCCGTGAAGGTTCCGCAAACCGCGTCGAAGGCTATGTGCGGGCCGGCGATCTCTGGTGATAGCCCGATCTTTTATGTTCTAACGAGCAAGAATCGTAAGAGCGTCTCTGTGTCGGGTGTAACGCGATCGGGGCGCGCCTTTATAAAATCCCCTCGAGTACCGGCACAATTTAAGCTTACGAATCTTGCGCTTGTTGCCCGAGATCCGGGGCTTCCGCCGTCGGTCGCGATACTGGGTAGTAAGGCCCGCATTCAAGAGGTGTATGCACTCTCTGCCGCGAACCGTTGGAGCAAGGTCGCGGTCCCGCTCGATAAGACCTTGAGAATTCGCAACATAGGAGTGAGTCGATATGGAGGGGCTTCTTATATCGTAGTGCAGCTCTTCAATCGGCGAACGGGGAGCATAGGGTATTACTCAGCGCCCCTGCTGTAAGGCACACGGCAGTGCTCCTCTATTGGGTGGGAGAAGAAGCCGCAACGTGCTGCGCGAGATCTGCCCTGTCACTCATAATCGTATCGACCCCTCGAGCCCGGAGATAGCTCCAGGTGTCAGGGGTGTCGAGGTGGGTTGAGGCGATGTTGAGGATTACTCGGACGCCAGCGTCGTGCGCTGCTTTTACGGCATCCGCTGTTATCCATCGCTCCAGCTCTACGGCCTCAACTTTGGCGTCTATCGCTTGAGTAAGTTGCTCACCGTCAATGCATCTGGCAACGATACGCGCTCGTGGCTCGTTTACTCGAATGCGCGCGATTCGTAATGGGCTTCGCAGCTGGATGGTTACTCGTGAGAGGGTGTTTGTTCTTCGTAGCTCGTGAATGACAGAATCAAGCAGGGGGTCAGACTCACCCTTAAGATCAATTTGTAAGGTGCCAGGGGTGTCTTTAAGCAGGGCCAGAGCGTCGCGTAACAACGGGATGGATACTGTCTTAGCCTGATTGAGCCACACCTGAGCGCGCTCAGAGCGCGAGAGCTCTTGAACCCTTCGTCCCTTGAGACTCAAGGGGGCAAACGAGTTGTTCGTTTGGATTGAGCCATCATGAAAGAGGAAGAGGTCGCCTTCAGTAGACTGGCGAACATCGACCTCGGCAAATTGAACACCTGAGCGAAAGGTTTGAGAAATTGCTGGAATAGAGTTTTCAGGAAGCTCCCGGTGAAGGCTTCCGCGATGCGCTATGCTTGAGCGCTCGAGCGTCGGCTGTGGCTCGATGGGGGCGAGGTCTTCAATGCTATAAAGAGAGAAGCAACCGCTGAAAAGGAGGGGCACCAAAAAGAGAAGAAGCCGCGTGGAGTGCGGCTTCTTCGAGGCTCCATTTCGTGAGCTGATCATGAGCTCTCTACTCTACTTTCTTGCGGAGACGCTCCATGAGTCCGGGGAACTTATCCTTTCGAATAATACCTGAGAACTCATTGCGGTAGTTTGCTACGAGGCCGATGTTTTCTATGACTACGTCATAAACTCGCCACTGGCCGTTCTCAAGCATCAGTTTGTAATCGATGGGGAATGTATCTCCCTTGCTTAATACCACCGTCTTAACAACAGCCTTCGAGGACTCAATGTTCTCGCTCTCAACCTTCACCATCCCGGGCTTAACGGTTTCTATCTTTGAGAGGTAGGTTCGAGCGAGGAGCTCTGAAAATACGGAGGTGAAGTCTGCTTGCTCGGCCGGTGTGATGGTATTCCAGTTGGCGCCAAGCGAGCGTCGCGACATCTCATCAAAGTCAAACTTAGGATTAATAACCTCTCGAAGCTTGCCTCGACGAGCGAGCTTCTTGTCGTCTCCGGGGGAGGCTTCAACTATGGATATAATCGTATCGATAGTCTTCTGAATCTCAGCCTTGGGAGAGGTCTCCGCGTACGAGGCGCGAAATGTTGTAAAGAGAAGCGCTACAAGAGCAAGTGCCAAACGATAAGCCATACGAAACCTCACGTAAAAAATCTGTTACTCTACTACTTCTTCGACTCTTCGTCTTCCTTGTCACCGGTCAGGCTGTGAACAACCTTGCCGATAACATCTTCGATATCAACCACCGACTCAGTCTCAACCATGGTTCCGCCTTCCTCGATGTATTTATCTGACCCGCCACGGGAGATCTTCACGTATCGATCGCCGATGATTCCTTTTGTACGGATGGAGGCGATGTCGTCATCTTTAAGCTTTACGGAACGGGTAAGCTTCAGGGTAACCTTTGCGACCGGATCTTTAAGAACTATGTTGGAAACCTCGCCGATAGGGACTCCCGCTATCTCTACAGAGGCGCCGTACTTAAGACCCGAGATGTTGTCGAACTCAGCGTACACGAGGTAGGTGTCTTTTGAGCTGAGCTCTAAGCCCGCGAGGCCGACGGCGAGGTAGGCGGCAGCCCCTACACCAGCCATGGCAAACAGACCCACAAAGAACTCAAGCGAGAAGCTTCTCTTGGGGACCGCAAGCGTCGCCGCACCGGGTTGGTTATTGAATTTTGATTGGTCCATCAGTTCTCCCATTTAGGAATTGCTGCACGGCAGGATCAGCGGATGCTATCATTTCAGAGGGGGTTCCTTCAGCGATGATCTTTCCTTGTAGTATCATCGCAACTCGCTCTGACACCTGAAAAACTTCAGGTAGTTCGTGGCTGATTACCAAACCGGTAAAGCCCCACTGATTCTTACATGCATTTATCAAATCATACACCTCTTGACCATCGAGAGGGTCAAGCCCGGTGTTCGGCTCGTCTACGAGGAGCACTTTAGGCTCAGTAATGAGGGCTCGAGCCATTCCGACACGCTTTCGTATGCCGATAGAGACCTGCTCGGGATAGTTTTGTAGGTATTCCGTGAGGCTTAGTGATTCTGCGATGGCGAGAACCTTCTTATGCGCCTGTAGTGAACTCAGACGAAGTCGCTCAAGAAGAGGAAAGGCGATGTTGTCGTAGATGGTGAGAGAGTCAAAGAGCGCCGCGGATTGGAAGAGCACACCGAGTTGCTTGCGAATAGCGTTCTTCTGACTCTCGCTATGGGCCGAGGTTATCTTCTCATCGCCGATCCATATCTCGCCAGCATCTGGCTGCATGATTCCCATGATGAGCTTTAAGAGGACAGATTTTCCAACGCCACTCGGACCGACCACCGCCGTTGTTTTTCCGGGTTCGATAGTAATCGAAATATTGTCGAGTACGACCTGCGAACCGAACCTCTTGTGGACGTTTCTCACAGATATCAAGAGCTACTCCATGAAAACGCGGGTGAGCACGCTTGTTAAGAAGTAGTCAACGATGAGCACGGCGACGGAAGCAGTAACTACAGACTGAGTGGTTGCTTTATTAACCCCCTGGGCGCCGAATCCACAGGTGTATCCTTTGTAGCAGCTGACCCAGCCGAAGATGAGGCCGAAAACGAGGGCCTTGATAAAGCCTGACCACACATCGACCACGCCAGTCGCTGACATAATCTGACTCATGAAAGTTCCAGGGCTTAATCCAAGGAGCCCAACTCCAACGAGGTATCCTCCGAAGATACCAACCACGTTGAACATTCCACATAAGAGTGGCATCGCAATAAGTCCCGCGGCGAGGCGAGGTGCCATGAGATATTTGATCGGGTCGACGGCCATGGAGCGGAGGGCATCGATCTGTTCCGTAATGCGCATGATGCCGAGCTCTGCGGTTACAGCGGAACCAGCGCGACCAATAACCATTAACGCCGTAAGCACCGGACCCAGTTCGCGGATAAGGCTCAGCGCCACGGCGGGACCTGTATACGCGGTAGCGCCGAACTTAGAGAGCGTATATTCGCCCTGCACCGCAAGGACTGCGCCGGTAAAGAGACCGATAAGTGCAATAACGAGTGTGGAGTTCACTCCGATCTGAAGAAGTTGTTGAAGATAGAGGTAGGGACGGTACGGGGGGCGGAGGAGCGCTATGAGCGTTCGATAGAGGAATATCCACGAGCGCCCCCATTGCTCAGTTGTATTGACTACAAACGTTCCAAAATTTTCGGTTGCCGATACAAAGTTCATTGGAAGAGTGGTTCTGAAGCTATCGTTTGAATCCGAGGCCTATCACATAGAATTCGTTTGAAGTTGCTCTCGTAGATTTCAGCTCCGAACGGATTAACTTATTAAACATTGGTCGCGCTGATTTGACAAACCCCTCAACTTCGCCACCTTTGAATACCTTGACGATGAAACTACCGTCTTTCTTCAAAAGTTGTTGCGCGACGTAGAGCGCGAGCTCAGCGCACCCAACAGTGCCCGCTTGGTCTGCCTCTTTAATCCCCGTGAGTTTGGGCGACATATCGGAAATAACTGAGTCGAAGCAGGGACCGGGATTGCCTAGGATCTCCTCAAGGTCGCGGGCATCTCCGGCTATGAGCTTGCAGCGCGGATCGTCTAATGGATCGAGGGCCTGAAGGTCGATGCCGGTCACGGATCCCTTTGGGCCTACGAGCTCCAGGGCCACTTGGGTCCATCCGCCAGGCCACGCTCCGACGTCGAGTACGTGAGCGCCTTGAGGAATGACCTTGTAGCTCTGCTGAATCTCTAAGAGTTTATAGGCCGCTCGGGAGCGATACCCCTCATCTTTGGCCTTTTGATAGAGGTGGTCCTTGCGGTTGTACTCAGATGACATAGCCCCCAAGGGTACCAGCACCCGACTATAAAAGCACCCGCAAAACCCCGTTGTATCCGCTAATTGCCTGATTTTAGGAATCTGAGAGGATCGCAACGGAGATATTTCTATTGGATATAGAAAAAGACTTGAACCGAGCCGTGATGATGTATAGAAAAAGAGTAGAAGTCACCTTTTGAGGGAGGATTTATGGGAAATGAATTTTTGGTATTAGCGATCGATTTCGTATGCGCGGCCCTGACCCTCGTCTATATCGGAAAGCTCCTTATTGAGGCGATGCCGATGCCGAAACCGATAGAAATATCGTGTGGCGTGGCGAAGGTGTCTCTAAGGGGGCAACAAATAGCACGTCGCGCGCGATAATGTAGCGGCGTTCGGTTTACCTTCAGCGCCCGACAGCGGTAGTGTGATAGAGGTACTGTCACTGTGGTATTGTCGGGTGGCTTGAGCCTCGGGGAGATAGGCCATCTCCCCTTTTTGTTTTACTCTCGATAGTTAAGCGACCATGATTGGCGAGCAGTCCCCGATGTTGTTCTCAGACGAGCGTTCCATGACACACACCGATCTTCTGACCGGCTTAAACGATCCACAGCAAGATGCGGTGATGCATGGTGATGGCCCGATCTTGGTGCTAGCTGGAGCTGGAAGTGGAAAAACTCGTGTGCTCACGCATCGCGTCGCGCAGCTCGTGGTGGAACAGGGCGTCCCTTCGGATCGAATCTTAGCGGTGACTTTCACCAATAAAGCAGCGGAGGAGATGCGAGGACGTCTTCGACAGCTCCTTGGAGAACGGGCTGAGCGATTGTGGATATCGACCTTCCACTCCTCTGGTTTACGAATCCTTCGTCACAATGCGGTACGATTGGGATACACCAACGGCTTCGTTATCTACGACGACCAGGACTCTAAGGGGGTTCTTAAACAGATTATCAAAGATCTCAATATTAATGACGACAAGTACCCGCTTGATTCATTTTCTCGAGCGATTGACCGAGCCAAGAATAATTACATCCTCCCGGCAGAAGCAGGTAAAAAGGCTTCCAGTGTAGAGAGCGATCTTCAAGCGCAGGTATACGACCGGTACCAGAAGGCGCTTCTGGACGCGAATGCGATGGATTTCGGCGACCTTCTCGTCAACACCGTGCGCGTGCTCAAAGAGTTTCCTGATGTTCTTGATTTCTATCGCCGCACGCTTCACTACATCCTTGTTGATGAGTTTCAGGACACCAACAAGGTTCAGTATATGTTTATTCGCCTTCTTGCTGAACCGCGAAGAAACCTCTTCGTGGTCGGAGATGACGATCAATCTATTTACGGATTCCGTGGCGCGACGATAAGCAACATCCTTGAGTTCGAGAAGGATTATTCGAACACCAAGGTAGTTAAGCTTGAGCAGAACTATCGTTCGACGGGGCGCATCTTGGGAGCGGCTCACGCCGTTATCGAAAAAAATAAGGCTCGCAAAGAGAAGAAGCTGTGGACCGCTGGCGCCGAGGGCGATCAGATCCGGACCTTTATCGGCTATGACGAGAACATGGAGTCCGATTTCGTAACCTCGGAAATTAAGCGGTTGGCGAACCAGGGTATAAAGTTCTCCGATATGGCGATCCTCTATCGAACTAACGCGCAGACGCGAGCGCTGGAGGAATCCCTCGTGCGAGCGAAGGTTCCATACAAAATATTCGGGGGCTTGAAATTCTTCGACCGAAAGGAGGTCAAGGATATCCTCGCGTACGTTCGTTTGTTGGTGAATCCAGCCGATAATCAAGCCTTCCAACGGGTTGTTAATACCCCTCCTAGAGGAATTGGCGCACAGGCAGTTCAGTCGATTGCCGAGGAGGCGCGAAACACTTCAATGCCCTTCCTTCACGCCTCTGTCACGATCGCTCAGAGCAATAAGAGCGTGAAGAAGTTCGTCGAGCTTATGGGAGAGCTCAAGCAGGCCTCCCAAACGATGAAGTTTGGAGCCTTCCTCGGCTGCATCGTCGAAAAAACTGAATACGGCCCACGCTTGGCGGCGATGAAGGATCCGACGGCGCAATCGCGTATCGAAAACTTGCAGGAGTTAGAGTCGTTGGGGCGTACGATGGAGAATCCCCAGCTTTCCAACGAGGAGGTCATGAAAGACTTCCTTGATCGTATCTCGCTTACCTCGAGCGCGGACCTTCCGGCCGGTGAAACTGGAGCTGACGCTTCAACAGAAAAGTCTGAGACCGTGTCTCTGATGACCCTGCATCTGGCAAAGGGGTTGGAGTTCCCGGTGGTCTTCCTTACTGGATTAGAAGAGGGGCTGCTTCCACACTACCGCTCGCTTGATGATGTCGTGGGCCTTGAGGAAGAGCGACGCCTCTGTTACGTGGGGATTACTCGCGCGATGAGAACGCTCTACCTTACACGAGCCCACAACCGCGGAATGTTCGCTTCTGGAGGAAGCTCTGGAACTGCAGGTGGGGCTCGCATCGTCAGTCGATTCGCCAAAGATATCGATCCCAAGAGCTTAGTCGCGGTTGGTGTTGAGCGTTCGCAAGGCGCAACGTTCCTTGAGGGATATCCTCGCTTCTCGTTCGATGATGAGGACGACCTGCCGGATGAGTACGCGACGACCTTTCGTCGAAAGAAAACGACCCCTCGGTATAATGGAGACGACGATAGAAAGACGGGAGTATCTCTCGACCAGTTGCGCACCCTTTTAATGCCCGCCGACTCTATTAAGCAGGAGATAGAGATCCCCGCAGAGTATCACGACAAGCCTAGCGCTGTCCTCGAACAGCTAGCTCCGGGTGTTGAAGTGATTCATCCCTCGTTCGGGCGAGGATGCGTTGAGTCGGTAAAAGGCGCGGGCTCCTCTGCGACCGTGTTTGTCAAATTTGACTCCTTTGATGA
>JBIIEK010000021.1:0-25464 GCA_044237895.1 Bdellovibrionota bacterium
ACGCACAGCAGCATCTTACCCTTTCGAGCTAACCCTTCGAGCTCTGGAGTTACATAAGGTAAGCGAACGCCCTCATAGTTCACAACGATGACGTCTGTTTCCACAGAACCCTCCGTCAGTAACCGGAGGGTCCACGCCTTCTGACTCTTATCGCCAGAGAGAACCACTGATTTGAGATGAGGGAACCATTGCGTAGCTTCCCGCGTCCAATTCCGCGTCAGGGAGTTTGGACAGACAACAAGAAGCCTCGCGTACCCCTCCGTCCGCTTGAGAGCCGCGAAGTACGACAAAACGGAGAGGGTCTTTCCGAGCCCCATATCGTCCCCTAAAAATGCGAAAGGGAACTCCTTTAACCACTCAACCGCGATTCGCTGATGTGGAAAGAGACGAGCTGCTTCGCCGTGCTCGAGACCAGCTACAGCTTCCGGTCGAACGTCCTCCAGCGAGGAATAAAAGGCCCCTCGCTCGCGAGTAGCGACCCGTGCTCGAACATCGGCGAGAAGCCGCTCAAACGAAGCGCTGCGAGGGATGATAGGTAATCCCTGAGATTCGCTAAGGTGAGTAATCTCCCCGTGCACACTCATGAGAAGGGAGTCGGGGATCTCTGCTATGACCGATGCGGATTCTGAGGGGTACTTGGTGTTTAGGAGCTCGCCGACTCGGCCCAAGAGTAGGGCTCGAAGCTCGCTCTCTTTGGGATAACTAACGGCGAGCGCACCCCGTCCCGAAGAGACGGTCCTCCAAACGAGTGGGAGCTCTATAACATCGGCCGCGGTATCATCGATCGGCCCAAGCGCGTTACTGGCTTCCTCTAAGAGGGCCTCTCGCTTCTCAGCGACCCGGCGATGAACCTCACTTGAGAGCCACACCGGAAACGGAAGTGACTCTCGCCGCGCAATAAAGCCAAGAAGCCCCTTCTCGTCCACCGTGAACGGCTTTTGGCCTCGACGAGATGCTCCCGGAAATGCCAGCTTGAACTGTTCGGTTGTAAAGAAACACGGTCTATACTCCTGAGCGCCCTCCGCGACCTCTGTGATGAACGGAGTGAGAAGCGAATCCGAGAGCTCCTGAGCGCTTGAGCGGTCTGGGCGCCCGATGATATCTGCGCGCAACGATGCGGTTCGGGAGAGCGCTTCACCGGCGGCGGCCTCGACCCCAAAGACTACTCCCTTGTCGCGATATCTCTTTAAGAGGGCCGGGATGCTCTCTGTGGGTACCGAATACGCCGCGTCAGAGCCTGAGTAGAGCGCGCCCTTAAACCGCTTAAGGATTCGCAGCGCCTGCGACCCTAAACGGGGAACGACACGGATCCGGCGCTTCTCGTGAAGAAGACGAAAAACAACCTCCGGCGCAGCGGCCGCTAGCGCCTCCTCCGGCACGGAGAAGGGGTTCTGACGAAGAGCCGCCCAAGCCGCATCCGCCGCAAGGGGCTCCACCGTTCTATCGCCGATACCTTGCAAGGTTCGGTACACGGGGAATTCGCCGTGAGTAAGTATCGCATCCACCGACGCGAACGGTATCGTCCAGCTTTTATCATCGGCGTGGTACCTCGAGCCGGAGATCCCCTTTACCGCCGCTACCCGCGACGGCGAATACTCGAAATCTATCCGCACGCGGTCACCCTCCCGCATAAACGATGCGGTTGGGCCATCAGGCTTTTTCCAATGTGGAGCTCTACGAAACGAGCGACGGGCAGTCATACGATAACTCTTCGGTCCCTATCGTGACATACTACCGCTCCCTCTGGAACCGGCACTATATTCGTACTTTGCAAAAAAAATGTTCGAGCCCCCTTTCATATTGAAGGAATGCTACTCGACAGCTATACGGGTACTATGACTGGTTTGGAGGTCGATTCAATTAACAAACGGTTCGGAGCCACCCAAGTGCTCAGAGGGGTATCGCTCTCAATTACCGAGGGAGAGCTCTTCTTTATCCTTGGAGCGTCCGGGTGCGGTAAATCAACCCTACTTCGAATCATCGCCGGCCTTGAGACACCAGACTCAGGACGGATCTTCCTTGACGGAGATGACGTAACCACCCTACCCGCTCATAAACGGGGGATCGGTATGGTCTTCCAACAATACGCCCTCTGGCCGCACATGACCGTTGCTCAAAATGTCTCGCTCGGTCTGGAGATACGCCGCATCCCCACCGCAGAGAGGAAGAAGCGAGTCGATGAGTCGCTTGAAATCGTTCGAATGACCGGATTGGGGGATCGTTACCCGCATGAGATATCCGGAGGGCAGCAACAACGGGTCGCGTTGGCTCGAGCTCTCGCGATACAACCAAAGATCCTCCTCCTCGATGAGCCCCTGTCAAACCTTGATGCCCGTCTTCGGGACGAAATAAGGGAGGAGTTGAAGGCGATCCATCAAGAGCTCAAGCTGACCATGATCTACGTGACGCACGACCAGGAGGACGCTCTCACCCTTGCTAGTCGGATCGCCCTTCTCCGAGAGGGCCGTGTGGAGCAGGTCGGACCACCGAGAGAGCTCTACGAGCGCCCGAGAACGCAGTACGCCGCGGAGTTTCTAGGGCAAGCCAACATCATACCGTGCACCGTTGTAAAGCAGTCTTCGAGTGCCAGTCTCGAGATTCGACTGCCAGGAATAACGGACCGGTCGTTCGTTTGCGTAGGTAACGCGCCGGCTCGAGAGGGCGATTCCTCGCTATGCATCCGCCCGGAGATGTTGCGTGTTTCAACGGAGCAACCGCACGACAGTAACCTTATCGCCCTTTCAGGATCGGTGACGAGAACTACCTATCGGGGTTCGTGGGTGGATGTTGAGTGCAAGCTGTTCAATGGCCTGGCCGTAACGGCTAGAGAAAGCACGGCGGATGCGCATACCATCCCGCCGGTCGGCAGCTCGGTCGTGCTCACCTGCAAGCCCGCCTCTATAACGGTCGTAGCATGAAGCCAAAACATTTTTTAGCGATAGCCGTCCTGCTGTTTTTCGGGGCCGCCATGGTGTATCCGCTAAGCTTTGTCCTAAGCCAAGCCTTCGTAGTCGACGGCAGCGTCTCACCCGCGTATTTCCGCACCATGCTCTCCTCGGCCTATTTCAGGGACGTCCTGTTTAATTCAATGAACCTAGCGATCGCGGTAAGCCTACTCGCCTCGGCGATCGCCTATCCGATCGCGCTACTTATGAGTCGATGCGATATCCCGAAACGCGGCATGATTCACGCACTCCTCCTCCTGCCTCTTGTATCGCCGCCATTTGTTGGCGCGCTTGGCGTTCGGCAGGTATTTAGCCGATTCGGCTCAGTGAATATCCTGCTCTTGCAGAGTGGATTAATCGAGAGACCGCTCCAATGGCTGGGAAGCGGTAGCGTGCTCGGGGTACTGGCGCTCCAAACGATCCACCTCGTTCCGATTCTCTACCTCACCATCTCTGCCTCGCTCAGGTCGGCGCATATCTCGCTTGAGGAGGCGGCGTCGCTGTGCGGCGCCTCGCGTTGGCAGGTTCTGCGCCGCGTAACGATTCCCCTCTCCTTCCCGGGCTGGTTCGCCGGCGCCACGTTAGTCTTCATCGCCAGCTTCACGGACCTTGGAACTCCCCTGATCTTTGAATGCCGGAACGTAATACCTGTCCAGATCTACAACATGTTATCAGACATTCACGAGAATCCCGTTGGATACTCGTTTGTCGTGTTCACGTGCGTTCTTTGCCTGGCGCTCTTCACGCTCTCTCGAACTGCGATGTCCGACGGCTCGTACGCTGGCTCCGCGCGAGCGAAGCAGGCGAGGCTAACTGTGCAGATGTCGGGACCTACAAGAGTGGCCGTGCTCCTGCTCCTTTTGCTCTACATCGCCTTATCCACGTTTCCGCAGCTCGCGGTGGTAACCCTTTCCTTATCGAAGGAATGGTTCTTTACCGTTCTACCTTCACGGTGGACGTTGACACATTTCTATGAGGTGCTCGCCCATCCGATGACCTCCCACAGTCTCATGGTCAGCATGGGCCTCAGCCTCTGCACGAGCGCCTTTACCGTAGTGGTCGGTTTTATTACCGCGTACCTGATCGCGCGAACGCGTGGTTTCGGCTCTCGCTCGTTAGAGGTTCTCTCGGTGATACCCCTTGCTATTCCAGGTATCGTTTTCGCATTTGGATATATCGGTGCTTTCGCCGGAACGTTTCTCGACAATAGGATAAATCCCTTTCCCCTTCTTATCACCGCCTATTCGGTTCGACGACTCCCGGCCATGGTCCGATCGTGTTCGGCAGGACTCGCGGAGGCGAACACCTCCCTTGAGGAGGCGGCCCACGTGCTCGGTGCTACGCCCTTCTACACTGCCCGCAGAATTCTCATGCCCGTCATCTCACATCACCTCATCGTGGGGGCGATCCTGACCTTCGCGTATTCGATGATAGAGGTAAGCGACAGCATACTTCTCGCTATGGAGGTCAAATTCTACCCCGTGAGCAAGGCGATCTACGCGCTTACCGCGCGACCAGACGGTCTAGAGCTTGCTTGCGCCCTCGGCTCACTAGTGATGGGCATAATGCTCCTCGCGTTTTTCTGCAGCGAATGGATCTCAGTTCGGGCTGAGAAGAAACGGACGGTGGCCATGGTCATCGCCGCATTGGTTCTATTCGTACCGGGCCTCGCCTACACCCAGGAGGACGAGCTGATCGCCGTTAGCCCTCACTGGGAGGGAATCAAGGAGGAGTTTGAGGTCGCTTTTGCGCAATCTCACCGCTTAAAAACCGGGCGTTCGGTAAAAATTCGGTGGCTCGACATCGGCGGAACCTCCGATATTGTGAAATATTTAAAGACGCAGCACCGCGCCACGGGAGGCAACTCGAATATCGATCTTATATTCGGGGGTGGAACCGACTCCCTGATGGAGCTCGCCAGAGCCGGAATCCTCCAACCAACGCAACTCTCCCCGGAGATCACGAACGCTTTGCCCGAAAGACTAGGAGGGGTTCAGCTCTCCGACAAGGAGGGGCGTTGGTATACGGCAGCGCTCTCTGCCTTCGGCATAGTTGTGAATCGCGTAGCGGCAAAGCAGCTAGGGATCCCAACACCCTCCACATGGAGAGACCTTGGTAATCCGGTCTACTTCGATCTAGTTGGCGCCGCCGACCCACGAAAGAGCGGCTCGATGCATGCCATGTACGAGGTGATCCTCCAAGGGTATGGGTGGGACGCTGGATGGGAACTGCTCGGTAGTATCGCTCGAAACGTTCGAAGTCTCTCCGGCACCGCAAGCCAGGTAGGAAAGGACGTTGGCACCGGCGAGGTGGTAGTTGGCATAGCTATCGATACCTATGCAGGCGACCTCATCCGACAGTTCGGCGCAGAAAGAATCGAATTCGTGGCACCGACAGACTACACCTCAGTAAACGGTGACGGGATCGCACTCATATCAGGCGCCCCGCATCCAAACCTCGCTCGGGAGTTTATTGAATTCGTCCTATCGGAGACGGGGCAGAAGATCTGGTACCTAAAAGCTGGCTCCCCCGGCGGTCCCCGCCGCTTCGAGATGGGCAAGCTTCCCATCCTTCCTAGCGTCTACGGCTCTGGTCCCTCGAATTCTGTATTAAAGGGGCCTCCTGACTCCTGGACGAATGTACTCGCTTATAACAGCACCCTTGCGGGAGAGCGATGGAACCTCGTGAACGACCTCTTCGGCGTCTTTATTATCGATGTGCACGATCGATTAGTTCAGGTCGCCAGGCGTTCACCACAAGCCCCTCCGCCGAAGATGCCCATCGGTGCCGACGAGGCGAGAGCCCTATCACCGGACGGGACCTGGGGAGCAAATGCGACGGTTCGAAACGTTAAGTTGCGGGAGTGGGGAGAGCAGGCAACACATGCACTTCCACGAGAGTCGACCGCGCTCGATAGTATTCGGTGGGTTCCCTCCGCTATCCTGCTCTCGTTTCTCGTAGGCCTTATCGTCCGGCGTATCGCGAAGCGTCGACGGTAGGAGCCCTTGGCACCTCCCCTAGGTCTACTCTCCTCGGGGCAACCCATCGCTTAGGCGGGGACACACGAAACAAATTCACTTTCGGGCCGAACTACGTGCGAGTCTACTTTGCACGTGAGTGAACCATGAGGAACCGACCTTCCGACTTCTCCACCGTCATCCCCCGTACGCCCATCTGTTTAAGCCAGCCACCAAGCACCTCTGCCCGCTCCCCACTCCTCCGGGTGTCCTTCGCCCAGAGCACGTTTGACAGCGAGGGGCTTGAAGGGACACGCTGTTTCTTCTCTCGAGCGATCCACTGGCCCGGAGGTAGTAGCGGGGTAACGATCGGGCGAGGGTACGACATGGGGCAGAGGACTCGGTTACAAACGGAGCGAGAGCTCCTCTATGCCGGATTGAACCTCGCAGATGCTCGGTACCTCTCTATGGGTGCCGGACTGCGCGGTAGCGCTGCCGAGCGATTCGTCCGAGAGAACCAACGAGAAGCTCCGGTCCTGCCTCTCTCGGTTCAGAAGAGCCTTTTCGAAGGGATTACCACGGTCGAGACCATCTCTGACATCAAACGGATCATGGCAAAGCCCGATGTTGTAGAGCGCTACGGACGCACCGAATGGAGCTCTCTATCGCTCCCTGTCCAGGAGCTCCTCTTCGATCTGCGATATAGAGGGGACTACAACCCAGAGACTCGAGCACGCCTGCAGCCGCTTATCGCACGCGGGGATGTGCAAGGGTTGTACGGCCTCATGAGCGATTATCCCTACTGGCGAGCTGCAGGGGTGCCCGAAATGCGAATCAGGGCGCGGGTCAAGATCCTCGAAGATGCTTTCGAGTCGGCCGACGCAGCCTAGAGCTCACTCGCCGTCGAGACACTCCTTTAGGGTGCGTTCGATGTGCTTTTGCTTCCGGATGTTTTCGAGGCGGTCATGAAAGAGCGACCAGAAAAGTGGTTGCGGCAAGACCTCCCTCTCACTAGCCAGTCGAAGAACTGTCTTTTGGAGTTTTTCGATATCGATGGCAACCGCGGAACGCTCTGCGGGGCTCGGTGTTTCATCGTCGTCGTCGATCATAGGTAGAGCGTACGCTGAGACCCTTGAGTCGGCCAGTCCGTTATTTTAGGCAGGCTAACCCACTGAAACTACGCGTGCTGACCGGTCGCAAATCCCCGGTTCAACGTGAAAACACAATAATCGAACCAGGGTCTTAAGTACTTTTACTGGCGAGCCGACTCCTCCTATGAGCACGAGAACTTCGTGCCATCCGCACAGCCAGCTTACACCTCGAGGCTTACACAAGCGCGAGCAGCTGGTCGTCGAGCGGAGCGGGACCGCGACAAAGGAGTGTTTGCGACATGAGTGGTTTTAAATCTGACGGATCTGATAGACGAATAGATAGGGCCCTTCAGCACGTGGTCCGACCATGGTTTCCGATAAACCAGGACGTGCTCACAAACGTACGAAAGAGCCTGGGTGATAACACCTACACCAAGGAACCATCAAAGCTCCTCAATGACCTCAAGTCCGATTTTGCGCTCTTTACCTACGTCGTGAAGGAGCTCGGCATTCAGGGAATGACGGAGAAGCTGGACTCCAAAATACTCAACAATCCAGTTGAGCTCATTAAGTGGGGCGGCACCACTAGGATCGCCGACATACTTGGGCCTGATAAGAAGCTCCCCTCGACCCACTCTCTCCACTGGAGCGAGCCCTTTCAAGTTCAGCGTCTGCGAGAGACTGCGGTCGTTGCGTCGACCGCCTCGGTGTTGAGTGAGAAGAAAGACCTCGATCCTGACGTCGGGTTCTCGAGAGGAGTGATACGAGAGATCGGATTGAATCTCATCGCATGGAACTATCCAACACTCTACTCAAAGGTATTAAACAACCTCACCCCTGAGACAACGCTCGATGAGGAGCTCTCTAAGGAGCTTGGGTTTACTCCGGCGTTACTCGCGATGCGAGTATTGAGACCTGAGAATCCGGCAAAGCCTGAAGGTGAGGCGGCGCCTGGTGAAGAGGACTGGGCTATGTACGATGAGCTCTGCTCTATTGGTGAAGCGCTTGCTCGCGCCGAGAATCCAGAGACGTACCCATCCGCTCAGAATGATTGGAAGCAAGCGAACCAGTACCTCAACGACAACGCAGGGAGTGGCGCCCTTGAGCTAATCAAAGAGCGAGCGGTTGAGCAGTCTAAAAAGTACCAGGAGGTCCTCCCTGAGGTCTTTAGTACCCTCGCCACCTTTGATCCCAAGAAAGCGATTGAAACGCACGAGCGGATGTCCGCGGCGATCGCCGACAAGGATTTCCGACTCTGTCCGCCACATATTCAGGAAGCGCTTCGTAGCCTCTACAGCGATATCAACGGATACGCCGTGAACAAAGCGGCGATTCAGACCCTACTCAAATCGATTATCCCGCAAGCAGGATACACCGGAGGATGCGTATTCGTCGTAGACCCGAGCACAGCGAGCCTGAAGCCGAGAACGATCATTGGAGAGGTGAACCTGAGAACGATCTCAAATGTCAGCCTCGAGCCGGGAGATATCGCGGTTGCTGCCCTCTCTCAGGGGTCTCCGATCTTTCAATTTGATGATAAGAGTGCAGCCGCTTCACTGGAGGGGATCTACAGCTCCCTAGGAAACGCACGCAAGGTCGGGGTGCTTTACCTCGAGAGACCAACCACAGGGGTACTCATGCAGAACGACGAGCGCGAGCTCGGAACGTTCAACATTCTGAAGCAGGCACTCTGCGATATACTTCACCTTAAATAAGAACGGGATAGAACTCGCACAACGAGGGGCGCCATGGAGCAACGAAACTCAGCACAAAACAGATCGACTACCCCAACGCAGGACGCAGACAAGCTCATGAACCCGGCTCTGGCGCTGTTCAAGGCACAGTGTCGTTCCGTCATTACATTTCTGAAGGCGGCTCACGAGAGGCAAGTTGAAAACGCAAAGCGGATGGGGGTCTCCCCCGACGACTTACACCGGTACACCTCAGCAGGTACCGAGTTCGAGAGGAAACACGCTCTCGATGCGATACGAGCGACCCTTCGCTCAGCTCATGAGGGGCACACAGGCTCGTTTCCGGACTACCTGGGTGCGGCGCGACTCCTTAAAGAGTTCTATAGAGGGGTGAAGGGGGGTGCTCCCGGCTCTATCGTTAACGATCCTAAGGACCCCCGCTCACCCACCTCGGTAGCTCGAGCACATGCAGATATGCTGTTTCTATCGTTGCAAGAGTCTAGCAACCAAGATCAGCGCGGCCAATCTATTCTTCTTCTCAATTCGCTTATAAACAAAACCGCACTTACCTTAGCGCCCGTAAGCTCGGAGATTAGAGCGCGGTTCGATCACGCACTACAAACCGGCTTTAGCGCGCCGGCTTGGCAGAACAGGCGGAGCGCTTAGTAGCATACCCTAAAAAAGTCCTGCTCTTGCTAAGGGGGCCCAAGTTTGGCAGCCTCGACCGTATTCACGGGGGGGGATAGCGCCTCCGTTATCCCTACCTGCGTTTGCCAAGCCGAGGATAGTAGCCATGATCTCCATATCAAGCACAATGACGCGACGCGCAATTAGGGCGCTTTCTATCACCGCGATCGTTATTCTCTCGGCCCGTGAGGTTAATCCATCTTTCGCCGAAGGGCGGCGCGAGAAGATAGGCTTGGTGCTGGCTGGAGGGGGCGCCCTGGGTATGGCCCACGTCGGCGTACTCAAGGTGCTCGAGGAGAACAGAATCCCGATCTCCTATGTCGCCGGTACGAGCATGGGCTCGATCGTCGGGGCCGCGTTCGCCACTGGGCAACGGGTAGACGCGATGGAGCAGGTCCTTATAGAAAGCAACTGGGATGAGATCTTCTCTGATGGGGTCGACCGAACCGAGCTCCCATATCGGTCTAAAGCAGGGCGAAACCGCGAGATCTATGGTGACACGAAGATCTCGCTCAAAGACGGAAAGCTCGTGACCCCCTTCGGCGTGGTACAAGGACAGCGCCTCCTCCCGGTATTACAACGCCTCTACGAGAACGCTCCCCCCTCACCTGCTAACTTCGACAAGTTTAGGGTTCCTCTACGGGTCGTCGCTGCGGATATCGAGACCGGCCAGGCAGTAGTCGTCTCCAAAGGCGATGTCTCTACAGCAGTTCGCGCAAGCATGTCGGTTCCCGGAGTGTTCGCTCCGGTCGAAATGGATGGCCGCCTCCTTGTAGACGGCGGAATAACGAACAACCTTCCGATGGATGTAGTGCGCGAGATGGGGGCTAGTCGACTTATCGTCGTCGAGCTCAACGCTGACCTGCAGAAGAGGGACACACTAAGCTCCCCACTTGCGATAGGAGGACAGATTATCAGCCTCCTCCTGGCCCAAAACTCGGCTATCCAAAAAAAGACCCTCACCAAAAAAGATATTTTGATAGAGCCGAACCTCACCGGTTACACGGCCGTGGATTTTGGCAAGGCTAAGGAGCTTATCGCTCTTGGAGAGGAGGCTGCTCGAAAGGTTGTCCCTCAATTAAAACACCTGAGCGTATCAGAGGCCGAGTACGCGAGATTTAAATCTGAGCGCGAAGCTTCCCCAGAAACCCCGACAGTTGAGTTCGTTACTATCACCTCTGATAAGGAGGGCTCCAAAGAGTTTCTCAATAAGGTCGTAACAACCAAGGCGGGAGACCTGCTCGATAGGAAAGCTCTCGACGAGGAGGTTGAGAGAATATACGACACCGGAGATTACAGCTCTGTGCGATACGACGTGGTTGAGAAGGACGGAAAGAGTGGCGTTGAGATTACCGCTAAGCGCAAGGAGTGGCTCGACGATTATTTCCGATTCGGCGCAACGCTTCAGGATGACTTCAAGGGCGAGACCAACTACACGATGGGTGGCGCGTATCGAATCAATGAGATCACCCCGCAGGGCGGTTGGTTTCAGGGTGAGGCGCTTGTTGGCTTCTCGCCGAAATTCGCCGGAGAGTTCTATCAACCGATCTATTCTGGTAGCGACTATTTCGTGACACCACGCTTTGATATATCTCGCCAGACACTCTATCCGACACAGGACGAGGAGATAGTTGCCGAATACCAACGAACGCAGGAGCTTGCGGCCGCTGGTTTTGGTCGACGTCTCGGACGCTCTGGAGAGATCGTCGCTGAGTATCGTCGAGGCGCCGGTAAGGCCAACCGCCATATCGGAGACCCAGACCTTCCGGAGAAGGACTTCGAGATCGGAGAGGCGGGAGCATCTTTCATCATAGATTCGCAAGACAACCCTGACTTCCCTACTACCGGACTTATGAGTCGGGGTGGATACACCTACTCCCAGTCTGACCTCGGTAGCTCGGATAACTTCCAGCAGTTTAGCGCTGGTTTATCGAAGCCGTTTACTAGTGGACGAAACACCCTTCTCATCAACGGAGACTACGGGACGACCCTTGGAGACCTTCCGCTCTATCGTTCATGGGCATTTGGAGGTCTCTTCAGCTTCTCAGGATTAACCCAGAACTCGCTGATAGCATCCGACTATCGAGTTGGTAGGATTAACTTCTATCGCCGCTTTGACGAGGTCGGGAGCTCGCTTCTCGGGCTCGGCTTCTTCGCCGGTGGATCGCTTGAGTACGGCTCGTTCTATAACGATTCCTCAGCGATTGCGGACAACCCAGGGCTCTTCGGTGGCTCGACCTTCCTCGGTGTCGATACACCGCTCGTACCGATCTACTTCGGTCTCGGCGTAGCGGAGGAAGGTCAACGAAACTTCTACTTTGCCCTCGGTCGCCTAACCAATCGGTAACCTCAGGTCGTTGCTGGTAGCGTACCCGTGGACCACACCTCCACGGGTACTTTTTGCGCAACCCCCTGAAAAAACCCGAATTGGTTCCTGAACCCTCGCCCAGAACACCCTCATCCTAACGATCGGGTTAGTAGTGCCTCCTCCTCTATCTGGGGTTTTCACGCATATCTAGGTACGTGCACTTATGGAACAGATCGTATTTATCGGCGGAATGGGTCGTTCGGGAAGTAACATGCTCCGAAACATCCTCGATTCTCATTCGGCAATCACGGCCGGACCGGAGATGAACATCATCGACGACTCGATGGCGCTCTACTCCCTCCTCTCAAGCTCAACCGAGAGGGACGGCACCTCGCGTATAAGCGAAGAGGAGGTGCGAAAGACGATCGCAGGATTCATCAGTAGCATGTACGAACCGTACGCCACCAGAAAGGGGAAGAAGATCGTCGTAGACCGTCATCCAGACTCCATCTGGAGCTTTCCAATCCTGGCGAAGATCTTTCCTAGCGCCAAGTTTATTCACCTTATCCGGGACGGACGGGACGTCGCATGCTCCCACCGAGATGTCGGAGTACGCTCAACGAGTCGCGGTGTCGTTCTGGACGTCATCCGACAAGCCGCTGTCTCGAGTGTCTATCACTCAGCCGCACTGTGGGCCGAGACGGTCAAGTTTGGCTGGAATGTGTGCGGGCCCGAATCCGAGCTCGCCCGCGAGGGGCGTTCCTTCACAACGTTCTACGAGAACATTGTCATGAGTCCGGAGTCACAAATTCAAGCGATATGTGATTTCCTCGGCGTGGAGTTTGAATCCTCTATGCTCAATCCTGAGCGGTACGACCACAGTCAAACCGTAGATGGTGTGTGGACGATTCAAGAGGACTTGAACGCGCCGATCTCGATGTTCTCTGCCGGCCGATGGATCGATCACCTCTCGTTGAAGGACAGAGTTGTTTTCTATGCAGCCGGTCAATCGGGTCTTGAGCAAACGGGCTACGACGGCGGTCTTGATTGGCTCTTCCGAGGAGCTTCGACCTCCGTTCAGGACGCCACTCAAGCAGTAAACCAGGCCCGCGAAGAGATCTTGGGGATCTGTGCTAAGAGCGTTCCTCAAGGAGCTGCCGAGGGCGATGGACGAGAGCCGCGGCTACAGGTTGCATTGGAGAAGATAATCTCCCAGCCGGTTACCTCTGACGGCCGAATGCTTCCTGAGTTTGACGCGGTCATGCGAAATGCTCAGGACGCCGTTCACGCATTGCTCGGCCCTGCTCGGTAGAGCCCCTTTACCCGGATCTCTGTGGGGCTAGGAACCGGAATGCGAGCCCGCTCGCTCTGTGCACCGTAGCGAACTCGCAGATGACCTCTATCGGTGCGCGGCTGCATAGGAGTACCAGAAACCGCTGGATGGCCGAACCGGCACGCCCTTAGGCACCTTCAAAGGTCAGCTTAATCTTGCCGCGTGAGTATTGAGCCTCGCGAGCGAACCCTTCGTGCGGGCCCTTTTCGAATCCCATCCGTTCTATTTCTGAGACCACACCCTTAAGATCGAGCTGTGCATCGATATCAGCACAGATGCGCCCCGCCAGCTCTGCCCGAACGAGATCCTCTCCCTCCGCGGGTTTTCCGACAAGCTCAGGAAACCGCACCTCGAGCACCGGCTTATCCTCGTCGAACAAGGGAGCGTCGTGTAAACCCCACGCAAATATCTCTTGAGACGCAGAATGAAACGAGACCACGCATTCACCCGACCGGCTCGGTACGCCGTTAATCTCAACAGATGTGAGGGAATCTATCTCCTGCGACGGCTGATCCTGCTCCTCATTACCAAACGCAACCTCTTCACCTGACACACGTGGTTCTTCAAAGGTACCGTCCTGAAGTGGATGAGGCCCAACAAATTTACCGAGGGCGATTGACCTCCCGAAGACCACCGGAAGCCCCACCGCCATCTTCTGCGCGATCTGACCAAGCTTCTCTTCCCGGACGTTATCCCCCTCGAGAACTAGTCGGTCGGCGTACCGTAAGAGCCCTGAGTCGACAAGAGAGGGTGTATACTCAGAATTCAGAGTAGCTAATGCGCTTTTCATCTCACCGTACAGCGGCTCTGACACCTCCACCGCTTTTGGAAGCCAGGAAATTTTCGAACGCAATCTTTCATTACGTATCCGGTCGATCGCGGCTCGCTCTTCCGGAGTTTCCTGTCGTTTCGTCGAAACGGTAATACCCGGAACAACCTCAACTGAGTAGCTACCGTCTCCCTGCGTTTGCCCATCCACCGCGCTCCGGCTTAGGCGCTCGCGAACAGACCCAAGGTCGAGAGCATCACCGATACGGTCGGCTAGAACCCACGAAGCATCGCGACCCGCGTCGGGAAAGGACATCGTTACATCAAATGCGTTCAACCTCCGTCGAGACCGAGTCACGTCCCATACGGGCTTAAGATCGTTCTTGTCCCAATCGAAGAGAGAAACCTTGTGAGCTACCTCCCGGAGGTGCCCCTTACCAACGAAAAGGGTCCTCTCCTGTCTAATCCAATAAGGGCTCGTAGAATCGTAATCACTCACCATAGTAGCGGGATTGAAAAGCTGTGCGCTTTGGAGTGCTGGTAGAAGATGCTGCTCAAATACGAGGGTAATCTCCGGACTGATTGAGGAGAAGAGGCTGACGACGAGCTCGGGAGAGACCCCCTTTACATTTATATTTACCACTCGCTCGCGCGCGATCTCTCTGTGCAAGGAGAGATCGAACTTCGGATACGCCGCATCTTGATCGCACCGATCTGCACGCTCGCGAGAATCGTCTTTAGAACTAAAATCTGTCACACCACCTCCACTGACCGAAGCGCCCGCCAGTATATCGAATAGGTGCTGGTTATCTAGCGGGATTATTACCATCCTTGGTTAGTGGTCGGATGTGTTCGAATCAGTTCTGACACTACCCTATCTCGCCGTGCCAACGGCGGTAGTCGTTCAGGATCTTCACCGCATACTGCATAACCTCGCCTGGCACCCGTCGGCGACCGTTAGAGGCCGACTCCACATGCCCAGGTCCCCAGTTGTACGCAACGAGTGTCAGCACCCTATTTCCCCCGTATCCAGCTTCGAGCTGTTTAAGGTAGGTGATTCCAAGCTTAAGATTATGGCCCGGGTCGGTCAGCCTCCCTCGCGGTATCGAAACCTGATCGGCCAACCATGCTCCAGTTTTGGGCATAATCTGCATCAAACCCTGCGCCCCCTTGTGAGAGCGAGCAAGCGAGTTGAACGCACTTTCAGACTTGATGACCGCCGCTACAAAGAGCGGATCGTATCCCTGAGAGAGCGCCTCTTGCACGATCGCTCTGGCGAGCACTTCACCCTTTTGAACGGGGCGGCCATGCTTCTGAAGGATAGCAAACACCTTCCGTTCAAGAACCTGGGGCCGGGACGACTCCGCCTTCTCTCGAGGCTGCGGCACGGCAGGCGCAATATGCTTTACGTCTGGGATGGAGCGCGCACGAGAAATCTTTGTTACGACGACACCATTGGGCTTCGTCAGGCGCGTATATTCTATACCGAGGTCCTTAAACTTTTGTACCGCCGATATCTTAACAGGAAAGGCTTTAGGGGCGTCTTGGTTGCCCTCTTCAAGGGGCTGGCTCCACATATATGCGGCACACACCATGAATACCATCGGCGTGACTACAAATGAACACAGCACGCTGCCCGCGCTCCTAAGGGAGATGCGCTCCCCTGCCGAGTTCGCCACCCCAGCTGTGGGGCTCAACGGCACAGCTGGACCAGCCGGTCGGTCGCACCGCTTTATAATCCTGCCCCGGATAGAGCGTATGGGAGAGGTAGTCAGGTCCACGCCCCCATATCCGCATGAACGGGCCCGATGCTTCAGTCAAAAACCAAGAATTAACGCTCTAGATACAGCTAGTTAATAGGCCTATCGAAAGGAGACCAGCTCTAGGAGCTCATCCCGCGATAGAGACACGTCTCCACCATCCCCAACCGCAGAGAGAAGTAAGCCCCGCTTGCGCTCCTGAAGCTCAAGGACTCGCTCTTCAACGGTATCGCGGGCGACCAGGCGGTGCACAAGGACGGGGTTCTCCTGGCCGATTCTATAGGCCCGATCCGCCGCCTGGTCCTCTACCGCAGGGTTCCACCACGGGTCCACGATATACACGTGATCAGCTGCTGTGAGGTTGAGACCAACACCACCCGCTTTAAGCGAAAGTAGGAGCACATTTGGACCGTCTAGCGCCTGAAACTCTCGTACAACTCGCTCCCGGTCTGAGGTCCCCCCATCAATACGAGAGAAGGAGATCCCTCCTTCAACCAGCTTTGGCTCGATAAGATCGAGCAGCGAAGTCCACTGAGAAAACACCAGCGCTCGATGCCCCTGCTCCTTCGATGTAGATAGCGACTCGAGAAGGAGCGACACCTTGCTTGAGGAGTTCGCGAATTGTCCCGGTATGAGACCCAAGTGACAACACGACTGACGCAAACGAAGCAGGACCTCAAGGACCGAGAACACATCACTCCCCTCAGTAAGCTTTTCAACGACGTCGCGCTGACACGCGGCTAGAATTGAGTCATACACAACTCGCTCCTCAGAGGAGAGTTCACACTCAAGCACGACCTCTGTCTTTGGTGGCAGCTCTTTGGCGACATCTCTCTTCATGCGTCTGAGAATGAAGGGCGCTACCTGCTTCTTAAGCCGCTCTGCAGCCTTACGATCTCCAGACCGTATCGCCTGCTCTACGTTCTCACTGAAAGAAGCGCGAGTGCCGAGAAGTCCCGGATTCAGAAAGTGGAACTGACTCCACAGATCCTCAAGGGAGTTCTCCACGGGGGTTCCACTAAGATTGATCTTGAATCCGCCACGAAGCCTATACGCAGCACGGGCCACCTGGCTCTCAGGATTTTTTATGGTCTGAGATTCATCCAGGACGATAGTGTCCCATTCAATCTGACTGAGCGATTCAATGTCCAAGCGGAGCACCGCGTAGGTTGTTAGGGTAACTGCAGCGTCGGGTTTAAGCTGCCTAGTCGAACCGTGATACCGGGATACGCTCAGAGCGGGTCGAAAGAGCTTGAGTTGTTGTTCCCAACCGTACAGCACCGAGGTGGGGCAGACGACGAGAACCCGGCCCCGCATGACGGTCATCGCCTGAAGTGTTTTGCCTAGCCCCATATCATCGGCGAGCAAAGCCCCCATTCCATTGTCACGTAGAAATGATAGCCACCGCACGCCGTCACGTTGGTACGACCGCAAATCCGCTGTCAGGTCTTCAGGAAGAGTCGGGTCCTCTAACGCCGAGGGATCGTCGAGCCCCTCCCTCAATCTACGATAGTACTCAGGAATACCAACGGAGAGGGATTCGCAGATCTCCTCCACGTCCGGAAGGAGTGCAGCCGTTGTTCGGTCTGTGGAGGCGCGCGCTGACAGGAGCCGCTCAAGCGCCACCCTGTGCTCATCGAGCCACGCGCGCGGAAGGAGACCCCACCCGCCATCAACGAGGCGAACAAACGAGGATCCCCCTCTCCATGCCGATAGGATGGACGCCTGGTCAGCCGAGCGACCATCATCGGTAATAAAGGTGATATCAATCCCTTCTCTCGATCCGGAGAGTCGGGGTGAGAGGTCGCGGGCGGGAACGAAGACGGTAGTTCCGTCCCCTTTAGTCTCCCAGCCTTTTAGCTTCTCAACGAATCTCACGGCGGCCTCTCCAGAGAAAGCTCGGGCCTCAGAGAGACGTACCATGAGAGCGCTCTGAACCTCGCGAGCCACCCTGGATTCAGCAACTCGATCTCGAACGGGGACCTCAAGGGATGAGACCTGTTCAAGAACGTCACCGCGAACCTCGGCGATTACCGGGTCGCCGTACACGAGACGGGGCACAACGGTAAGTTGATCGCCACGGCCGTCGCTAAGGGTCTCGATGACGATCCGAGGTGCGACCCGTCGCGCCTTTGGCAGGCCGGTCCCCACCACGACTACGGGCACGCTCTTTTCAAGCGCGGGTATAACGGTTGAGACGAGCTCGCCAGCTCTCTTCTTCGGATACCAGACCCCCTCGCCGCCAAGAGATCGAAGCTCTTCACTTGAGAGCGACAGGTCGTTCACCGCGACTATAGAACCATCAACGAGAGCGGCGCCGTTCTCAAAGCGCTCGGAGCATCCCTCAACCTCTTGAAGTCTTAGCCGGAACCCCCCTTCTTCATCTCTCACTTCGACTATTGCGTCGATCGCGTGCGGAAGGACCTTCGTAAGAACACCGTCGAGCTCAACGTGGGAGAGCCGCGACAACGACTTCAGCAGAAGCCGCAACGTTTTTGGTTCGAAGATTCCACACTTTTTGCTCGGGAGCACGTGGTCGATCTGCAACTCCTCCTTGGTCACCGCGACAGAACCTCGCCCCTTCGTCAGACGCTCTAGCGCTGAGGACACCGAATCCTCAAAAGGAAACCTCTCATCTCCCCAGACAAACGCCCTCTCAAACGCAAGGTACTTACCTGCTCGGCGAAACGAATGAATAAGGGTACCGCTCGCTCCACCTCGCGAACGGCTCGTAACCCTCTCCACCTTACCCTGTCGTACGGCGATAATGGTGGCGAGAACGTGCCTACACGGATCCTCGCTCTCGCTACAGTCGCACTGCCACGCCGTATTCCGTTCGGAAAGGGAGATACTCAGAACCGGATCTCGGGGTCCCCGCACCAAACGAAACACCCGTTCGTCTGGGTCGAGGGAGTGCTGCTCGTGAAATTCCGCGGTGCGTGCCAGCTCAACCGCCTGCGACCACGTTCGCGCCTCCGCTGACTCGCGCGCGACACTAAGAAGCTCCTCCATTAGGCCGCCTCCCGCTCCGAAGGGTTCGAGGCATAGGTATCTAACCTTCCAAGGATCTCATCGTAGGACGAAAGGCGCTTTAACTCATCGAACCACGAGATGGTCTCGCGCTTGTGGGCATAATTAAGCCACTGCTTCAGACGCGACACCGTGCGACGCTCAGATTCATTACTGCACGTTGAACGGGCCACCACTTTGGTTAAAAGGTCCCTCCACAATTTTGGATCCCCATCTAAGGCTCCTACATGCGAGGGGGTCACCTGCATACCGAGATACTGCGCACACGCTCGAACGACTCCAGGCTCAGCGAGAGCCCCGCGCCCGATCATGAAATGCTCGCAGCCGGTCTCCTCCTGACACCGTTTGAGGTCGTCGATGGTCCAGATCTCACCATTGGCGACCACCGGGATCCCCACGTTTGCGCGCACTTCGCCGATGGGGCGCCAATAAGCCGGTGGGGTATACCCCTGCATCTTCGTTCGACCGTGAATCGTGATCCACGAGGCACCACCACGAGCCGCGCGCTCAGCGTTCTCATGAATCGAAGCCATAGAATCCCACCCCAGCCGGAGCTTCGCTGATACTGGAATCTCAAGGGGAACGGCCGCGCGAACAGCGCTCACAATCGCTTCAATCCTCTCTGGGAATTTTAAGAGAGTAGCTCCACCATCGTGACGATTTACGGTGGGTGCGGGACATCCAAAGTTTAGGTCTATCCCTTGAGCCCCCAGCTCAACTGCCCGCAATGCAGACGCGGCCAATTTTTCTGGATCGCCCCCCAACAACTGAACTTGAATCGGCGCACCAGAGAGCGTTCTACATCCCGAGTTGAGCTCCGGAACGTCAGTCAAAAATACCCGCTCTGATGGCACGAGCGCCGACACCCGAATGAACTCGGTCACGCAATATGAGAAGGGTTGCACCTCCGTAAGGAGTTCACGCATAAGAAAGTCGGTAACTCCGTCCATCGGTGCGAGTACTAGAGCTGGACTCCCGTGTTGGATAAACATAGACCCTCTAAAGATTATCGTGCGAACTCTGAAGCAGAGCCAACGCGGGCAGGTCGGAGCGGAGCACACCACTTGCAACATCCGCCGGTATGACCAAATCCGTAGCTCCCATCACATACGGAGCGATCTCGTATGGATTGTAGTGCAAACGAACACCCTCTTGCGTGACGGCAAAGTTTGAGGGCAACGCGAAATCGGCCCCTTCCGGAAATTCAAACCCTGCATCCCGTAGAGACTCGGTGAGGGGGACGTTTCTCACCTTGCGAAACTCCGCTTCCGCGACCCGTAGGAGTGGAGCCCGGGAACCTCCACCTATAAGGTCATCCCACGTAAGCGCTCTCCCCGTCTTGGCGTCAAAAGATATAAGCCGCTCGTCGTGGAAACCATGCGCACCTCCGACGTACCCCTCACTCGAAATCTTTACACTAACAACCGCCTCATCTACTGCTAAGAGCGAGGCGGCACGAGAGACCTCCCATTCCGAGGATGCGTCGCCCTCCCTGAGCTTTAGATATTCAGCGAACTGATCTTCAACGCTCGCCAAAAACGCCTCGCGGTTAGACACGCCCACCGAATCATCAAGCGGAGCAAAGAGGATCGTGTCTACCTGAGCATAGATGAGCTCACGCGCCTCCTCTCCCATCGAATCCGAAAGCTTCGGAAGATCCTGGAGCACAACCTTGGCGCAAGGAAGCGGCTCGCAAGAACCGATCGATGTGGTCTCCGGAGTTGGCGATAGAGACCTCCCTGCGGGAGCGCAACCAACAGCGAGGCAGGCTGGCACGAGCATGAGGGGTAAGATACGTGATAACGGTCGTTTCATAGGGGACTCCCTTTACGAATCCGACTATACCCGAAACAAGCCGATACGTCTTGCGTGGACAAATCAGAGGGTTAGGCGCCCCAGCGACTACTGCGACTGCATCTTACCACGAAGCGAGAGCGCCTTTTTAACGGTCGCTGAAAGGAAGTCTCGGTTCAGTTGGGAGATGTATTTAATGCTAATCCCCTTCGGGCAAGCCTCTTGGCACTCCCCGTGATTAGTGCACCCACCAAACATCTCGGCATCCATCTTGTTGACCATCTCCACCACACGAGCATTTCGCTCGGGCTGGCCCTGCGGCAGAAGAGAGAGGTGCGTCACCTTAGCGGCTGTAAACAGCATGGCGGATCCATTCGGACAAGCAGCTACGCAGGCTCCACAACCGATACACGCCGCCGCATCGAAAGCTTCATCGGCCTTATCCTTCTCAATAGCGTTTGCATTGGCCTCCGGAGCGGCTCCCGTATTCACCGATACGTAACCGCCGGCCTGTTGGATCCGATCAAATGCTGACCGGTCAACAACAAGGTCCTTCACCACAGGAAATGCTCGCGCTCGAAACGGTTCGACGTAGATTACATCTCCATCTTTGTAGTTTCGCATATGAAGTTGGCACGCAGTGGTCAGCTTCTTCGGACCATGTGGCCGCCCGTTAATACTCATCGAGCAGGACCCGCAGATCCCCTCTCTACAGTCGTGTTCAAACGCGACCGGCGAGTCACCCGACTCAACCAAGCGCAGGTTGAGCATATCGAGCATCTCCAGAAACGAGGAGTCCTCACTCACATCACTAATTTCATACCGCTCAAAGCCGCCTTGAGTATGAGCATTCTTCTGTCGCCACACGAATAACGTAAGATTCATACAACGGTCTCCTTATTTGTAACTACGAGTTGCGAGGTGAATGTTCTTGAATTCAAGCGGCTCTTTGGTGAGTTCATGCCCAGCTCCATCGGCCCGCTGACTCCACACCGCTGAGTAACAGTACTCGCTATCGTTACGAAGCGCCTCGCCATCTTCAGTTTGGTATTCCTCGCGAAAATGCCCGCCACACGACTCATTACGGTTAAGAGCGTCGACACACATGAGCTCGGCAAACTCAAAGAAATCAGCAACGCGGCCTGCCTTTTCAAGCTCCTGGTTCAACTCCTCGCCGGTACCTCCAACGAATGAATTGCTCCAGAACTCCTCTCGAAGTTCACCGATCCTCTGAATAGCCCCCTTGAGACCATCGGCGGTGCGCGACATTCCGCACTTGTCCCACATGATCCGTCCAAGGAGTTTGTGATAGTGATCGACCGGCTTACGCCCCCTCATGGAGAGGAAGGTATTGAGACGGCCCGTCACGCGATCCTCAGCAGCACGAACCTCCGGAGCGTCGAGACTTAAACTTCCCGGCTTAACGCCTGAGAGGTAATCACCGATAGTGTACGGCAGTACGAAGTACCCATCCGCGAGCCCCTGCATCAACGCGCTAGCACCGAGGCGATTTGCGCCGTGATCAGAAAAGTTCGCCTCTCCAGCTGCGAAGAGTCCAGGAATCGTGGTCATTAAATTGTAATCAACCCAGAGCCCACCCATCGTGTAGTGCGGGGCTGGATAGATACGCATCGGCACCTCGTAGGGGTTCTCCCCGGATATGTTGTCGTACATATCAAAGAGATTTCCATAACGAGCTTCAATCGCGTCACGGCCTAGTCGCTTTATAGAGTCCGCAAAATCCAGATACACACCGAGGCCCATCGGACCTACACCATACCCAGCGTCGCAACGCTCCTTGGCCGCGCGCGAGGCGATATCGCGAGGACTCAAATTTCCGAAGCTCGGGTATCGTCGCTCTAAATAGTAATCCCTCTCATCTTCAGGGATCTGATGGGGGGCGCGGGTATCCCCTTGCTTTTTCGGAACCCAAACACGACCATCATTTCGGAGCGACTCGCTCATTAACGTTAGTTTTGACTGATGCTCGCCGTGAACTGGGATCGATGTTGGATGGATCTGAGTAAAGCACGGATTGGCCATGCCCGCCCCGTGTCGATACGCACGCCAGATAGAGGTAACGTTGCACCCCATGGCATTTGTGGAGAGATAGAAGACGTTCGAATATCCGCCCGTGGCAAGAACAACGGCATCAGCCACGTGGCTCTCGATCTTCCCTGTGCGGAGGTTTCTCGTCACGATCCCCTTACACCGCCCCTCTGAAACGATCAGGTCGAGCATCTCGGTGTACGGATTCATCCCAACTGCACCCGAGTGTATCTGCCGATTGAGCGCCGCATAGGCTCCCAAAAGGAGCTGCTGGCCGGTCTGACCCTTCGCGTAAAACGTTCTCGAAACCTGCGCGCCTCCGAACGACCGATTTGAGAGAAGCCCACTATACTCGCGCGCAAACGGCACACCCTGCGCGACGCACTGGTCGATGATGTTGACACTTAACTCCGCGAGCCGATACACGTTAGCTTCTCGTGCGCGGAAATCCCCACCCTTCACGGTGTCATAAAAGAGCCGAAAGACACTATCGCCATCGTTCTGGTAATTCTTAGCTGCATTAATACCCCCCTGAGCGGCGATACTGTGCGCCTCCAAACGACGCCGCCGCGGAGGCTCCAGCGAGCCCCGTGCCCACCACGATAATCGAGTACTTTCGCTTGTTCGAGGGATTAACCAACTTAATAGAGGCCTTGTGCTTAGCCCACTTCTGCTCGAGCGGGCCGTCAGGGATCTTAGAGTTCAATTCTAAATGCATATCCTACCTATCTCTCTGACAAACTAGTTAGTACCTGCTTCCACCCTTGGAGCGGGAAGAGCGCCGACCGAGATCCCTACAGGGACACTTGAAAATCCTACAAACATCGCTATCGCCACGATCTTAGCCATCGTTCGAATCCCCTTATTCCAGCGGGGGGTATCCACGCCCAGGGTCTGAAACATACTCCATGTGCCGTGGTACAGATGCAGCGCTAGGAGCGCCATCGACACGACGTAAAAGCCGGCGATCCCGTAATTCTGAAAGGCGCTGTACACATTTGAATACACCTCACCCTCAACAAATCCCCTAAAGTGTACCGTACCAGTAGTGAAGTGGAGGATGTGATAGGAGATAAAGAGGATTAAAAAAAGCCCTCCGTAGAGCATAGTCAACGATGCGGCATTGGCAGAACGATATGAGCGAACCTCGTACCCCACAGGCTTTGCCCGTCGATTAAGTCGCGCCAACTGAATGCCGCTTACAGCGTGAATCACTACGCAGAGCAAGAGCGCTATCCGAACGAGCCACAGAACACCAGAGTGGCCCAACATCTCGGCGCCCATCGCTCTTAGGAATCTCCCATAATCATCGATCTTGTAATGACCTGTGGCGGGGTCGATGCCGGCGAATATCTTGAGATTTCCCGCCATATGCCCCAAAACAAACAACACAAGCACGACGCCACTCAACGCCATGGCCATCTTTTTTCCGACCGTGGACCGGTAAAAATCACGCACTAAACCCATATGCTTGGTACCTCTTCGAGGGGTAAAATATCAGCCCCCTTCCGCCAAAATTCCCCTGGTTCTTACACGGCAGCAAAGAACGGCGCAACGCCCCTCCCCCTACTCGGGTGACCGATAACAAACCGGCACGAACCAACAGGTAAAATGTACCGGAGAGGGTACTTTGGCGAAACAGATAAACGGTGAGCAATCCCAACGAATTCAGAACATTGAACCGAACATAGCGGGTTTGCCTTAGAGCTGACAGCGGCTATAGTCCGTCCTGTGAATCCAAGCCTCTACCAGATCAACACGAAGGTGCTGCTATCCAGTCTCGGTCCAGGCTCGACTCTCGATTCCGTTCCCAACTCCCTCCTTGACTCGCTCGCGTCGCAAGGGTTCGACTGGGTTTGGCTCCTAGGGGTTTGGAAGATCGGCCCTACCGGGCGCGAGATATCTATCTCACACCGAGATTGGCATGACGAGTATCGTCATGCTCTACCAGACCTAACCGACGCCGATATCTGCGGCTCCCCGTTCGCCGTTTGCGGTTACACCGTAGAGCCCTCGCTGGGTGGAGATTCAGCTCTAGCCCGTTTTCGCGAACGCTTAGAGCAACGGGGGCTCGATCTCCTCCTCGATTTCGTCCCTAACCACATAGGATTCGATCATCCATGGGTTACCCAACGTCCCGACTTTCTCATCAAAGGCACCGAGGAGGACCTTGAAAAGGACCCTTGGCGTTGGGCACGCCTCCCTGACGGTGATGTGTACGCGTTCGGTCGAGATCCCAACTTTCCTGGTTGGCCCGACACGCTGCAACTAAACTATTACAACCCTCAACTGCGCGCGGCGATGATAGGTGAGCTCAGGAGCGTAGCTTCCAGATGTGGGGGCGTACGCTGTGACATGGCGATGCTGCTGGAGACGGAGGTCTTCGCGGAGACGTGGGGTGAAATCGTCCGACCTAAGGAGAGTATCCCACCTTTCTGGCCAGAGGCGATCGCGGCGGTGAAGAGGGACAATCCCCGATTCATGTTTCTCGCCGAGGTATACTGGGGTTACGAGCAAAGACTCCAAGACCACGGGTTTGATTTTACGTACGACAAAGTGCTTTACGACCACCTCATGCATCACGAAGCCACGAGAGTGCGAGAGCACCTTCAAGCGCCGATCGCGTATCAACACCACATGGCGCGCTTCCTCGAGAATCACGACGAGCCCCGCGTATCTTCAAGGCTCTCGGATGAGGAGCATCAAGCTGCAGCAACCCTTGCAGCCCTCGCTCCCGGCTTGCGCTTCTTCCATCACGGCCAACTGAAAGGGAGCAAGATAAGGGTTCCCGTCCACCTGAATAGAGGACCGAGCGAAATTGCAAATACCACGCTCGTCTCGTTCTATCAAAAGCTGATACCGGTCGTGAATTCGCCGATTGGAAAAAGTGGCGACTGGTACCTTCTGAGCTGCTCACCAGCGTGGGAAGGGAATCCAACAAACGCGAACTTCATATCGTATCTCCTTACATACGAAGACCAACACCTGCTCGTCGCTGTCAACTACGCCTCCTATCAGGGGCAATGCATCATCCATCTTCCTCAGCACCTT
>JBIIEK010000148.1:0-7494 GCA_044237895.1 Bdellovibrionota bacterium
TGAGTGTTCGTCCGGTCTACGTCAGTTCTGTTTTAACTGGCGAGAGTCAACCAAACCAGTAATTGCAAAATCATGAAGATACACAAGCTAGTGGCAGTGGCAGTCAGCCTGTTGGGGATCGTTTCCTCAGTCAATGCTCTCGAGCCTCTTATGGCCTTGGGAAGAAAAGCTGTGGGCACCTTGGAGGGCTACGACTTGATCCAGAACGGGAAGACACCCGTTATTGAGATCAACGCAGACGCTGCAAACTATCCCGACGGATTCATCCCCGGGGAGGTGAGCGTGAGATATCTCACAACAGCGTGGGGCAAGGGAGACAAGCTCTCCGTCGCAATCCGTACCTGCTTTGCCATCTACGAAGCGGGTCACGAGAGGGATGCTATCGCGCGCGTGCCGAACGGTGCTCGAGCGGTTGCGTTCGCCGCACCCCGCGCTCTGAACGTCGACAACGGCAGGGCGATGGAGTTCACAGACACCGCTGTGTTTAGGTTAGACCGTTACCTTCCCCCGGGAAGGTATCAGGTCTTCGCCTATACCGACGTGTCAGGCGACTTCATCCACTCTGAGGTCTTGCCGCGGGGGACCTTTTGGTTCAACCCTGCGGCAAACACTGATGGCACGTATTCGGTTGCCACGTCTGGTGAAGTGGACCGAAGGTATTCCGCAGCAGCGAGGGTAGACATTCGTACTCTTCAGCGACCGCCGACCCCGCAGAATCCCAAACTTTCCATTGGAAGGTGGCGGGATGAAACGTGGGTAACGTGGAGTTCGGCATTCCCGGACTACTCTGTCGAGTGGAAAGCTCTTAACTCCACGCAGTGGATCAAGATCACGAAGCCAGGAGAGAAGAATATCTCCATCTTGGTCGCAAACCCTTTGAGAGCGACTGAGTATGGCTTTCAGGCCAACTTCGCGACAATCGGTGAAGGAGCACTCCTACGGCTTACGCCAGGAGGATTGTCTGAGGCGACCGGTAAGGACATTCCCAATCCGGTTACTCAACCATAAGACAAACGGACGTAAGTGGTGCTCAATGCCTCACTAACGCTTCGTCTTTTGTAGCAGCTTGGTTTTTTTAACGAGGTTTTTAAACTCCAAGCTGCTCACTAGTATCTTCATTTCGTTCTTGTTCAAGAAAAGGGAAGAAAAGGCGACGCTACCATTTCTCATTTTCGATTGGCAGGAAGGCGCAAAAGGGAAACGTCCCCATTTTATCATTTTACCGAAAAGTAGGGCGGAGCAGGGCAAGAGCCAACGGGACTTTGCGGCCTCATGCCTGGGTGAATACGCGCAGACCCCTTGGTTCAAGACCGTATGTACGCCCTACCCTGGTACACCCTACTTTTCACAAGCACGCGAAGCAGTGATGTCAGAGGGTTGCTCACACTATTTCCAAGCTGCGTTGCTGCCGCGAGGAGCTCCGGCGACTTTGATAAGGTAGGGTGTACCAGGTGCTTGGGTGTACCAGGGGCTTGGCAGCGTACTCGTTATTGAAGAGGGAGAGCGCCTTACGGAGATTAACTCGATCGAGCGCGGAAAGAGCTATGGCTGGAACGTCATGGAAGGATCAGAGTGCGCTTCTACCCCGTGCGCTCTCACGAACGCCTCACCACCACCCTTTACCGTAAACGCGACACGCTCAGTTGTCGGGGGCGTGATCTATCGTGGATCTCGCTTTCCTGAGTTGGAAGGCGCGTACATTTTCGCCGACGGCGTCTCTGGCGAAGTGTTCGCCTCAACCGCCGCGGGCGCCGCGCGAAACACGCGTCGCATTATTCAGCTCACCAAGAATCAGATCTCCGCTATCGGAGAGGACGCCGACGGTGAAGTATACATCGGCACCCCCTCCGGCGAGTTGTTTACCCTAGTAAAGCAGCCCGCTGCTTCGCAGCCTCCTCTTCCGCGATAATGAGCCGATTGACCGCCGATATTAACGCTCGCACGTTTGATAACTCGGAACTTGAGTCGTGCCCCACCCCGAATCGGGATATATCGCCGCGCGTTAATTGAATGTAGCTCATCGCTGACGCCTTTGAGTCACTTCCGAGAGACTCCTCAGAGAACTTCGAGCACGTCACATCCTGTCCTAACTTACAAAGCGCGTTCACGGCGGCGTCGATCGATCCGACTCCGTTTTCCTTAACCGTGATCTCTTTACCGTTCACTCGAACCGTCAAGACCACCGTAGTTTCTTTGGAGTTTCCGTGTGTCATGCATTCCACGAACTCGAGAAATCCCTCTCTATTGACGAACTCCTGATGGAAAAGCTCCATCATGGTCTCCGCCGCGCAGACACGCCCCGACTCTTCGCACCAGGTCTGAATAAGAGGATAGATCTCTCCTTTCATCTCCTCTGGAGGATGCACGCCGCACTGATTATTTAGGACCGAGCGCTGACCACGCCACCCTGACTGGCTCGTCACCTCCACGACTTTCTCATCACCCCGCCCAATATCAACAAGATCAATTCCCAAGTACGGATGTGCATGTATTTTTTCCCTATTCTTGCGAACGTAGTCGACGTACTTTTCATGTGTATCTTGATGAGTTCCGGATCGCTGCTTACTAAAATTATCGCCTGCGTATGGATGCTGCTCTGGCACTATTAAGCCGGTGCACTCCTCCCAAAACTCTCGCAGAGCCGGAATATCGCTGAAATCAACCCAGGGATTAATTCCTTGCGTGAACAAGTTGAGAGCATATACCACAAGATCCGTGTTACCCGAGCGTTCGCCGAAACCTAAAATAGTCCCCTCGACACCATCCGCTCCCGCGCGCACTCCGTAGTGCGCTGCGACCTCCGCTGAGTTCCGATCATTATGCGTGTGCACACTCACGATCACGTTGTCTCGATTGAGAATATTCTGGCAGATATACTGAATACGGTCGGCGTACTCGTCAGGCTCGCACTGCTCGAGGGTGGCGGGGAGATTCAAGATTAACTTGTTCTCTTTGGTCGGTTGCCACTCCTTAATCACCGCGTTGCAGACATCGAGCGCAAATCCGATCTGCGTGCCTGAGAAACTTTCCGGTGAATACTGATATTGAACCGGAACTCGATACTTGTGTGAGAGCTCACGTACCGATTTGGTGGCCTTTACCGCCATATCCACCACTTCACGATCGGTCATGTTCAACACCTTACGGTGAGAGTCGGATGTCGAGTTGTAGACGTGAACAACGGTCGAAGAAGCCCCTTGAAGGCACTTAAGAGTTTCCTGAATCATCTTTGGCTTCGCCAAGACGAGCACCTGTGGCTTTATCTCTCGCCCCGAATCCTTGAGAATCTTCGGATTCTCAATCAAATACCGGGTGAAGAGCGCATCAATTTTCGAGGCGACTGGATAACCAGTCTCGATACGACTAAAACCCAAATCCACCAACTTCTGGAAGTAGCGTATCTTCGTCTCCAGCGACATCGGATTCTTGAGCGTCTGATTACCGTCTCGAAGGCACACACTCACCAGTTCAGGCGCCTTAGTGGGGCGATTCTGCATCCATGTTGGCGTAAAGCTCTCTGGTAGCGGGAACCTTTCTCGATAGGGTACATACTTGTCCCCTGGATCCATGCCCTTCCGCGATTGCCCGAACGACTGACTCATACCTTCTCCTTTCCACACCCCTCGATGACAACATCAAGGGAAAACTAACCCGACCGTACTACCCAGCGCTTATGCGCTGAACATGCCTCTGCGAGCGAGTCTCAGGTGGGGGAATGGCTGTGATTTCTATTGATTTTTAGAAAGCCATCCGCCCCGTCTGGGTCGCTGGCTTTCTTGAGGATTAACGCGAAGCCAAGCAACCCTGACGGAGCAGACTAAGGAGTCCTAGCGTAAGGAGGTTGTTGGCGAAAACGTTCATAGAGATCAATGTGACAAAAACAGCTCAGCTTGGCAAGCAGCCGAGCCAGCAAAACCTAAAAAAGCCCGTTCTTGTCTGAATCGGTATCAATCAGGCTTCGTTTACTAGAAGCATGGCCAGCCGCCCCCCGTCGTGCGCACATCGGTAAGAGAACCACATGGTCGACTACTATGGGGACCCTTCAAAGGAAGAGCATTCGCTAGCTACTTAGCTGGTAGCTCAAACGCCTGAACTTCGGACTTAAACTCGCACTGCGTATGAGCTCCGTCGCAGAACTGCTGCTTTGACGACGCCTCTCTACCCTGGTCCCTACCGTGGTACACCCTACTTTTCAAGAGCACGCGAAGTAGTGATGTCAGAGGGTTGCTCACACTATTTCCAAGCAGCGTTGCTGCTGCGAGGAGCTCCGGCGACTTTGATAAGGTAGGGTGTACCAGGTGCTTGGACCAGGTGCTTGGGGGGCCATCGGTAAATTGCAGAGAAGAGAAGTATACTAACGGAGACTTGAGAAACGAAGACCAGAAGACTTGAAGCGAACGCCTCAAACTTCAGAATGAGAACTGGAACTATAGACCTCTTACAAAAGTCATAAGTCGCTACGGGCGCAGAAGTATTGTGCGGCCTAAATACGGGTAGCGCTTTACTCTCAAGTAGCTGTTTCTCTATCTAAAGCGAACCGCACCGTTTCCCCCAAGCCGACGCCCCTCAGGGCCGACCAAACGATTCTTCGACTCGCTTGTACGCATAGTCGATGATACCCTCAACGAATGTCCTTTTTCAAAAGAATTGTATTTGTCCTCATAACTGTCGTAAGCCTCTTCGGAACTTCGGCGGTGGCCGAAACTCCGATTCCCTCTCCTACCGCTACCGCCACGCCCGTTCCGGTCTACAAGAAATGTTGCGTCTGCTTGGTCCCCAATGGCGACGAGAAAGATCACCACCGGTTTTTTAACGAATGTCAGACCTGCTTCACAGACCCAGCCGTCAATCCCGAGATCAGTTCGTGCGATATGGTCGCGACCGTTATTAACGATCGATTCGCGACTTTCATCAAAGAAACAAACTGCTCCGATCGAGTGCACCTCATCAACAACCAGCACGGACCTATGCTGACTCGCCTTGTTGCGGTGATTAACGTTTGTCTCCAGAAGTATCCAAGCTGCGTGCTCACGATAAATGATCAATCGTGCGAGACTTTTAAGTATGAGGCAAAGGCTCAAGAAGCAATCAAGAGAATTCAAGAGAAGATGGGGCCTGGGGCACGGGTCGAGGTGTGCGGTAACGCCTCAGAAAACATCGCGTTAAGCTGCCTTCAGTACTCAACGGCCACTAAGACCATCATAATTAGCCCTGACGAGTCGACTGTTGTTCCTTCGAGCTGTAATGAGGGTGGGCATTTGTGCTCTCCCGCTGGGTTCTCATATACATGCACTGACACCCTTGGTCGAAAATTCAAACAAACCTGTTGCGCCACTCGTGGGGGTGACGCTGTATGGTCATCCCCGGGCCACGCGTGTGGTGGATTCTCTTCTTGCCCTCCTGATTGCACGCAAGAATCTCGCTGCCTACCGGGCGATGTATTCAGCTATCAAGAGTGCGTTGAATTAAAGGCGGGCGGCTATTCTTGTCTCAAGTACAAAAACAACTGTGGCTACACGGGAATGGCCTGTGACAATAAAAAAGGATGCTTTAGAACTAACCAGTATGGTTTCGAGCGCAGGCAGACTCCCGCGCCAACCGCGACAATCGCTCAAGCGAAACCAACGTCTCGAGTTCCATCATTCACCGCGGTCAATAAATCGGTACTTCTCTTCGAGGCACCGCCGTCAGCGATGAGTCAGGTGGCGACGCCCAACAACTTCTTTGGCGATTCCTCGATTAGCCTGACCGCTGGCCCGGTGGGAGGCTCAGGAATCGTCCTACACAATGTGGACGAGACGAGCGTAGTCGGAGTCATGGGGATGACCGATGGAGACGCGATCCATTTCGTAGATGAGGTGCCCGTTAGGGAACTCTCAGGAGCGTTGAAGCCACTACTACAGGAACGGGGCACTCATACGATCTCGTTCGCGCGCCAGGAAGTTCGGTATGTCGCGTCGATAGTAGTTAGAGACTAACAGCTACTAGGACAACGGAAGTCTTTCATTTTTCGACGGCCTCATTAAGCTTACAGCTCCTTTTTTAACACGGCAAAATACTCACTAGTTCCACCAGTATAACCAATAGGGCCAACGAAAGAGGCATATCGTTGATTGGTGTGTTACGATCGGCATTGAGGACCGTGACATACTAGCGTCCAGCACTCGCTCGAACGAGAAACGATAAGCCCTGGGGCCATCGATAAATTGCAGGGAAGAGAAGTATACTAACGGAGACTTGAGAAACGAGGGCCAGAGGACTTGAAGCGAACGACTCAAACTTCAGACTGAGAACTGAAATCATAATCCTCGTATAAAAGCGATAAGTCGCTACATGCGCGGAAGTAGTACGGGGTCCTCAATACGGGTAGCGCTTTACTCACAAGTAAGTGTTCCTGAGTTACTTGGAGCGGAGGAGATGGGTAGCCCAGCTACAGGGGCGATAACACGGATGAAGCGATCCTCATGGGCATGCCGACTTCGTCCGCAGCCCCGTCTCCAAGGAAGTTGATACCTCCTTGTCCCTTAAACAGAAGAAGCGCAAGCACCGCGGCGTCCAGACAGTCAACGATTGTGGCGTCTCGTGGGTGTTTCGTGATGAACCGAGCGACCGCATCACGCACGCTTCCTCGGAGGTTTTCATCGATCACGGTTATCCGTTGATGTTGCCCCTCGGGGGTTCTCTTCGGAAGAAAAACCGATCTCTTGCTCGCGAGGCTCAGAAACGCGAGCTCAGGATGCCCCTCCGCTACATAGGAATGCACGCTTGGTTGTGTCTGTAGTATAGAGTCAAGGTGACGGATCTTTGGGGTTAAATTCCACAGCTGTTTCGATACGCGACACCCCTGCAGTCGAGCGTTGACCTCACAGCAATCTAGATACGTTGGAGCGAAGAGTGCCTCCCTGGTCGCGACCGGAAAGAGCGTTGACCGCCGCTGTCCGAGGAGGATGCGCGCCTCAAGATCGCACGAGCGACGCTGCTGGGCGGGAAGGCCGATCGGCATATCAATCAGGACACGTGCCGGAGTATCCTCAAGGAATGAAGTAAGGTGCCTCAACAGGGCAAACTCAAGCTTGCTGTCCGTAATCGTCGCAACGATCCAGCCACCCTTGCAGCCATCCACACCAACGCATGAGAGGTTGGGGGCGGGGAGCCATGTGAAGGTTGGGTGATTCATCAGAGAAGGATATGCCTTGAAGGGGAACTGTCAACGTGTCGCCGCTCTCTTTTCCTCCGATTTTTGGAAGTTGCTGGGACAGCCTCCACCGACGGAGAAGAGGTGAAGGCCGGCTACACGGAGAAAAGGATGCAGGACGCTTTTTTTCAGGCGCTACAACCCGGGCTAACTGAAAGCGAAAAAGAGAAGCGGTAATCGCTCCGAGACATGAGAGTTGGTGGCGAGCAACTAGACGGGCAAGAGATCGAGAGAGAAACGCGGGAGGCTTTTTCAAGCCCCCCTTGAGCGCAAGTAATACACCCCGCTACTTGGTGGCT